>CANRJF010000091.1 GCA_947630855.1 uncultured Lachnospiraceae bacterium
GAAGCTTTGCGGCATTTCCCCGGATGGCAGGATTGTGGAGATGATTGAGATTTCTGACCATCCCTGGTTTATTGCCACGCAGGCACACCCGGAATTAAAATCCAGGCCCAATCGTCCCCATCCGCTGTTTAAGGGGTTTGTGGAGGCTGCTATTAAGACGGTAAGATAAGTCAAACCCCCTGCCTGAAAATGGCAGGGGGCGTAATTTATATAATGAATAATTTTCTGTTCTGCATCCAGCAATGCATACTCATAAGAACTGCATTTTTAACTCAAATAAAAAGCTTTGATTTTACTATATAGGAATACAATCAATTCAGTAAATAACAGATAAAATCATCGTAATCACGGGTATAAAAACCATACTTTCCATTGTTTGAGACCTATATGCCCAAATATAATTTCGCCTAACCCTCTGCAATTCAGCATCTTTCATGTCAGCAAGTGTTATTAATGCACCAAATGCTTTATCACTCGCTTTCTTTTCATTGTAATACAAAATAAATGTTTTAAAAACTGCTAATACCACCATAAATATACTCAAATTCATTTTCCAATTTACTGGTGTATCACAAAACAGCATTACTAAAACATAAGCCGGAAAACACACACAAGAATATATAGTTTTTGCTATGTGAAAGTACTTAGATAAATAATCATCCGCATGAGAAATTTCATGGAATATTTTAAATAAATCTAACAAAGTATACTCACCCTTTTCTTCCATCTCGACCGTATTTGAAATTGGATGATAAGCATATCTTCTTCCTTTCACAACCAAATATTTATCCTCAATCAACCTAATATGATGAATTATCAAATCCTCATATAATTCACTTGTTTTAGTTTTACCGCTAGATTTCAAATATATTTTTATGCCTAAACTTATTAATAATAATAAATAGCTGGCTATTGCCGATATCAAAAAAACAAAAAAACGCAAATTCATAGTATTATGCTCCTGCTTTCAACAACGCATATATTAATGTAAGCATAACCCCCCTTAACCAAATAAAATTAAACAAAGTAAATTGTAAATACTATGTATTCCAAAAGAAACTATAAAATTTTTTTCTTTATAATAAACATATCCTAAAAAAAGTCCTGCCAAAAAATATGGAAGAAACATCTTCTTATTTATCTGCTTTAAATTATCTTTGATGTCTGTTTTAAAAAATTTAAACGTATAGTACACAAGCAGCAAATACACACAAAAATTAATCAAAACCAAATCATCAAAAACGAACGATAATGCAACAGGTATAATGGTCATACCCGCCGCATAAACAATCAGCATTTTCTTCTTGCTTTTATCCATACTTCTTCCTCATAATCCAAATCACATAATATACTATCGTGTTAATCCTTTCTTTAAGCCAACTTACTGCAATATCTTTCTAATAAATTTTTTAGTTGAATATATTGCAAATTTTCAATTCCGAAATTTTGCACTTTCTCCGACAATTCTTTATCATCACAAATTTCAAAATCAAATTTATATTTCTTCTCTTCCGTATATACGATTAGCCTTTTTCCTATAACATTCAGCCATTTCCCACCATAGTAAATATCTTTTGTTTCTATTTTAGTAATATTTTCCTTCTTAATACAAATTTCCTTTTTTATTCCTTTCACTATTATCTCATTTTCTCCTGGTAATACATGAATGACTGAAGAATTGTCAGAAACGAAGGGCTGGCTTACTAAAAAATCATAAAAAAGCAATCCAAATATGATAAATAGTGTGGCTAATTTATCATTTTTACAAACAAATAACAGTATCAGACTTAAAGTTAAACAGCATAACAGAACTAATACTTTTTTTATTCGCCATAGTCTAAAATTGGTTATTTTAATTGTCATTGTAATGCCATCCTTCCAAATCATCTGACCAGTGTGCATACATGTTTCTCATGCATACTGCTAATAACAACGCACATAACGCTATAAAAACAATTATTAAACAAATTACTTTTCCCTTCCTATTCATTTTTATTCCCCGTTTTTTTTAATAAAAAATCCATTAATGCATTCATTATTATGCATATCATTAAGGTCAAAAACAATCTCAAAAGAGTAAGGTTTATTCTTTTTCCTACTAATTCTAAGAAAATAAACGCAATTATAATACTAATAAAATATCTAATATATTTTCTCATTCCTTCATCCCCTATTTTATATCCATACCTTCTGGTAAATACTGCGCATCTATTATCTTTTCATAATTGATATCCGTAAACCCATTACAAAACTGCAATTCTACATAAACAAATTTGTTCTGCTCTCTGTCTGCCAGAGCATAGATAAAACCATAGTGCTGGTTAACAAAAATTACACACAATTCATAAGGAAAACTTTTTATCCCTAACGTAAAAAATATAGGAACAAATGAAATATCCTCCACACAAAAACAGCAGTAATAACGGCCAAGACCACCATTCATTCAGATACAAATAGCTGATAACGGTCATTCCCAAGTGTATACCTAACCAAAAAACTATATGCCATCTGGTTTTTCTAAAATCCAGTATGAAAATTCTTAAATAATATGGAAGCAGCAAAAATATCACTATATTAATCCAGAAAACAAAATCCGTAAAATCCATATATTTCTCCGGCAAATCAGAATCATTTCATCTTATTTCCTCTTGAACCCCGCTGTCCAATTATCTATATAATTAAAGATAACACATTTCTATGCTCATTTCCATACAAACTCCTTAATTTGACTTTCCCCATTTTTAAAACGCAAATGCCCCGGTATCCCCTATTTTAAAGTGTTCAAACAAATTCAATTGTTGTGATTTGACTTTTTTCGTATAAAAGCCATTTATGCCTTTCCTGCTCATGGACAGGACACGCTCTATTGCATATCCCAATGCGTAAAAAATGAATTTAGGTATACTCATGCTGTCCCCGATATTCCCGTCGTCCTGTGACAGTCTGCAATATAAAGCTGTGATTTTTGTTCCATTCCCTTTCATCTTCCTGCCTCCATAAAAGGGCGGAACACACTATCCATATTATAGCATGACCGCCCACAGAATTAAACCGTTTTTCCCACGATTTCCTCAATATTTTTTCTTGTTACCCGTTTCGGTTTCCTCCCTTCAAACGCAAAAAGGACAGTTACAAACTATTACGTCCATAACTGCCCTTGCGCTGTTTTTTTACAATCCAAAAAAATTACAAATCCCCTTTCTTTTTCTTTTGCTCTGTAATCCAATAATTTCACATACAGGTGGCAGGTCATTACGCTGCCCACATCGGAATCGCACCGTCATTTTATGACTGAAACCTTTATCAGATTTCAGAAGTATCATTATCACGGATATGCTTCATCGCCCCGCACAACTGCTGTGCATTTTGTCAGATCCTTATCGCTCCGTGTCTTTGCTTTTTTCAAAAGCAGGCACATCATGGCGCACTTACATAGTGGCTACACATATCCTCGCGTCCTGTATGCTCTGCAATCCTGCTGTTTTTCTGTTTCCGCCTCTGTTCCATTCTGAGATGTTTCAGACTGTTCATCTGTTTTCTGCACGGCAGGCTGTGTTTCCTTTTGCTTTTCAGATGCAGCAGACTTACCGCAGGCTGTCAGGGCAAACAACATAGCA
This sequence comes from uncultured Lachnospiraceae bacterium, assembly GCA_947630855.1. Taxonomy (GTDB): domain Bacteria; phylum Bacillota; class Clostridia; order Lachnospirales; family Lachnospiraceae; genus Roseburia_B. The sequence continues at coordinate 3,618 of CANRJF010000091.1, forward strand.
AAAGAAAGTAATAGACTGACGATTCTTCTCATTAACCATTCCGCCTTTCCGCCAGTGCTTTCAGCAAATATGCCATATTCTGACCAAGATTTCTCATAGTGTCAAGACCTTCTTCATCTTTATAAACATCCCCCGGCATTTGTCCATAAGCCATTGCCCAATAAGAAGAACCAACCACAAACATATTTTGCAGCATAAAGAAATGATACATTGCATCAAGTGTATTCAATGCACCGCCCCTGCGTGCTGCTGTAACAGCCGCACCAACTTTATATTGAAGTAGATTCTCACTCCTGTTCATATCTGCCACTACTGATGCCCGTTCTAAAAATGCCTGCATATTCGCAGAAATATTTGCTGTATAAACCGGCGAACCGAGGATTATTCCGTCTGCCTGCGTCATCTTTTCAAAGATTTCCTGAAACATATCCTTTTTATGCACACAGTTTTTTCTCCCACCGCAAGCCCAACAAGCCTTGCATGGTTCAATCATTTTTCCGGAAAACTGCACCATCTCCGTTTCAATCCCTGCCTTATGCAATTCCTCAAATACTGTATTGATAAGGATTGCTGTATTTCCGTCCTTTCTTGCACTGCCATTAATCGCTAAAACTTTCATATAGTACCTCCACTTTACAAATCTCTTAATACCAGTCATGCTTCTCGCCACGGTCGAGGGCATTGATACGCTCCATTTCCTCTTCTGTCAATTCAAAATCAAACAATTCCGTATTTTCCTGAATATGATCAGGATTGCTGGAACCGGGAATGACTACAACACCCTTTTGCAGATTCCATCTGAGAATAACCTGTGCCGATGACTTCCCATGTGCTGTTGCAATTTCTGAAATCACCTCATTCCCAAGCAGTTCTGCCGTATACCCTCTGCCGCCAAGCGGATACCAGCCCTGCACCACAATCCCAAGGCTGTGAATATACGGGATTACATCATTTTCCTGATAATACGGGTGTATTTCATTCTGCACCAGAGCTGGGGTAATGTTTATCTGCGGTAAAAATTCCTCCAGTTCTTCCACATACCAGTTTGATAAACCAAGCGAGCGGATTTTACCATCGGCAACTGCCTTTTCCATCGCAAGGTAAGCCTCCACATCGCCTGTTCCGGGGTGGTGGAGCAGCATCATGTCAATGTAGTCTATATCTAATTTGGCAAGTGCCTCTTCAATCGCAGCTTCCGCATCGGAAAACTGATTCGGGTACAGCTTTGTGATAACAAAGATTTCCTCCCTCGGTATGCCAGAATTCCTGACCGCCTCCCCCACGCTTTCCTCGTTATGGTACATATAGGCAGTGTCAATCAGACGGACGCCGCTGTTTAATGCTGCCGAGACAGACTCCACACAGGTATCCCCTGTCAGGCTGTATGTGCCAATCCCATATATGGGCATTTCATACCCACTGTTCAATAAAACCGTCTTTGTTTCAAAGTCAAAAGAAATATCTCCCGTCACTGTATTACCACCTCCCTGTGTCTGCTGTTCCTGCCCGTCAGTCAGATTGCTTTCCGTCTGTACCTCAGTCTGTGCGGTTTCCGATGCTACTGACGGCTGCTGTTCTGTTGTTTCTATACTTTCTGTCTGCCCAGATTCCTTTGATACTTTATCCGCAGAGGAATCTGTCCCCGCCTGCTTTCCGCAGGCTGATAATGAAGCGATAAGCAGACAAGCCAATACAAGATTATACAGCCGTTTCATACCGCTCCTCCTTTTCTTCCGTGGGAATTGTCCCGGACAATTCCTTAACTACTTTCAGCACTTTCGCAGGAACACCTCCCACTACCGTCATGGCAGGAACATCCCGTGCCACCACGGCTCCCGCCGCAACCACCGCATAATCGCCAAGCGTCACTCCCGGCAATATGGTTGCGTTAGAGCCAATCCATACATGGGTGCCAATCTTGATTGGTGCATAATGATTTTTCCGGTTTTCCTTTGGGTTCAGGTCATGGTTGATTGTTGGCAGCACGACATTATGACCAATCAATGTACCGTCCCCGATTTCAATTCCACCCTGATCCTGAAAATGGCATCCTGAATTGATAAAGACATCTTTCCCAATTGTGATATTTTTTCCAAAATCTGTATAAAACGGGGGAAACATACGAAAGGTATCATCAATTTTTTTTCCCGTCAGCCTGCCCATAATCTCCTGAAGTTCCTCTGGTGTATAGTACTTTGTGTTAAGTTCCATTCCAATGCGAATTGCCTCCTGAAAAAGCTCGTTTGCATACGCATCACGCTCGGCATTTTCTTCTGCTCCTTCCCGAAAGCCATCTATCACTTCTTTTACTGTCACGGTCTACATCTCCTTTTCCCACTCACGAAGCGTGTGGACACCCGTTTCATCACCAAGCCTTTCCAAGCGGCTGATCTCATCAGCAGTCAGTACAATCTGTGCTGCTTTTGCAGCTTCCTCAACCTGCCCCACCTTTGTCACTCCGATAATCGGGAGTGTGCCTTTTGCAATCGCCCATGCCGTCGCAACCTGCGCAGGACTGGCATCAAAACGTGTCCCTATGATTTTCAGTTCATCAATCAAGGCTGTCAGTTCTTTCAGATACGGGTTATAAGCCTCTCCCCTTCCGGTTCCCTCCGGGAATGGATTTTCTTCACTGTACCGTCCGGTAAGCGCCCCCTGTTCCAACACCATGTAAGAATAGAATGTAATTCCATTTTCCTTACAGTAATCAAGGATACCTGCACGCTCCGAAGAACGGTGTAACAGGCTGTAATGGTTCTGCACCGCAGAAACTTTCAAACCATCTGCCGCAAGAATTTCATTTGCCCTTTTTATCTCTGCAAGGTTGTGGTTGGAAACGCCGATTGTCTTAATCTGTCCACTTTTTGCCAGCGGAATTAAATCCGGCGTCCATTTTTCAACATCCATCGGATTGTGTATCCAGTAAACATCAATCACATCCGTATGAAGACGCTCTTTGCTTCCGTTAATCATCTCCTGCATGGCATCAGGTGAATCGCTGGCAATCTGCGGTGTAAATTTCGTAGACAGAATAATGCTGTCCCGACGCTCATCTTTCACAAAACTGCCAAGAATACGTTCCGATGTCCCTTCCCCGTAAACCGCTGCCGTATCCCACAGGTTCAGTCCACATTCCATTGCTTTCTCAAACACAGGCTTTAACTCCGCCTCGAATAAATGATTTCCAAATACCTGATCCCCTCCGGCGGCTCCTGCACCCCAAGACCAAGCCCCTAATGCAATTTTCGGTATTGTTGTACTCCTGCTGTCTTTGTTTTCCATTCTCTTATCTCCTTTGACCTGTTATTGTTTTTTTAATTTATAAAGCAAATAATCAAGACAGTCTATCTGCTTCTGACTCTCATGCAGGGAACCAAGCAAAGCCTTCCTATGCCTTACAAGTATCGGCATCATATCCGTAAACCGACCTTCCTTTGCAAAGACCATACATTGCTCTGCCGTCTGCTGGTTACAGCCTGCGTCAATTAAATTTTGGTAAATGCTCCCAAACACATCATTTGCTTCCGCCATCTCTCACCCTCCGAGAGCAAATTTGAAAATATTTTCTTTTATATTTGCTCTTTCTCTAATTTTAATTCGCCGCAGCCAAAATATCAAATACATATAAAATATTATCTCCTATACCTAAAAAGTATTTATAGCTAATACCAGACTCTCCATTAGAATGGAGTGCCTGATATAAGAAAAAACGGCATCACCATCAATACAACATAAGATGCCAAACGAAACCACTTTACTGCATCCGGTATCTCCCTTCCCATTTTCTTTGAAAGCGCACCTGTTACCACAACCAACAGCAAAACAGGGCTTACCATACTGGAAAGGCTAAAGGCAACGCCAGTCATTCCCGCCAAAGACACCGGAAGTGTAAAACAATAACCAATCATCAGCAAAAGAGGGGCGCATGGTGTCATGCCATAAGTGAAGCCTGCTGCAAGCATTGGTACAAATCCTGACTTCCCAACCGTTTTTCCACATTCTTTACAGCCACTGCACTTTCTCTGCTTTTTCAGTTCCAAAAACCATCGAATTGTTAAAATCATTCCAATCACACTCATAGCCGCCTGCGAAAACAGCCGCAGATTAAAAGAACCAATATAACCGCTGTCACTGATAAACTGTCTGCTGACCAGTGCGGCAATCATACACATCAAGGAAACACTGACCATCTTGCCAAAAAAGAAACTAATAAATGACAAAATCCCTTTTTTCACACCGCCTGAATGGGATACCACATAGGCAGAGAGAAACGTGCTGATAACCGGGCTGCAGCAGGTTCCGCATCCAAGACCGACGGAAACAGCGCTTGTAAGCGCCGGAATAAGCAAAGAAGTATTCATATCCCACCTCGCTCACTGGCAATCAAAGCTGCGCCAACCGCACCGTTAAACTGCGGATATTTTGCAACATAAACATCTTTCAGCATTTCTTCCTCAAAAGCCCGGTGTATGCCCGTATTCAGCGCCCCACCGCCCGTCATTAAAATATCACCGCCCTTTTCTGACTTCTTCATCATTTTTATAATCCGCTTTGCCATCGACAAATGCATTCCCGCCAAAATGTCACGCCTGTCAACCTTTCTTGCCACAAGTGAAATCACCTCCGACTGTGCAAATACCACACAGGTACTGTTGATGTCACACGGTGCCGTACTTTCCAAAGAAAGCGGTCCGACCTGATCAATCGTTGTTTCCAGAATCTGTGCTATGACCTCCATAAACTTCCCCGTTCCTGCAGCACATTTGTCATTCATGGTAAAATTTTTTACGTTATAATTTGCATCAAGATAAATAATCTTGCTGTCCTGCCCGCCAATATCAATGACCATGCCCGGACGGTATCCTTGCGGCGCAGTTACCCGCACCCCATAAGCATGAGCCGTAATCTCCGAAATATCATCATCGGCAACTTCAAGAATTTTGCGGCTGTATCCGGTAGCCATGATGTAACCTATATCTGTCCGGCTGATGCCGTATTTTTTACACAGGGCTGCCACAATTTTCTTTGCCACCCCGTTATTATCAATTCCCGTAGGATATACCACAGTTCCAACTACTTTCTTATCTTTCATAAGGGCGGCTTTCAGATAAGTGGAACCGCCATCCAGTCCAAGATAATATTTTTCCATAGCCGTCACGCCTCCTTTTTCAGTTCTTTTAACTTAATCAGTTCAATAAATGCCTCGATGCGGATACGGAGCTGTTCCACATCTTCCTCATTGTAATCACTCTCCACACGGATAATGGGAATATCCATTTTCCCCATCGCATCCTCCATAAGCTGATATTCATAGTCATACACCAGACAGCCACGCAGCACATGGTAAATGACTCCCTGAATTTTATTATCTTTTATCATCTGCTTAATCCGGTAAATACGCTGGCTGTTATCCACAAATACAGGACAGGTACAGGGCTTTGTATATCTTGATGCAAGAGAACGCATCATACCGTCAAAACTGGCATCAATGACCGATACCGGATCATATAATCCACGCTCTCCCATGCAGGTTTCATCTGCAGCAAGAACCCCTCCCATTTCTTCAATCAGAAGCGGAACCTTAATGTTTGGAAAAGCAATAGGCGAACCTGTCACGAGAATACGTGGCTGGTTTTTCCTGCTCACAAAATGCCCCTGCCCCAACCGCAGCTTCAATTCTTCATTCAATCTGTGCATCTGCTTTGCCCACATATTGACAGGCATATAAGAATAGGCATTCATCACTGACATTACCTGTGTCCCGCTCATCAGTGCCGGATCATGCCTGCGGTATTTCAAAAACTCCGACATCTCATACTGTGCGTTTCCGACCATGTTAATCCCTTCTGCCAAGGACTTTGCCGTGACCTGTTTTCCCGTTTCTTTTTCAAGCAGCGGTATCAGCCGGTACAGCTCTTTCAGAAAAACCTCTGTGTCGGCATCATCTTTTTTCAGCGGAGGGATATGAAGCGGTATGGTATCTTTCACGGAGTCAATCACTCCGGCAAGTTTCTTTTTACAGTCGCAGGTCACAGGTGCAACCAACAAAGAGCAGTTATCAAATGCAGGCAGCGCCTTAATCTTACCAAAGCCCATAACTGCCTTCACCAAAGGACAGGCATCACGGGGAATATAATCGTCCCCGATAGAATACGCTGTATAACTGCCGGAACACAGACGTACAGGCATAGCGCCTGCGGCATAAACAAGCTCTGCCGGAACCATGACACATAAAGTTCCAATACTTTTCATATCTTCCGGTTTCTGTATGTCTGCTAATTTAACGTATGTATTTTCCAACACATCAAAAAAAGGCTTTGCGGCATCCGGCATTTCAGAAAGTGCTTTTGCACGTTTCAGGTACGATGCCGCCACCCTTGTAGACTTTCTTATAAATAATTCCCGCTGCCGCCCGTTTATCTCACTTGACTCTGACATAACTTACCCCTCCTTTTTTCCGGAGAATTTAGACATAAAGGTTTCCCTTGATGATTTATAAATCGTTTTTCCGCAAAAAGTCATGGATAACGCATTATCCTCCGGACATTTATGGATACACTCTCCACACATCATACAGTCAACTGTCTGCACATTTTCCTTGTCCCTTTCCGTGTAAATACTTTTAATCCGCATCGGGCAGGCATGATAGCAGGCTCCGCATTCCGTGCAGGAAGTACAGTCTTTTTTGAGTTTGAACAAATTAAAGCGTTTGAAAAGTCCCATCAGATACCCCATTGGGCAGATAATGCACCAAAAGCGTTTGATGAAAAAACTGCCTGTCAAAATTACTATCGCAAAAAAGCCGCCAAGATATAAATTTGTCCAATAGCCGCCTTGTGCGGTTGTAAATCCTTTCAGCGGGCAGATGTCACAGAAATCTCCTCCTGTAAAGGCAAACCCCAAAAACAGTATTATCCACACCCATTTAATTGGCTGCAAAAAGCGGTTTATCCTATCCGTAACCACAATTGGGCGAATATGTAATGCCTGCCGCAGCTTATCCATTAAATCCTGCAAAAGACCTGCCGGACAAAGGAAACCACAAAGAATACGGCCAAAAAAGATAAAGCACAAAAGTGTTGTCGCTAAAAACATAACCGCATATATCATATTACGCACAGGAAAATCTGCGCCAAATCTTCCAAACAGAGCCGGAAGATGCGACAGGTAATAACAAGGCACTTCCACCACCTGATCCAAGTTAAACGGACAACTGAATACAGGTATGGAAATTTCATTTAATATCTGTCCCTGATGAATTAACTTTCCGGCATATGTCCACAGGAACATACCTGTAAACAGGCACAGCCACCGGACAAATAGAAATTTGGAATTTGTTTTCTGATGTAACGTACCCAGATAGATCCCTACACGCTCTCTGGAATAAATTGCGTAAGCCGGATTGTGTTTTTCTATGCGGTTCCGTATCAAATAAATGGCTGCAATACCAATGCCAGCCAAAGCAAAAATCACCACTAACGGCAAATGCGCTTTCCAAAAATGCACTGAGAAATATGGATAATCCTCTAATGCGTACTGCATACGGTACACAAGTTTTCCGTCCGGGGAATAGACGGCAGTAAATCCCTCCCGTATATCCCTGTTGGGAAGTCCCTGAATCCACCCGTGTCCGTCTGTCCGGTATCTTTTTTGTTCTCCGTTATAAGAGGTCACAAGAACCTCCGCATCTTTAAGAATCTCATTTTCGTAATAGACCATGATATACTTGCGTTCTGCAAACACCAGCTCAAACGGAATTTCCTTTGTCAGAAATCTCTGGGGTGCAGGGTTAAAGGCATTCAGCCCCAAATCTGCCCGTGCAAAGTCATAGACCTTCTCTATCTCTCCATCTCCGTCTATATCCAGCTCTGCCATAGGCAGTGCTGCAATAAAATGTCCCAATGAATCCTGTTTGATTGGATTTTCATTTCCATTGGTTACAGAAACCTCTCCCGTCTGCGTAAGTGCATAGACTGTCAGGCTTTCTTCCTGTATTTCCTCATTTATCCCGTAATAAACTGCCTTTCCCACATCACCATAGGAAAACCATACAGACGTATCTGCGGACAATGGTTTTTCTTTTTCCGTTTTTGCATATTGGTAATCTGGAACATTCATATGAAAGTCATACAGGACAAAATCCTTTGCAAAAAAAGCTGACATAATCATAAATGCACAGACGGCACATACAACCGCTGTCCCTATTTTTCTGCCTTTCATTTTACTAACCACATCCTTTCCATATCTTGCGATATTTGAATCTTTGATTTCACATTGCCACCGTTTCCTTTCCAAATCTTCTGTATCTGCGCTGGTTCAGAATTTCCGAGAATGCCTCCAAGCGGATACGAAGCTGTTCTATATCCTGATAGTTATAATCTGTTTCCAGCCGGAACACCGGGATATCCAGCTTTTCAAACAACTCCTCAAAACGCCCCAATTCAAAGTCATACTCAATCTGCCCTTTCAGGACATGATAAACAACACCGTCTATCTCTTTTTCCGTGAGCAATTTTAAAATGCGCTCATACAGCGAATTGTTTTTTACATAAGCAGGAGAAGTATCATGCCCATAAAAAGTATTTGGCGCAAGCTCTTTCTGCATTGATTCAAATCCTATACACCCCTGCATGGAAAGCGTTGTATAATCCGCCTGCAGGAATAGTTCAAGCCCGGCTTCCTCAATCAGAAACGGAACTTTGTAATTGGGAAAATAAACCGGAGAACCAAGCAGCAGGACTTTACTCTTTTCATTGTTCTGATGCTTTTGTTCTTTTCGCAATCTTGCCGTCAGGCATTCCAATTGAAAACTCCATTCCGAAAGATTATCCGTACAATAATAGCTGCCTAAAATGAACATTCTGCTGCTTCCGCTCATCGTACTCTGTGATATTTCCATAAAATCCTGTATCTGTCTTTTTACCATCAGAATTTGTTCCTGCGATTTTTGCAGAACCCGTTTTGTCAACGGTCTTTTCAAATGCAGCGCAACTGCATCCCGGCACAATTCGTACTGCCGCCTCCATTCCAAAAGTGACTCAGCGTCTTTCACTGGTGGAAAATGAAAGGTATGTACCTTTAATCCCCTTGATTTCAGGATATAAGCAAGTTTTCTTGTGCTGTCACTGACCAAAGGTATCAAAATCAATGATTTTTCCGCAAAACCGGAAAGGATATATCCAAGCCCCGACCTGCTGACCGGATCAGTGTCCCTCGGCACAATGTCATCCGCCCACATGGAACTTACCCTGCTTCCACCCAAAATCCAGTATGGCATCTTACCCGACACAAGGACTAATTCCTCCGGAATGTTGGAACCGATCACAACAATATCTGCTTTATTTTTTTCAAGGTCTGTAAGATAGTGGTTGACAACGCATTTCACAAAAAAAAGCAGTTCCTTATATGCTGGCATTGCTTTCACGATCCTTTGCAATACTTCTTTCATTTCTTTTTTATATGCACTTAAATTTACCCTATTTTCTATATCCTTCATAACAATCCACCTCCGGTTATTATCATAATGGTTTTAAAATCTAATATCAAATACATATATGGAATAGCGTTTCATACTTGAAAAGTATGGCCTTTTCTGTTATTGTAAAGACAACGACATGATCAAGGAGGTTTTACACTTGGATATTCGGGTATTACAGTATTTCCTTGCGGTTGCAAGAGAAGAAAGCATAACAAAGGCAGCGGAAGCTCTGCGCATGACACAGCCGCCACTTTCCAGACAGTTAAAAGATTTGGAAGAAGAATTGGGAAAACAGCTACTCATTCGTGGAAGTAAAAAAGTTACGCTGACAGAGGACGGAATGTTACTCCGCAAACGTGCGGAGGAATTAGTTGATTTAATGGAAAAGACAAAAGCGGAACTGACATCCTCCAATGAGAACATAGGCGGAGATATTTATATCGGCTGCGGAGAAACCGAAAGTATTTCCTTTTTGGCGCAGGCAGCTTGTGATTTACAGAAAAAGCACCCTCTTATTCACTACCATATTTACAGCGGCGATGCGGAACGGGTTATGGAAAAACTGGATAAGGGCTTGATCGACTTTGGGTTGTTAGTTGGAGAAGCGGACATAAGCAAATATGATTATCTCAGACTTCCGCAAAAAGATGTATGGGGTGTATTGATGCGCAAAGACAGTTCATTAGCAGAAAAGGAAACAATCTGCGCAGAAGATTTATGGGATAAGCCTTTGATCATATCACATCAGTCCTCAATCAATACGAAAATGTTACATTGGTTAAAGACAGATATTTCCAAACTCAATATCGCTGCAACCTATGATTTAATATACAATGCGGCGCAATTTGTAAAAAAAGGCTTTGGATATGTGATTGCATTGGACAGGCTGATCAACACGGCAGGGGACAGTAACCTATGTTTTAAACCTCTTTTTCCCGCAATGGAAGCAGAGCTTTGCATTGTTTGGAAAAAGTATCAGGTTATGTCAAAAGCCTCCAGTGTATTTCTTCAACAGTTAAAAAATGAACCATATGAATTCATCTAAAAGAACAATGCCCCTGTACAAAACATTGCCTTTTTATACTATTTTTACTGTATTCTGAAAACCGGAATTCTTGAAATCTATTCCCTTTACTTCTTGAATTCCGAAAATCGGAACTCTTGAAGTCAGCTTTTTGAACTTCTGCAATTCCGAAAACCGGAATGTAACAATACTGATATAACTAGACTGAGTATATTCATACTGAATCAATCATATCAATCCTATCCTAAATCCTTCCCTTTACATTGTGGACAATGCCTGCTACGACGGAATCCCTTCATTTCTATCTTTCGTTACAAAAAAATGTTTCCTGTTCTACTGTCTCTTTCCCTTTATGCCTGCGAACCATTTACGAAGTTTTTGACATAAATGATGTTTGGCTTTCCCAATCCCTGCCTGACGCTCTCAATCAAGCCTATTCCCTTATCGTTGTCAAGTTCCCTTATCAGCTTCATCGCCTTGTCATTGGCGCAATGAAACTTCTCCTTTACCTCGTCAACAGTAAAATAAATGTATGCCCTCCCATGTCCGTCAATCCACCCGTTTTTCTGTGACAGCTCCATGCGGTCAACCATCATTCCATACAGCAGTTTTGCCCCGATTGACAGCACATCAAACTGTCCTTCCGTAAATAACTGCTTCGGTATGCGGTAAAAGGCATACTGGCTGCTCTGTTTCCCATAAAAATATTCAAAGTCCATTAGTTGGCTCTCCTTTCTGTTTTTCATTGTCTGGCATAGAAATTATCCTCATTTCCCTTTTCGTTTTGTTTTCACACGATAATTAACGTGAGTTTTGGGAGTAAAACGCCTTGTCCGAAACAACCTCCACCAATGCCATACAAACAGGGAATTATACCCACAAAATTATCCGCTATTTCTGCATTTCCTACATCCTCCTTGCGTTTACATACAAAAAAGGACTGCGCTCCGCAATCCCTTTTCCAGTGTGTTCCTGCCCGTATTTTGTTTGATGTGCCTATAACTGGCACGCTATATCGTAGACCGGGAGGGGCATCTTCCCGGATTCGGATAGCACTGCCGCTTCTATGGTCAGATAACCCTGTGTGATTTC
>CANRJF010000092.1 GCA_947630855.1 uncultured Lachnospiraceae bacterium
TTTCAACTGTGACTGTACGAAACTGCTGTTTAACTGTGAAAACTGAAACACACCCGGCAAGGTTGACCCCGTTCCCCATGAAGTTCCTTTTCCTCCGAACATACTTTGAACAAGGAAACCATAATTTGTAATATTGGGCATATTCATTCCTCCCATATACGCCGATAGTTCATTATTTACTTACATTATTTTATACTCACGACAGATGAAATCTGCCGTGAGTATTGCCAGCCGCAGCCGCAAAACGGCATATTTCCTTATGCGGCTTTGCGGCTGTCTTTCGGTTATATTTTCATGTCCAAATTGATACCGACAGCCATTTCTTCTTTTTTCCCATTTTTGTCTGCATCTGCTTCTTCGTCATTCTGAATCATGACAACAGCTTCCTTAAACTTGTCGCCATACTGCGCCTTTCCGGATTCCTGCATCTTTTCTTCTAATTCTGCTTTTTCCTCCCTGATTGCCTGACGCTTTTCTTCTAATTTCCTCTGCTCTTTTGCCTTTTCCGCCTTTTGCCTGCGAATTTTATTTGCATAATCCGTCATTTCCTGCCCATAATGCCGCTTATTCGTTCGTTCACCAATTGTCCAGCTACTCATTCCCCCATCTTTATCAATCGCCCAGCCATGTGCGATTATATGACTTCCTCTTGCTTCATGGCCTCGTATTTTTGCTTCATCTATTTTCTGCATATCTGCAATCTTTTCTTCGTACTCTTTCGCCAATCCTGGATCATTTGCCATTTTCTTCAAAAAACGGGGATCTATGGCGACATTCACGGTTGAATTGGAACCGTATCTCATTCCCTTAGTATAACTGGCGGCTACAAAGCTGTAATTACTGTATTTTTTTGAAAGGTATGATAATTCATCCGCTGCTGTTTTCCTTGTGGCTGCCTGCGGCTCCGCACTGGTTTTATCAGTCTCACGGCTCTCCTCTGCCTGTTTTTGATTATTGCTTTTTGCAGCGTATGCAGAATTGCCAGTATAGCTGCTGTATGCGTTACTAATTTCCATTGACATAATGTTATCCTCCTAATTTCATTTTTCTTAATGGGCATGGTACTGAACATTGCAATGTTCACAAAACCACCTCCCTATAAGCGCACATCCACATGGGTATATGCTGCCGCCTGTGCTGTTGCAGCTTCCGGAACGGCTGTTTCAACAGGCTGTGCGTTTTCCGCCTGTGTGCTGTCATCCTGCTGCACATTCTCCACAGCTCCTGCCTGTAACCCAGCACCGGATACACCGTCCTGTGCTTTTTCTCCGTCTGCGCCGCTTTCCGCTGTCTTTTCGGCTGTGTTCTCTGCCCGGTCTGTTTTTTCTTCTTTTGCCCCGGATGCCGTATTGTTGTTGCGCTCTGCCACGGTAGCTTCTTCCACAGCCTTATTTGCCTCTACGAGCGTACTCATTTGTGAAGCTGTCGCATTCTCCGCTTTCTGCTCCAGTTCTGCAATTTCCTCTTTCTTGGCTTCCACATTTCCACCGCCCTGCTTGACTTCTGCTTTCAGGACATTCGCCCTGCCTTCCAGCTTTGTTGCCACACTACCCTGTATTTTTGCCTGTTTCATGGATGAATAGACTTTATGTATTATCTGTACGCCTTTTCCGGATATAACGGATTGGAATTAACGGGCAGGATTATGGTATTGGGCATCACTGTTAATGTCATAACAGAAATCATTCTTGTTTACGGCATCAGTAAACGCACAAAAAATATGACAATGTAAAAATATAAACAACGAAGCAGATTATACATCTGTTAATAAAGGGCCATTATCAAACTAATCTAAATTTCATTATGTCCTTGACAAATCGTTCTGACCGGAACTGTTCATACCGTATTTTGCAATCGTTTCCATTGCCGACATATAATCGGCTGCGCGGGCTTCATCACTGAATTTTGAAGTCCTTTTCACATCACATCTATATGCTGTAATCAAAATTATTGCCTAATGCCTTTTCTTCCTTAGTCAACGCTTTCTCATTTGTTCCATTTGCTGCGTCTTTCGCCTTTTTCAACAATTCTTCATTTGAGGAAGCCACAACAACAGCTTTATCCTTTGCAGAGCTTACCCGCTGTTCCTGCCTTTCTTCCGCTTCCTTTTTCTCTGCTTTCTTTTCATCAGCCTTTTTCTGCTCCCGTGCTTTTTCCTGTTTCTCTTTTATTCTATCGGCACTCTTTTCGTTCTGTTCGGTCAAACCGTCAAACATACTATGTTTCTTTTCAACAACAGAATAAGAACCCATTTTCCCGTTTTCATCAATGTAGTACCCACAGGAAACTAATTCCAAACCGTCTTTTGCAAAAGCATTTTTCAGCCAGTTATATGCTGATTCGACCCCGCTTAACATTTCGTCTAAATCCTTTGCCGTTGCTTCATCATTCTCCGCCTTTGACAAATATGCGGAACTAATCATAACTCCTTGAAAACCTCTGCTTGATGATGAAACCTGACTTTTAGAAAAAGTACCTGCCATAATGTCAAAATTAGAATACTTATCCTGCAACTGACCTAACAGGCTGCTTTTATTTTCGGTATCTGCTCTTTTCTGCGCTGCGGAAGTTTCCTTTGCTTCGTCCTTTTGCTTTGTTGCATATACATTTTCATACGCATTGTTATAAGTGTTTACTCCTGTAATTGCCATAATTTTGTCCTCCTAAAATAAAATTTATTTTTTACCTGCACTAAAGCATTTTGAAGATTCGATTAAAAATATCCTTTTGCTTTACTTATTCTATATGGCTACGGTATAGTGGTACTTCCTTTGCGGTCATGGTAGGCGTATCATTCGCCCAAAACACCTCCATAATCAGCCATTCACTCTGACTTGGCGTAGTTTCTCTTTCCATGCTGTTTAGCCCCCTTTTTTGTTATGTTTATATGTATATCGGACAAAATTCAATTTTTGTTAATGTATGTTCCGTATTTTTGTTAATGTTTGTTGAATTTTTTATTTTTGTGTTTCCCTGTCCCGTTCCGGCTGCTTCGCCTGCCTTAACGCTTTCGGCTTCGCCCGGTATGTCCCGGCTATCCTCTCCGTTATAGCTTCCACGGTGTAGGCCTCCCCAAGCGTCTTATAACGGGTAAAGCGTTCCTGCCTCAGCGTGACGACTGACAATCCGTGTTCCTTACACAGCCTGTCGCTCTCATTCCATATCTGATAATAGCTTTTCTTGTTGGAAACGTACTTGCGGTGTGTCGCAAAATCAACCGCACAAAATATTCTGGGGGACGTGGAGACCGGGGATAGAAAATGAAGGATTTAAGAACCGAAAAATTTATGATTTTTCATCTGTTCATTATGTGTTATAATGTTTCCACACATTATCGTATCGTATTTTTGGAGAGGAAGATTTTATGGCATTAAAAAATAAACTCGGTGTAAATGATTCTGTCGAATTAGCAAGGCTGGAAGAGAAAATAAGCAAAAAAAGAGCAGTTGAACTATTTGAAAACAATTATTTAGACGGTTATGAAGCCGGGACTTTCCGTATGCTTGCTGCAATTCATAAGTATTTGTTTGAACAGATATATGAGTTTGCAGGAAAAATAAGAGATGTCAATATTGCAAAAAACAATTTTAGATTTGTTCCAGTTATGTACTTATATAGTGCAATAGAAAGTGTTGAGAAAATGCCACAGTCAAATTTCGATGAAATTATAGAGAAGTACGTTGAAATGAACATTGTACATCCATTTCGGGAAGGCAACGGCCGCAGTACAAGAATTTGGTTGGATTTAATTCTAAAAAAAGAATTGAATCTTGTGGTTGACTGGAGTTTGGTTGATAAAGATGATTATTTATTGGCAATGGAAAGGAGTACAATAAAGGATATTGAAATAAAGCATATTTTGAAGCAGGCGTTAACGGATAAAATCAAAGATAGAGAAATTTATATGAAGGGTATTGATTATAGTTACTATTATGAAGGTTATGCTGTATATAAAGCAAAAGATTTATATGAGTGAAAGGAACTATTAAATGAAATGATAGAGAAGGGAAATTATCAAGATGAAATAAAATCATTAGAACAAGATGACACCAATATAGAAAAGGGGATGAAACTTTTAAAATCTGTGATAAAACGCGAAAGTCCTGAGGATTACTTTGCGTTGGGATGCAGATATAATTATTATGGAGCCTCTGAAAAAGATTTAAAAAAATCTTTCAAATATTTTTCTACTGCCGCCCAAATGGGGTACTCCCAGGCATTTGTGTGTCTGGGGTCGGCGTATTTTCGCGGTAAGGGTATAGAGAAAGACTGGAAAAAGGCACGGGAAATGTACGAAAAAGGCGCAGATATGGGCAATATTAGCGCAAAACGTGAGTTGGCAAATTGTTATAAACGCGGCATAGGAGGCGAAAAGGATTATCAAAAGGCGTTAGAGTTGTACCTTGATGCTGTGAAATCTAATGATAATTATGCATTATATGAGTTGGGTGATATGTATTTAAAAGGTTTGGGGGTGGAATCTGACCTGCAAAAATCCTACGAATATTTTATGCTTGCTGCAAGAAATGGCAGTCGGGCTGCTGAAAATGCGCTCAGCAGTAAAAAGTTCAGAAACTTCAGAAAATAAGATGACAAAACAACTCTACGCAGCGTAGAAACCGCTAAAATTCACCATATTCTACGTTGCGTGGGTGTGAAATTGTTTTGAGAACTCATACAATGAACACAGAAAGGAGGACAAAAACCCATGGACCAAATTAAAATAGGTAAATTTATTGCTGAGGAAAGAAAAGCAAAAAAATATACACAACGTGAATTGGCAGATAAGCTTGGCATCAGCGATAAAACAATCTCAAAATGGGAACGGGGAAACGGTTTCCCGGAAGTGTCATTGTTACTTCCTCTTTGCAATGAATTAGAAATTACTGTAAATGAACTTTTATCAGGTAAAAGATTGCAAGAGGTGGATTATAAGAAGATAGCGGAGGAAAATATGGTGAATTTAGTAAAAGAAGCTCAGGAGAGCAAGAAGAAAATTGTAATGTCGGCATTGGTTGCCTGTCTGGTGATTATTGCGGCTGTTCCTTTATTTGTTATGGCAGGAGCATTTGATATGGACGTATGGCTTCGTACTGTCTTGATGGGAATTGGAATTATAATTATAATAATCGGGATAGCTATTGCATGTATCCTGGACAGAGAAGCAGGAGCATTTGAATGTCCTGAATGTAATGAGCGTTTCGTCCCTGATATGAAATCATATGTTATGGGACCGCATACATTAACAAAAAGAAAATTAACTTGTCCGAAATGTGGATGTACAAAATATTGCAAGCATGTTTTAACAAAATAAGGCAAAAGGATGTTTAATTGTAAAATGAAAACGGATAATGAATTACTGAAGAATTTGGATAAATTGCATACAACCGAATTAGGCGTAGAACGCATTAAAAGAAATCTGTCTTTAGATACAGATGATGTGGTTGAATGGTGTAAAACTAAGATTAATTCTACAAATGCCATTATAACACGCAACGGAAAAAACTGGTATGTGAATGTAGATAAATGTATTCTAACGGTAAATGCATATAGTTATACTATTATTACGGCACATAAGGAAAAGAAATGAAATATACAATTCGTGAATCAAAAGAATTTTCAGTTATTGGGCAGGAAGTAGAATTTGCAGGGACAGTCTATTGTTTTAGATGTTCATGCAATTGACAGCACAAAAAAAGAGTTCAATGTGGAAATTCAACGATTAGATGCAGGAGCTGGCGCAAAAAGAGCAAGACATAACAGCAGTCTTCTTGATGCACATATATTAAAACCCGGAGATGATACGGAGACTCTTCCTGACAGCTACGTTATTTTTATTACGGAAAATGATGTAATGAAAGGAAACCAACCCATATATCCGGTAGAAAGGTATATCACTATCGGAGAAAACAAGGTATTGTTTGGCGACGGTTCACATATCCTGTATGTGAATGGCAGATACAGGGGCAATGATGAAATCGGTAAGTTAATGCACGATTTTTCATGTACCAATCCCGATGATATGAATTATGAAGTACTGGCAAAAAAAGCGAGGTACTTTAAGCAGGACGAGAAAGGAGTGGCGGCCATGTGTAAAATTTTGGAAGATATGAGAAATGAAGCGGCCAGGGAAACAACAAAGGACAATGCACGCAGACTTTTGAAATTAGGAAAGATAAAAATTGATGAAATATCAGAATGCTTTCCTGATTTAACTGATAACGATGTTAAGGAAATTGAAGCAGAAGTTATGCAATTGACATAAGTGTAAAGACGCATGGAATAGTAATTAATATGATAAACCATGCGTCTTATTTACACCCAAAAGGTGGATTATATAGGCTTCTAATAAAAGAGCCTCTACAAATCATACGCGGCATTATAATAATTTATCATCTTATGTAAAATATCTTCTACATTCTCCCCGCATTCATCTAACAAAACTGCATCGTCGTCAGATAATTGCTCATATTCTATAATTCCATCGGATGAAATACTCCCCTCAATACCTGTATCAATTCCGTGATCTATACTAAAAATATACTTTTCATTACGCATATTTAAATAAATCCTGCAATTATAATCTTCCGCTCTGTATACTGCCTGAATATTTTGAGCATAAAACTCAAATCTCATAAACGGCAGTTTTTGATTAGGCAGTTCATACAATATGTCTTTATCCTGCATGATATAACAGCCATCCTGTAATATGAAACCTAAATCCATAACCCTGGAAGCAAAATTTGCATTTTCTCTCTTTTCATTCATTTTCCAGACTCCAAATACAGTCAGATATACACAAACTAAAACACATAAAGCAGGCAGTATTCTTTTCAGAATCCGACCGGCTTTCTGCATTACATCTATCTTATTGACATACCTGTAATCGTCATTTAATAACAAATCAAGGGAAATCTTATATGTATTACAGATTGTTATAAGCATTTGTAAATCCGGCATACTCTTCTCATTCTCCCAACTGGAAACTGTCTGCCTTGTAACACCAAATTTATTTCCATACTCCTCTTGGGTCATATTATTATCTAATCTGGTTTTTTTAATCATTTCCGCTATGGTCATATTATCACCTCCCCACTTATTGCTCTTTGCTTAAAGTTCCTCCTTCCTCCTTGATTCTGTTATGATTCTATTATGATAACAAGAATTTGAATAAGTAAAGCAAAGAGGCCCTTACATAAGATTTAAGGGGATGTAAAGAGGATTTGACACAAACTTAATCTAAATTATTAATAATATAAATTGCCGTCTTGGGAATTGAAATGATATCTGCATCTTTCCCTGAAACTGTTGCCTGGATAGCAAATTCACAATTATCATATTCCCATGAAGCAAGAACATTTTTACCGTCTTCTGAACGCTGTACACTGATTAACACATATTGTCCCGAAATCGAACTTGCCGCCCAGCTTTCTTCCTGGCTTTTGTCAAATGATATGTCCTGCAATTCCAGGATTCCGTTCCTGACAATCTGCATCCTGCAATCTGCTTTTGCAATACCGTCATAATACTGTATCTCCATAGAATTATCGGCCTTATAAGAGTAACAGATATCTTTTATCCAGGAAGCCGGATTACCGGGCAATACAATTGTATGGCCAATGGTTTTTTCCATCTTCTCTTCCTTATCTGCCGGATAAAACAGCAAATCCATATAATTCATCAAATTAACAGAAGCCCGGTCATAGCTATCACTGCCATTATATGGATAAAAATTTTCATCCATGGAAAAACCGTCTTTGTAAGGTGTTACAATATGCATTGTCTCTCCTGCTGTATTATACATTGTCATGGAATACTTATATCCGCTCCGTGATATTTCCTCTGTTTCTGCGGAAAAATTTAATAATTCATACAGGCGTAATAAATTACCGAATACATTATTAGAATCTGCCCGGCTAAAGGTCATTTTTTCTCCATTATTGCCATTTGTAATAGCAATCTCCATGACCGCAGAACTATCAGGCGCAGATATCCCATCTAAAGACTCTTCCGCCAAATCCAATGAAATATATTTTTCGAGAATTGCATTAACCTTGGCCTTATCCTCTTCACCTAATGATAAATGCCTATTATCTGCCATGTCATTAAATGTTCCGCAATCCGAATGATATCTTATTAACTCTGTTGGAAATGTCAGTTCACAATTATCAGCGCAATCTGCAATACCTTCATTCCACTCCCCTGTTTCCATATATGAACGCAGAACTACGGCATCCTCTTTTGACACGGCAGTCAGCCCGCTGTCAGTTAAAATATTCGATACCATCATATCACTGAAGATTCCATCCTGTATATCGTCCTTATTATCAGACGGCTGTTCTGACGGCTGGTTGCTCTCGTAATCTTCTTCTAAAGCATTTCTCACTTCTGTATCATTTACAGCTTCATCCTTTTTTTCATCTGCCGGATTCGTCAGAAAACATACTGCCAGTATCACGCATACTGCCAGTGCCGCCAGAACCGCCCAAAAGGCCGGCTTTTTATAATGCAATACCGACTTTACCCTTTCCTTTACCCCCACTTCTCCAAACGCTAAGGGACAGGCCATAACTAAGCGTTTCTCCCCAGTACAGGACAGCAATACTCTGGAATATTCCTTTTTCTCAGAAAATGTCATATCCCGGATTACTTTTTCATCACATGCAAGCTCAATGTCTTTACAAAGCCCGGCATAAGCCGCCCAGCAAAAAGGATTGAACCAATAAATACACAACAGCAAATATCCCAGCAGTTTCCACCAATGGTCTTTTCTTTTGAGATGCGCCAGTTCATGTGCCAAAATGTAATGCATTTCTTCTTCATTTAAAGCAGAGGAAAGATAAATTTCCGGTCTGATAACACCTAAAATAAAGGGTGATTTTACAGCATCGCAGATATATATATTATCCCTGTATCTTACAGATTCTCTTACCATCTTATGCAAGCGCATCATGCTTCCAAGTGCATAGGTCATCAAAAGAATCATACCGCAAATCCACACAATACCTGCAACACAGACAAATACCTGTAATGGTGCAGCGCTTCCCACTTCATTATATGCAAAAGCTTCCGTCAACATAGGATTTATGGTATGTTCCACAATCGTGAGATCACTGTCTATGGATGGAATGTAATTTTGTATCTCTCCTTGCACGGTCGTATTGGTTTTTACAGGCTCTGCGCTGGAAAGCATACTGAACCGGCTTTCAATGGAAAACGGACAGACCAATCTGACTGCCACGACGCCCCATAATATACAATTCACCCATTTGGGAATTTTCCGAAAAATCAGCCTGATACATAACACGGCTAATATTAACCAGCTTGCGTTAATACTCATATTCAGCATTTTCAAAAAAATATCTCCCATAATCATTTCTCCTCTGCCTCATCAATCATCCTGCGTATTGCTTCTGCCTCCTTTTCTGTAAGCTTGGAATTCTGGGTAAATGCCGCAATAAATGCCGGAAGGGAACCTGCAAAAGTATCTTTTACGTACTGCTTGCTTTGCATGGAATAAAATTCTTCTCTGGAAAGTAAAGATGTCACCACTCCGTTCTCCTTCTGAAACAAACCTTTGTCTATCAGTCTTCGCAGCACATTATGCGCTGTGGTTCTCTTCCAGTTAAACTCTATTGCCGTCATCTTTACCAGTTCCGATGAAGTAACCGGTTCATGCTCCCAAATCATATCTGCATAACGCGCTTCAATAACGCCCAATTGTATTTCCGCCATCTTTTTCCTTCTCCCTTCACAGACTACTCGTTGTGGTCTTTATTATAGACTACATTATGTGGTCTGTTCTGTCAATACTTTTCCTTTTTAGAAGTTGACAGCTACCCTTGTCTTTATTATAATTAAACTCACAGTTTAATTATTTGAGGTGGTAATAATGGGACGGAGAAAAAAGGAACCCAAAAGCGTGCATCGGGAAAAAATTGCTTCTGCTGCATCTAAACTGTTTATGGAAAAAGGAATTGCGGCGGCATCTATGGACGATATAGCAAAAGCTGCCGGATACAGTAAAGCAACTTTATATGTGTATTACGAGAACAAAGAGGAAATTGTCGGTCTTTTGGTGCTAAACAGCATGAAAAAACTCTACGGCTACATAAACTCTGCATTAGAACAGCAAGAAACAACAAAAACAAGATATGACTTTATCTGTCAAGGATTAGTACAGTATCAGGAAGAATTTCCTTTTTATTTTAAAATGGTATTAGACAAAATCAATATTGATTTTGAAAGCAGTAATTACCTGCCCGAAGAAAAAGAAACTTATCAGGTAGGGGAGGAAATAAACGAAAAGCTGAAAGATTTTTTAATATCCGGCATAAAGAAAGGCGATTTGCGTGATAATCTGGAAATTATGCCCACTATCTTCAATTTTTGGGGTATGCTTTCCGGCCTTATTCAGCTTGCCGCAAATAAAGAAGAATATATTAAAAATGCAATGGGATTATCCAAAAACCAGTTTTTAGAGTATGGTTTTCAGATGTTGTACTTTTCTATTGCAAACCGGGAGGAATTATTATGAATGAAAAAAATGTGCTTGCCATTTTAGGCAGTCCCCATGTAAATGGAATAACAGCGGCTATGTACAATTGTGCAATCCGCAAAGCCGAACAAACAGGATACACTGTAACAAAAATCAATTTATACGAAAAGAACCTCTCCTTTTGTACAGGTTGCCGTACCTGCATAAATACCCATATCTGTATTCAGGAAGATGATATACAGGAGATTGTTGCTATTTTACATGAAAGCCAGACAGTCATTCTTGCGGCCCCTGTTTATTGGGCAAATGTACCTGCTCCTGTCAAAAACCTGTTTGACCGTTTATTAGGAACAGCTATGGAAGAAACAAACACATTTCCCAAACCACGTTTGCAGGGCAAAAAATATATTCTTTTAACTTCCTGCAACACCCCTGCCCCTTTTTCATGGATATTTGGGCAAAGCAGAGGAGCAATACGTAATATGGACGAATTTTTTAAAACAGCAGGCATGAAACCGATAGGAAAAATAGTATGTTCAAACGCTGCCAACAAAAAAGAACTGCCAGAGCATATTATCAAAAAGATTGAGAAATGTTTTAAATAAAAATATCCCGAAAAAAATAATTTGATTTGCCATTATATTCCTTTCTCTTATTAGTTTAACTTCGGAGCAGTTTACTTAAAAAATGTGGTTGAATATAAACAAGGAGTAAAAGATAACACTTTTGATGAAATCAATATTTCTAATGTTTCTAACGTAGTTTATATCGGAAAATATAATGTCAACCTTATATTATTGTATCATTTATACTGTTTGCCGCCAAAAGTCAAATCCAATACTGGTATTTCCTAAAAACATATGATAAACTTTTTAAAAGAAATTTAGTGTCTGTTCAGTACCTTCACAGATACGAATTTTATCTAAATGCAAAGAGGAGGTATCCCTATGCCAGCATTGCAATCCCAGCCTGATTTTATTACTTTAGATGAATATGAAGCATTGCCTGAAGATATGCGGGCAGAAATATTTGACGGCCAAATTTATTATATGGCAAGCCCTTCACAAATCCATCAGGCAATTTCTATGCAGCTTTCTACTATGATAAACAACTATATACTCCTTAAGAAAGGGCTTTGCAGTATATTTAGCGCTCCGTTTGATGTAAAACTCTCTGATAAACCTCTGACAATTGTTCAGCCTGATATTATGGTAATTTGTGATAAAAATAAACTGGACGGCAAACGCTGTAATGGTGCACCTGATTTCATCATTGAAATTGTGTCTCCCGGCAATCCGGCAGATGATTATATCCGCAAACTCTACTACTACAAAAATTATGGCGTGCGGGAATATTGGATTGTAGACCCAAAAAGAAAAATCATTACTGTGAACTATTTTGAAGATAATATCATAAATGTTCAGTATCCTTTTGACGCCACTATCAAAGTCAACATCTATGATGATTTGCTTATCAACTTTTCGGAAATTGCCGATATGCTGAATTTATAACAGGGTGGGAGTGAAGCTATTATGTTTACAGATGAATGGAAAACTGATATACTGCTTATGGACGAAGCAAGGAATTTTAGACATATATTGAAGGGAAAAGTATGGAACAATGGGAACCGAAAAAATAAATTACGCACAATGGCAGCGTCTGATTAAAAGAGCGCTGTTCGGCATGGCAATCGCTCAGTTTATTGTGGAAGCCGTCGTGAACACTATTTTGTTTGTCACAAAACAGCAGGGATATAACGAAAATACAATCGTTACGAAGCTGATTCGCTATCAACTGCTTACCACGGCGTTCAACATTATGGTGATGGTGCTTTGCCATTTCTTGTGTTTGAAAATAAAAAACGAAAATAAGAAAAAATACGTGCTCACGCTTTCAATGAGTTTCGTATGCTTGAATATCGCATATTCCCACTATCAGTTTGCACCGACCTTTCTGACATTCACCATTCCGCTGGTCTTCACCATAATGTACGAGGACAAGAAAATGTGCGGGAATGTTGCCATCATCAACATAGCGTTAATGGCATTCCCGACTATGGCAAGGGGAATGGACGAGGAGTACAATACCGATATCGTCCCCGAAACAATTATCACGCTGACGATTTTGATTGTTCTGAGTTTCTTCTGCAAGATTATTATTGACGTGCTGACTACCCGCCGAAAGGAACTCAACGATGCATTGGTTCAGGCGGAGAAGGCAAAATTCATTGATGAACTCAACGCAAAAAACGCGGAGCTCGAGGAACTCTCCCATGAGATTTTCGAAGCGATTGCAAAGGCCATTGACGCCAATGACCCATACACCGCTGGGCACTCCAGACGTGTTGCCCGGTATGCGAAGATGATAGCCTCACGGATGAATTTCTCCCCCGATGAGATTGAAGAGGTCTACTATGCGGGTCTTATTCACGATGTGGGAAAAATCGGCCTTGACAACAGGATTATCAACAAGAACGGCAGGCTGACCGATGAAGAATTTGCCGAAATCAAACGTCACCCGTCTCTCGGCTATGAGATTCTCAAGGATATCTCCGTCAAGGGAAAGTTCGCCGACGGCGCGAAATGCCACCATGAGCGGATTGACGGCAAGGGTTATCCCGATGGGCTACACGGCGAGGAAATTTCCCGGCTCGCGAAAATAATCTCCGTTGCCGACGCTTATGACGCGATGACCAGCAAACGCTCCTATCGCGATGTTCTCCCACAAAAGACCGTAAGGGAGCAGATTGAGAAGGGTATCGGGACGCAGTTTGACCCCGAGGCTGCCCGCATTATGCCTGATATGATTGATGAGGATACCGAATACCATATGAGACAATAACCCCTTACAAATATTGTTACAATTCACGGTTTAACCGCAAGCGGTTATCCCATGAATTGCAACTTCGCGAGCCCATTTTAAGAATTTGCTACGCAAATTGGGGCTCGCTCACACTTGAATCATGTTCTGGGCCTACCGCTCAGCAAGTTGCTAAGCGCCAGTGGCGCTTGTTTAGCAACGACCGGAGCGGAGCGAAGAAAGCGGTTAGGCCATGAATGGTAACCATCGTAACATTTAAAACAAATTATTAAGCAACATAGACTTTACACCATTCAGACAATTCGCTATAATAATGATAACACAAAACTGCATCAATTAAAAAGGCGGTGACAATATGGAGGTAATGAATGTGACTGAAAAAGAAATGCTGCAAAAAAATGTTGAAGAATTTGCAAGACTCCAAAAATATATGCTTTTAACACAAGATAAAGAATCAGCAGCATATAAAGAAATGAAGGGTCGTTATATAGAATTAAAAGTTATCCTGACAGCTTCAGGCATTAATCTTACTGAATTAGATAATATTAAAGAATAACCTGTTCCGATTTTTACAATTTTTTAATTTGATTTTTTTATAGAATAGAAACAACGAAAGACAAAGACGTCTAAATCAATCTTGCGGTTGGTTTAGGCGTCTTTTTTATAGAAAGGAAGGGAAGCTTAATGGAAATGGAAAAAAGAATTCTGGAACATCCAATTTTAGGCATACAAAAAAAGGGACGTCCCGTAAAATTTACATACAATGGTAAATTTGTAGATGGATATGAAGGGGAGCCTATTGCAGCAGCATTAAAAGCAGCCGGATTGATGGTACACAGATATACAGCAAAAGAACATAAACCCCGGGGCATTTTTTGTGCAATAGGAAGATGTACGGATTGCGTCATGATTGTAGACGGCGTACCAAATGTAAGAACCTGCGTTACCCCACTAAAAGAAGGAATGGATGTAAAAACCCAGTACGGCGTCAGCGACAAACCATTTGATAAACAGTAATTCAAAAGAAGGGAGTGTTATATTGTATGAAACGATATGACTTAATCATAGTCGGGGCAGGCCCGTCAGGATTATCTGCAGCAATCGAAGCAGCCAAAAGAGGATTAAAAACGGTTGTTTTTGATGAAAATGAAAAACCAGGCGGACAACTTTTTAAACAGATTCATAAGTTCTTTGGTTCCAAGGAACATAAAGCAAAAACCAGAGGATTTGTAATAGGAGAACAGCTTTTAAAAGAAGCTGACGAAGCGGGTGTGAAAGTTGTTCTAAATGCCACAGTCATCGGTTTATATCAGGATAAGGAAATCATTGTAAAAATCGGTGATGCCGTCTATCACTATAAAGGTGATGCAATAATTATCGCAACAGGGGCAGCAGAAAATATGGTGACATTTCCCGGTTGGACGCTGCCCGGTGTAATCGGTGCGGGAGCCGCACAGACCATGATGAATTTACATGGAGTGAAACCCGGCAAAAGAGTGTTAATGCTGGGTTCAGGAAATGTTGGTTTAGTCGTCAGCTTCCAGTTGATGCAATGTGGATGTGATGTGGCAGCATTAGTGGATGCCGCTCCAAGAGTTGGCGGCTATGGCGTCCATGCAGCCAAAATTGCCAGAACGGGAGTGCCATTCTATTTATCTCATACCATCGTAAAAGCTGAGGGTGAGGATTGTGTTACAGGCGTAACAATTGCCAAAGTAGATGAGCATTTTCAGTTCATTCCGGGAACGGAAAAACACTTTGACGTAGATACCATATGCCTGGCAGTG
>CANRJF010000093.1 GCA_947630855.1 uncultured Lachnospiraceae bacterium
ATGTTTGATGAGATATCCATGTTAGATGCAAAAGGTTATTCAAAGTATATGGGATTTACGGAGGAGGAAGTAGAAAATCTGTGCGGCAGGTATGATGTGGATTTTGAAAAAATGAAGGAATGGTATGACGGATATCATATGCGGGGTGGCATTTCCACCTATTCCCCCCGGTCGGTAACGGCATCCATAAATAACAGGGATTTTACGGATTACTGGTCCCAGACGGAGACTTACGAGGCATTGAAGGACTATATTGATTTGAATTTTGACGGGCTAAAGGACGCAGTAATAGATTTGCTGGCAGGGAATTTTGTGCCCATTGATTTTTTGTCATTTCAAAATGATATGTCTTCATTTTCTTCAAAAGATGATGTACTGACCCTTTTGGTTCATTTAGGATATCTGGGCTACCAGTGGGATGAGGGGATGGTGTATATTCCCAATAACGAGGTGAAGGATGTTTTTATCACTTCCATAAAAAATTCTGACTGGAATTATATCACCCAGGTTTTTAAAAATGCCAATGACCTGCTGAAAGCCACGTGGGAAATGCAGGAGGAAAAGGTGGCGTCCTATATTGAAAACAGCCATTATGAAACAAGCATCCTGCAGTATAATGATGAAAACGCCCTTGCCTGTACGGTAAGCCTTGCCTACATTACGGCAAAGGAGCATTATACGATTGTGAGGGAGCTGCCCACAGGAAAAGGGTTTGCTGACATAGTGTTTTTGCCCAAAGGGGATAAACCTGCTATGATAGTGGAGTTAAAATATGATAAGGATGCCGATGCAGGAATCCGGCAGATAAAGGAGCGGAAGTATTATTTTGGCTTGGAAAAGTACCTGGATAATCTGCTGCTTGTTTCCATCAATTATGATAAAGGAACCAAGAAGCACAGTTGTGTGATAGAAAAAATGAAATAACGTAGCTGTTCAGGACAGCCTTAAACACTGCTGTTTGAGACGTAGAAACATGATTCAGGCGTGCAAAAATGTCATCGCAAAGGGATTTTCATGTATTTTTGCATCGTATCTGTGAGGGGACTGAACAGATATTTTAGAAAGCGGGGGCATTTTCGATAAGCGGAAATGCCTTTTTCCTATGGTTTTCCATAAACAGTCATATTTGTCTACAATTATTCAAAGGTTATTTTGCCGTTGGATTTTTCAAATGCAGCAATATGTTTTTTCATTAGAACTTCCAACTCCCGATTAGCAGAACGGGCATTATAATCAGCAACAAAACGAAATTTTTTTAGTAGTTCAGCATCTATTCTCAAGGTAAATTTAGCTGTATTAGTTGTCATATCAATACCTCCGTATAAGACATTATTATACCGTCAAAATAGCGGCATAATTTATATTGACGGCAAAATGCTGTCATATTATAATGAGAATAAGAAAAAGGGAAAATCTAATGTAGAGGTGGAACGGATAATGGATAGTAAAATTCATGAGATTTATGAGCAGTATACAAACAGTCAGGAGTTTAATGATGCTTTAATGCACGATGATATTGACATCGACTGGCTGGAGGAAAAATTGGATATTGAAAATTTTCGTAAGCTTGAGGATTATATTTTGCAATATTGTTCAAGAAATGATGAACTTATATTCCGATTGGGTTTTAAATATGCATGGTCTTTGTTCCATGAATGTATTGAGAAAGAGAAATAGATACAAAAGAATATGGATGAATTGTAATGATTAATTACCTATAAGCAAAAAGCATCCTCCTCTTTAAAACTTAAATTGAATTGCATACTCAAAAAAATGTATGGTACAATTGACCAACAGAATTTTTAGCAAAAGGGTGATTGACCCTAAAAAGCAAGACCAAAGTTGGGGAGACAGCATTTATACGGACTTTAAAGATTTTAAAGAAAATTCCCTAAAAATGTGTGTAGAGATTTTGGTAATTAGGAGTAATGATGAAGATGGGATAGCTTTATTTTTGGCTGAAAATGAATTATAATCGTCTTCGTGGAGGTGGTAAAAATAGATTTAAAATATATGCAAATTGAAGACAAAGAATTTGTGATGAAAATTGATTCTCACATAAATGATTTACAATTTGAAAATCGTGTATTTACAAAAACAGGATATATTATGTGGGATAACAATAAACGTGTTGGACTTATGCACTATTCTGTTTTATGGGACAGTCTTCCTTTTCTTAATCTTATTCATGTGGAAGAAGCCCACAGAAATAGTGGAATTGCGACAGAAGCAATGAAACTATGGGAAGATGACATGAAAAAACAGGGTTATAAAATGGTTCTTTTATCCACACAGGTGGACGAAGATGCCCAGCATTTATATAGAAAATTAGGATACATAGATTGCGGGGCTCTATTAATGAATAATACACCATTTGAGCAGCCCATGGAAATGTTTATGCGAAAGGTTTTATGCTGAAATAAATTTCTTTGTACATATCCAAATTCTAATCCTACATATTCCTCATATTTTTTAGTTTCTGCTTTAAAATTCTTCTTTTATCTATCACATTATACTAAGTGTTTCTTGATGTCAAGAAAATAATGGTACTTTTTGCTTATCGTTTTAAAGAGGAGGACAAATGGAAAAGGGTTATTTTGGATGAGGCGGGAAAGAATGCGGAGTAATGGGAAATCAGATTTTAATTGAAAAAGCGGAATAGCCTATGTATAATATTCTTGAGACAAACAGGGAGGTGATACAGCAGTAGCAATGCAGGATATATCATCAAAGGTAATGCTTTACCACAACGATGTGTTTTCGGACATTATCAATGGTTTGTTATTTGAAAATAATTATAAGACATCTGATGTAGTGTATAAATCGAACAATATAATGGTTTTTAATAACGGATTTCATTACTACAAAGGAAACTCTTACCTTTCTATTATCACAATGCTAAATTATAAGGAGTAAAATAATGAGTTATTATCGGTTTTTTGCGAGCGATAAGGAGATGCCTGAATTTGATAATATGAAGGCTAAACCGATTATTGTGGATGGTGAAGTTGTTGCAATAAACTTTGCCAATGGATTCGACGAAGATACAGCAATGAGAATTGTTAAGGAAGATGATTTTTGTTATGCGGAGAAGTTTACAGATAAGAAATATGTGAACTATCTTGAGTGGTATTACAACGATGATAATGCACAGCTGATTGTGGATTACATTAAGGCTTTGTTGGCGGATCGTTTTACGGTTTCATTATTTAACACATGGACTGATGATGAATCAGAGCTTTTTATTAAGAAGGTTGATGTTAACGATTTGAGTATTGAAGATATTAAAGAAATTTGGGGTCAGAAGTTTTTTGAGAAAAATGAGTGTCTTGTAGTATTTAGAAATTATTAAGATTTATCTGTTTGCCAACGGAGTACAGCCAAAGGATGTCTAGTATAAGCCAAATTAAATAACCATACGATTCACTTGCCTAAATTTCCATCTGCTGCGTTGTTGTCAATCGTCGCAGCCACCGCTGCGATTCATTCCTCCGCCTTGCAGTCTGAAAATTTATTCTGCGTGAATCATAAAGGTATTTAATGTGGCTTATACTAGGAGTTGTTAGGTCATTTCGATGTGTGTACCACAATGAGTGTTTACGCTCATGCTAAAGGGGAAGCAAAACAGAATTCTGCACAATTTGCTCAAGTTATTTTCTGACAGTTCCTTATTTTTCGTACAACTCTTTTCTTAACGCTTCACAGATTTCTGCCGTTTCCTGCATTTCTTCTTCTGAACACATATCGCTTAAATCGTAAGAAAGGGGATTCGAGACAAAATCTTTTAACGTCCTGTTAATTAAATCATGTTCCTCCGGCGTAGCTGTGATACGGACGGGCGTTGCTGCTTTCGTAACTGTTGCCACTTCATGCAAATCAATATATCCATTTACCTTACATTCCAAAAGCAACGCCGAAAGGTCAGTAATTAAGCAAATCGGTATGTGAATATCCCATTCCAATCCCTCTGGGAATGTATAGACCAATGCTAATGGATCATCACAACGACTTTTAAAATCACCCTGCAGCCTGTCTACATTAAAGTCAGAAAATATTTCCCCCACTGTAATTTCTTTTTTCTGCTTTTCTGCCAAATAATCCACAAGCAGCAGGCTGTCATCTGTATCGCCGATATAGTTATCCCAATACTTACCTTCAATATACATTTAAATCTCCTCCATTGAGTATAAAATTTACTTTATCACAGCCCTATTGTATCATAATTGTTATTAAATGTCATCAGTTAAGCAGAAGCAGTATAAAACCAAGTTTGACAATAGAAAACAGATAGGATAAAATAATGAAAGTATTTGAACGGAACCTATGAGAAGGAAGGTTTTTCTATGGGACAAATAGATTATGTAGATTACCTTACAGGATTGCACAACAGACAGGGGGTACATGAGTTTTTGGAAGGGCTTTCTGAAAATGAGGTAATTCATTATATGTTCCTTGATATCGACAATTTTAAGACGGTCAATGACGTGTACGGGCATCAGGCGGGGGATGAAACGCTGGTTATTTTTTCCCGGATTTTAAGGGAATGTATGAAAGACGCCCTGATTGCCCGTATGGGCGGGGATGAGTTTGTCATTGTTCTTACCGGAAAAAGGGAGAAACAGGAACTTTCGGATATTGCCGGCACAATTATCAGGAGGGTAAGGCAGCAGGGAAAAGAACAGGTGTACCTGTCCCTTATTACGGTTAGTATCGGTATTGTACGAAATTTTTCCGGCGGGGAAAAACGGGATATGCTGATGTTTGACAGTGACTGTGCCATGTATGAGGCAAAGCGCAGGGGAAAAGACTGTTACGTTTTTTTTGAAGAAATCGAGGAACAGGTAAAACAGGAGCGGGAGATGGGGCAGCAGGCAAAGGATGCCATGAATCCCCGGCAGTTTCAATTTTATTTCCAGGGGCTTATGAACTTACAAAATTCCCTGGTAGAGCAGACGGTAGTGGTGGTGGAATGGTCTGCCAAAAATAATACAGTGTGGAAATCCAGAGAATACCGCCCCCTTATGGAAAAATTAGGCATAATCCGTCAGGTGGATTTGATTATTTTTAAAAAGCTGTGTCAGGAAATAGCGCCATACAGGAAAAACAGTGTAAATTATAAGACCATATGTATCGAGTTGACCCATCTGCTTTTTCTGGATGACAATCTGGGAGATATGTTGATTGATATTATGAGCCCCTATGGCCTTGCACCCAGGGATTTTGATTTGGGGATTGACGAGAGTGCTTTTAGCAGAAGAGATGCATACAAACTTCTTGCCAATTTAAACCGCCTTGTAGAGGAGGGGTTTCACCTTACACTGTGTCATTTTGGAAAAGATTTTTCCTGTTTCAGGTACTTAAGGGATTTGCCGGTACGCTCCATCCAGTTTGACCACAGTTTTTTAAAGGAAAATCTGGGAAATCACAGGGGCAGGAAAATAATAAAGTCTATGGTAAGGCTGGGCAAAGACTTAAAAATGCTGGTATCGGCTGCAGGAGTGGCAGAGAAAAAGGAAGTGGAATATTTAAATGAATACGGCTGTAATGCCGCTTACGGGGAGTTTTATAACCTGCCGATGAAACTTGAGGATTACATAGGGTTCGTAGGAAAAATTATGGCGGACCATAAGTCTTATGTGGCATATCCTTTTATCCGGGATTTGTGTACGGATGGAGGAAGTTTGCCGGGAAAGCCAGAGGGGGATAGAATTACATTTGGCAGGGGCATCAATGATATGTGGGGAGCCATCTATTTTCCCGGCGGGGATGTAGGAAGAGAAGTAGTTGTTCTGCCCGGGGAACTTTTCGCTTCCGACAGTTATACTGTGTCCATGTGGGTAAAGATGGAAAGCGTTGTGCCCTGGGGAAGTATAGTCTATATGAGGTATGCAGGAGGGTTTGCCTCCCTGATTCCCAATGCGGGGGACGGAATCAGTATTTTTCGGATTAATGAGGATGAAAATGTGGATATCTGGCATGATGTGCTCTGTCGATCCGTAGAAAAAGGGAAATGGAATATGCTTACCGTCACATATAATGCTTACAGTGAAACTTCCGTTTACTATATCAATGGAAGAAAAGCGGGAAAACGGTTAAATGTTCCCGTGCTTTCTGCCTGCCGCCAGGTTATTCTTGGGGGAGACCCTTTCCAGAAATCTTTTCATGGGTGGATTTCTGCCTTTATGGTATTTGAATCGGTAAAGACGGCAGAGGAAATCGAAAAGTTGTATCAGGATTTTTTATGTGAACCGGGATTTGTGGGAAGCATTGAGGAGTATTGGATGGATAAGGATTGAATTTTACGGACACAGGAGGAATCGAATGAAAATACGCAGCATTTTTATGAAAATCTTATTATCTATGATATTTATTGTAATGCTTTCTTCCATTGCAATTTTAGGGATTACAGGCAGGCTTTTTGACAATGCTTATGAAACCCAGATTAAGAATGAAAATAAAAATTCCAGCAGTTTTGTTGCCCGGTCGGTGGAAAATTTTATGGGCAAGGCATATACGGTTACGGAGGAACTTGCCAATTTAGAAGATATCCTTACGATGGAGAATGCTGCCCAGACGCCTATTGTAACAGGGACGGCACAGCGGAACGACTATTTTGAGCTGATTTACATTCAGGATATGAACGGCGACCAGACTTCCCGCTCCACAGGGGAACTTGGCAACCGTGCCAACCGCTGGTGGTTTATCCAGATGAAAGAAGAAAATCAGCCTTTTGTGTCCAAATCTTATTATTCCGTGAATACCAACATGGCATGTGCTTCTATTTTTATGCCGTTGGTAAAAAATAATGAGACGGTGGGGATTCTGGCAACGGATATTAAACTTGCTTCCCTCCAGTCATTAGTGGAAGAGTTTTCCGATTTGGACGGGGGAAAGATTGTGTACATTATTGACGGGGAGGGCACCGTGGTGGCACACCCAGAGAGCGTGTACTATGAGGAACTGTATAATTATAAGACTCTTACCCGAACCGTTACCCAGAAAGACGAACAGGGAAATACCCTTTATGACAAGGATGGGAATATTCTGACAGAGGAATCTCCCATTGAAGTTTCCCAGGAATATTCCGATATGATTGCCGCCGTTATGTCCGGGGAACAGGGATATAGGGAAGTTACGGACAATGGCACCGCATATTATGCCAGCTACGCTCCGGTGAAACTGGAGGGAGTGTCCGATTCCTGGTCTGTGGTAACATTACAGTCCAAGTCAAAAGCAATGGCTGTTATGAACCAGGTAAATAAAAGCGGGATGGTTACTGTGGGAATAGCGGTTATTTTATCTTTGGTTATGATTGCTTTTATTACCCGGTCAATTACCAAACCCATTAAACAGTGCCACAGGCGGCTGCAGATGCTTTCCGAAGGTGATTTGAAAAGTGTTGTGCCGGAAGCTGGGGGAAAGGATGAAAGTGCCCAGCTTTTAAGTGATTTGAATAAGACCATAGGGGTATTGTGGGATATTATTGAGAAAATCAATTCCTCTGTCCAGAAAATTGCGGAGGGTGATTTCAGGCAGTCTGCATCCGGTGGATTTGAGGGGGAATTTAATGTGCTTGCATCTTCCCTCCTTGAAATTGAGGGCAGTATCAGCCAGACATTGCATCAGATTAATGAATATGCCAACCAGTTTTTAAATGAACTTTCCACTTTTGACGAGAGGGCCCAGTCCCTGGCAGACGGAACTACCAGTCAGGCAAGCGCCGTGGAGGAACTTTCGTCCACGATGACAAGCGTTGCAGATAAAATTGTTTTAAATGCCAAAAATTCCCAGGATGCAGCGGGAATGATGGGCATGGTTCAGGAGGAATTAGAGAGAAGCAACTCTGATTTAAATGAACTGACAAACGCCATGCATATGATTGAGGAAAACTCCAAGGATATTATCAGAATCACCAATATCATGCAGGATATTGCCTCAAAAACAAATCTTTTGTCCATGAATGCTTCCGTTGAGGCATCCCGTGCAGGGGAGGCGGGAAAAGGTTTTGCCGTTGTGGCATCCGAGATACGTTCCCTGGCAGTCCAGTGCGGGGATGCAGTTGTGGAAACAACGGGACTTATTGAAAAAACAAGAAAAAATGTTCAGGCAGGTATGTTAAATCTTAAGGCCACCGTGTCTTCTGTGAGGATTGTGTCTGAGGAAAACAACAATGCCAACAGCTTAATTCGTGAGATTTCTCAGGCAACAGCAGAACAGTCGGAGGCAATTAAGCAGATTGGCATTGCCTTACAGCAGATATCGGAAATTACCCAGAGAAATTCTAATACCGCCTCGGACAGTGCCCAGGTAAGCACCGAGATGAGGGAGCAGGCACAGCAGTTAAAGGAACTTTTAAACAGTTACAGATATTAAGGAGGAATTTACATGGAACATCACAATCCAATCACAAGAGAAGCCGCAACAGACCATAAGTTTATCACCATCGGGGAGATTATGCTGCGCCTTACGCCCCCGAATTACGAGAAAATCCGTATGGCTACCGCCTTTGAGGCAAGTTACGGTGGAAGCGAGGCAAATATAGCTTTGGCTCTTGCCAACCTTGGGGTGGACAGTACATTTTTCAGCGTTGTACCCAACAACAGCCTGGGAAAAAGTGCAATCCGTATGTTGCGGAGCAATGACGTACATTGTACCCCTATGATTTTAAGTACGCCGGAGGAGACCCCCACCCACCGCCTGGGCTCCTATTATCTGGAAACAGGATACGGAATCAGGGCAAGCAAAGTCATTTATGACAGGAAAAACAGTGCATTTGCGGAATATAACTATGAAAATGTGGATATAGGAGGGCTGTTAGAGGGCTTTACCTGGCTCCACTTAAGCGGCATTACCCCTGCCCTTTCCAAGAACTGCCGGAAACTTATAGTGGACTGTTTAAAAACAGCAAAGGAAAAAGGAAT
The DNA here is from genome assembly GCA_947630855.1 of uncultured Lachnospiraceae bacterium. GTDB lineage: Bacteria > Bacillota > Clostridia > Lachnospirales > Lachnospiraceae > Roseburia_B. Next base: position 8,922 of record CANRJF010000093.1, read on the forward strand.
TATTGTCAGTTTTGACGGGAATTTCAGAAGCCTTTTATGGACATGGGAGGAGGCAAGGGATTTTTGTACCGAGTGCCTTCCCTATGTGGATGTGCTGCTTGGCATTGAGCCTTACCATATCTGGCGGGATGACAATGACCACAGCAAGGGGGATGTGAAGGATAATGTACCTTTACAGCCAAGTTATGAGCAGCAGGATGAGATTTTCCAGGCTTTTGTACAGCGTTACCCCAACATAAAATGTATCGCAAGGCATGTGCGCTATGCCCACAGCGGAAGCGAGAACAGCTTAAAGGCTTATCTTTGGTATGAAGACCATACATTTGAAAGCAAGCTCTTTACCTTTAATATTTTAGACAGGGTAGGAGGCGGAGATGCTTTTGCCAGCGGTTTAATATATGCTATGATGCATGATTACAAGCCCATGGATATGGTAAACTTTGCGGTTGCCAGCAGTGCGATTAAGCACACTATCAGAGGAGATGCAAATATTACCGATGATGTGGGCAGCATCCGCAATTTAATGAATATGAATTATGATATAAAACGGTAAAAATTATGAAAGATATACTTGATGAAATAAGCAGTGTTTCTCTCGAATATTCGGAGGAAATACTTTCCCTTCCCCAAACCAGTGATTATCTGGATGTGGACAGGCGTTACAGCCAGATGGTCTTTGTATATGAGGCGGCAGTTGCCCAGATGACGGCAAAGCTTGAGATTTTAAATAAGGAATTTCAGTTTGGCAATGACAGAAATCCTATTGAGAGCGTGAAAAGCAGAATTAAGTCCAAAGAGAGCATTATAGAAAAAATGAAGAAAAAGGGCCTGCCCATGACCATAAGCGCCATGACAGGGAATATTCTGGATATTGCCGGAATCCGGGTTGTCTGTCCCTTTATCGCAGATGTGTATCAGGTGGCAAAGATGATACTCAGGCAGAAAGATGTGGAAATGCTTATGATTAAGGATTACATAAGGGAGCCCAAAGAAAACGGCTACCGCAGCCTGCATCTTATTATTCAGGTGGAAGTGCCTTTTGCAGAGCAGGCCAGGGAAGTGCCTGTGGAGATACAGATTCGCACTATTGCCATGAATTTCTGGGCAAGCACGGAGCATCAGCTTCGATATAAAAAAGACCGGGAACTTACCCCGGAAATGCAGAAAAAGTTAAAACACTGTGCAGACATTATGGCGGAGGCAGATGTGCAGATGCAGCAGATTGCCGGAGAATTTAATGTAGACCAGTGGTAGGCAGGGAATATTTTTCACGGGCCGGTGCGTAATGCACCGGCCTGTATTACAGTTTCCCGTTTTGGCCTTCCGCTTCTGCCCTGCCCAAAGAATAGAGGAATGCAATTGCCGGAACACGCAAAATGGGCGTGGATGTTTTGTGCTTCGTGATGCCAAAGTCATCCAATTGTTTCGTAATTAAGAATGCGTTTGTTACTTTAGATTTTTCATCCTGGCATAATTCCACGATTGCATCCGTAGCAGGAATGTGGGAATTATTGCGGTATTTTACCTCGCAGAGAATTTTCTGGCGGGGCAGTTCTATAACCACATCCACTTCCTTCTGATTGTCTTTTGCCTTCCTGAAATACCCCAATTGTGCAGTACTTCCCTGATAGAAGGATACGATATGCCTGTAAACGGCGGTTTCCACTATCGCTCCCAGTTCCCGTTCATCTGAAAGTACATCGTCAATCATTAATACGGCATTGCGGATAGCGGCATCGGCAATAAAGATTTTCGGTTTTCCCTTCAACGCCCCCTTGCTGCCTACATCCATAGGCCTGGCAAGATATATAAGGTTGGACATTTCCAGAGCTTCAATATAGTTATCAATTGTTGTTACCGATGTATTTTCAAGCTCCTTTGCCGCCGTAGTCGCGTTAAAGATTTCCGTTCCGTTCATACAGAGGTAAAGGAACAGTTTTTCCATAAGCAGCGGACTTCGAATATTAAACAGCGTGAGCACATCCCGCTTGATAACTTTATCTACCACATCTTCACGGAGCATCCTTTGTGCGTAAGCGTCATCATCGGACAGAACAAGCTCCGGGAAGCCGCCAATGGTCAGATAGCGGTTAAAATGATTTTGCAGCGGGCCAAATCGGCTCATTAAGTCGCCAAGTTCCGCCGCATTCATTTCCACAAGCTTTGTGAGCCGTAAGTTTTCCGGAAGTTCCGGCTCTTCTAAGCCAAGCAGCTTACAGTATTCATAAAAGGACATTGTTGGTATTTTTAAGATACTCCATCTGCCTGTGCCGCTGTCCGTACCGCCTTTTTCCAGGATAGGGCTTGCCGAGCCTGTGGCAATCAGGCGAATGTCCTTCCTGCTGTCATAAATGACTTTCATCCATAGTTCCCAGTTGTCTGTGTACTGTATCTCATCAAAAAAGATATATTTTGTTCCCTGGGCGGGGTATAAAGACTCATAAATTGATAATACATTTTCCACATTGACGAGCTTGAGAATAGGATTGTCAAAGGTGGCATATAAAATGTTTTTCGGGTTTACGCCTTCTTTTATTAGATTGTCCATGATTTGATACAGTATCGTTGTTTTGCCCACACGCCTTACGCCGGACAAAACGACAAAGCGGCGGATGCTTTTATGTTTCAGCATTTTTAACGCCTCATAATATGCCACACGCTTCTGCGGTTTACTTTCCTCTTTGATAGCAGAGGATATTCTCCACCACGGATTGTACTGTCGTAATACTTTAATGACCTGTCCATCACTTACAATACCCATAAAGCACCTCCGTTATGTCATTATTACAAAAAATAGATATTATACTTTGCAAATTCCTCGACTATTTCATAAGTATATTATAACAATAGTCTAAAAGGTTTGCAACGAAAAAACTGTGCAAGTCCCTGAAGATTGAGGGTCTTGCACAGTTTTTATACGCACGGATATCCAAAGGAAATGTGTCAGCCAAGGCTGACGAATGCCCGGCGCAGCGAGTATGGGCAATCAAATACCCCCCTGCTCGATTTATTGAAAGGGTGGGCGGGAACGGTGTTTGATAGCCTGTACCAATTGAAACATGGCTTCTTTTTCTTCATAGCTTAAGCCGGAAAGGTCCAGTTCATTTCGTTTTTCCACACCTAAAAGATAGTCGGTTGTCACATGAAATATTTCTGCAAGTCCGATTAATACACTATAAGAGGGAAGACGTGCGCCTGTTTCATATGCACTGATAACGGATTTGGTAATATTTAATTGTGCCGCCAATTCTGATTGTGTCATCGAATTTGAAATTCTTAATGTTTTTAATCTGTTTCCAAAGTCAACCATAAGTATTCTCCTTTTTTTATCCTACTATACTAAAGTGGGACAATAGGTGGAAAAAATACGCTGTTAGTTGATGATAATAAAATTAATTGAAAAAAAGACGGTTTAGCTTGACGGCCATGCCGTCAAACAGAATATCGACAGCATTTTGCGCCCTGCCTGTGGGCGCGAACAGGAAAAAGAGTTGTAGCTGCGTAGACAGTCACACATTATTTAAAAATAATTTGATGTGTGATTGTCGTTTTTGCCTTGACAGACACACATTATTTCCATACAATATAATGTGTAGTAGTCGAAAGTGAGGTGGCAGCTATGATCGACAAAGAAAAAATCAAAGAGTTATTGGAAGCGTCGCCGGATGGAACAATTACCGCAGAACAGGTAACAGCTGCAGGGCTGCATCGCAGTATTTTACAGAAGCTTGTCGAGAATGGGGAGATTTATCGTTTCGGGCGCGGCTTGTATGTACGCAGCAACGCATGGGAAGATGATTTTTACCTGTTGCAGCGTAAGTACGGGCGCGGGATATACTCGCACGATACTGCGCTGTATCTGCTGGGCTATTCTGACCGTACCCCGGCGCAGTACACCATGACATTCCCCAAAGGCTACAATTCGCCGTCGCTGAAACAGGAAAGCATAAACATCAAGCGAGTTGTGCCGGAGAACTATTCTTTTGGTGTGGTCGAGCTGCAATCTCCATGTGGTAATCCGATCCGTGTCTATGACCTTGAAAGGACGTTGTGCGACATCCTACGCGGCAGCGGAAGCGACATTCAGATTGTAGGAGCGGCAATGAAGAAGTACGCAGCTTCTAAAGAAAAAGACATACACAAACTGATGCAGTACGCAGACCAGCTTCGCGTGAAACCCAAAGTACTACGCTATATGGAGGTGTTATTATGATTACAAAAAATCCGATGCAGCTTAAAGCCTTTATCAAAAAGAAAGCTGCGGAAAAGAATATCTCTGCCCAGCTCGTCATGCAGAACTATATGCTGGAAAGACTGTTGGAACGAATTTCGCTGTCAAAGTACAAACATAATTTCATTCTTAAAGGAGGCTTCCTTATTTCCGCAATCGTGGGGCTGGACACAAGGGCGACAATGGATTTAGATACCACAATCAAAGGCTTTACGCTGACACATGAATCTATCCGTGAGATCTTCGGGGAAATCTGCGCCGTGGAAATTGCCGATGATGTGAAGTTTGAGCTGATGGACATTTCAGACATCCGCGAGGGTGACGATTATCCTGGCATCCGTGTTGCGCTGAAAGCGAACTACCCGCCGATCAGCGTACCCTTGACCGTGGATGTGACTACCGGGGATGTTATCACGCCGAGGGAGATTGAATATACTTTTTCTCTGCTGTTTGATGACCGAACAATCAGCATCCTTGCCTATAATCTTGAAACGGTGTTGGCAGAGAAGATCGAAACGGTTCTGTCCCGCAGCATTGCCAATACCCGTCCGAGAGATTTTTACGACATACATATTCTGTATGCCCTGCGCGGCGAGGAGTGCAATGCAAAGACGCTGCTGCAAGCTCTGGAACGCACAGCAGACAAGCGCGGAAGCCGTAAAGTGCTGGAAGCGTACCCGGACATTATCATGGAGATCCGCACAAGCGAACAGCTCCGGGGCTTCTGGAAAAAGTATCAGCGGGATTTTGACTATGCAAAGGATATTTCCTTTGACGATGCCTGCGATACTGTCCGGCGTATGATGGACAATATCACGGAGTAAACAGAAAGTGAGGTCTGGATTTGGACAGAAAAAATGTCGTAGACTTCTTTCAAAATCTACGGCGTCGGCATATGCGAAAAGGGATGCTGCCTTGCGGTAACATCCCTCTTGTCGCTTGGTTATTCAATTTTTGAGCTAACTTTCTTATGTCATAGTTCCTAATGCGGGGGCATTCTTTACCTGATTTGCCAGCTATGTGCTATACATGGAATTGGTGGACATTTTCAAGAAGGAGATTTGCCTTACTTTCCAATTCCGTTACAATAGTACTGGAATCTTCCACGATTCTGGATAATTCCGTGGCCATGGCGGAGGATTCTTCCGCAACGGCGGCATTATCCTGGGCAAGACCGTTTAAGAAAGACAACGCATTAGTAACATTGCTGCGCTGGCCTTCAATGGAATTAGTCATGGTGTCCACAGATTCCACGGATGTTACACAGTTGTTTAAACGCTCATATAGATTCTGGAAAGATTGCTTTGTGTTGGTCAATGTGATATCCTGCTGGTCAACAGACACATTGATTTCATTCATAATCTCAACGGATTTTTCCGCATTGGCAATCAGGTCATTTACAACATTACGTATTTCTTCCACTGCTTTGGAAGACTGGCTGGCAAGATTGGAAATCTCATCTGCCACAACAGCAAAACCTCTTCCTGATTCTCCGGCTCTTGCAGCTTCAATGCTGGCGTTTAATGACAACAGGTTTGTCTGGCTGGAAATTTCATCAATAAGATGGGCGGCATTGCTGATGGCATCTACGGATTGCTGGGTGTTTTCCGGTTATTAACATCAATCAGGCTGGCAAGGGTATTCATGGATTCTTCACTGATTTCCTTCATCTCGCCGGAATCCTTGCTTAGGCTTCGAACTTCGGAGCCGGTTTTTTCAATGCTGCTTCCCATGGTATTTACGTCATTGGTGGCATTGTCGGTGGAGGCGGCCTGCTGGGTAACATTGTCTGCAATGGAGCCTACGGCCTCTGTAACCTGAGAAATGGAACTCTTCATATTGGAGAAGGCATCGCTGAAACTGTCCACCACGCCGTTAATGTCCTGGGAGACTTC
>CANRJF010000094.1 GCA_947630855.1 uncultured Lachnospiraceae bacterium
GTCACCATTACTGCCACGGCAAAAGACGGAAGCAAAAAGAAAGCAAAAATAAAAATTAAAGTGAAATAACATTAAAAAATAAATTATAAACAGGGATATATTCAAAATATTTGAATATATCCCTGTCATTTATGCCTTTTCATTTATGGGATAAAACAGGCTCTATTGCATAATCCAGCACATAAAATAAAAACTTTGGAACATTATAGGATATAATTTTATAAACCAAATTCCCGGTAAAGCTTTTTGCTCATTTATCTCCTTTAAGTATACATAATTTATTGTGAAATTACAAGGATTATGGATTTGGGAAAGATCCGATGCTGCTTTTAACAATTGTAGCACTTTAAACAGTGCTATTTTTATTATTTACCATGCAAACGAAAAGCATTATGTCAGACATATTGTAAAAGGTTTGTTTTGTATGTTTGGGGAGTAATAAAAGATTGGCTTCTGATAACTTATATGTTATCTTATAGTCAAGAAAGGAAATCTAACATGTATACAAAGGAATGGTTGATATGAATAACTATAAAACTTTTGATGAAATGTTTAATGATGATAAGTTTGTATCACCAGAAGAAAGGGAGCAGATCAATTTTCAAGTAGATTTAATCGGGAAAATGATTGAAGCAAGAGAAAAGAAAGGGCTTTCTCAGCGTGATCTTGCAGAATTGAGCGGAGTTAAGCAACCAGCCATTGCAAGATTAGAAAGCATGAAAGCAACGCCACAAATTGACACGCTATTAAAAATTCTTGCGCCATTGGGTTATACACTTTCAATTACTCCGATTGAAAATAAACGGTAATTGCTCCATCAATGGATGGAAGAAATCTGCTGGAGAGGTTTTTGGAGAGTGTCGGACAGGTGGCTGAAAAGGTTAGGGGTAGTTTTAGAAGGTAGGAAAGGGAGCATCGGGGACGGTGCTCCTATTTCATTATAGTACTAAGAAATACTATAAAATACCACAAAAACACATTGAAAACACAGAACATATGTGCTACACTATTGATAGTGTTTTAAAGGTTAGGAGAATTTATGTTATGGATAATTATATGGAAGATTGGATTGGAATTGAAGCGGCGGCTAGTTATTTGGACGTGACAAAAGACACTATTAGAAATTGGATTAAAAAGACTGATATTCCGGCACATAAAATAGGGAAATTGTGGAAATTTAAAAGAGTTGAATTAGATGCATGGGTTAAAAGCGGACGTAGTGCAATAGATTAGTGCGGATATGTGTTTGGGAATTGATTGTTAAGAGAAAAAAGGAGCTATTATATGGGCATTGAAAGATTAAAGCAATTGATAATGCAGTATAAAGAGAGTGTGAGTTATTATCGTGATGCTAAAAATGCATATAATGAGACAGAATGTCGAGATGAATATATTAGTCCGTTGTTAGAATGTTTTGGTTGGGATGTACATAATAAAAAAGGTAAATTGCCTCAATACAAAGAGGTTGTGGTAGAAAAGTTTTCTAATAGTTCAGAAAGACCGGATTATACATTGACTTTAAATGGGGTGTCTAAGTTTTTTGTTGAAGCAAAGAAACCAAGTGTTGATATAACTATTGAGTTCGAGCCTGCAATGCAGACCAGAAAATATGGATGGAATGCTAATCATGCATTAGCAATATTGACCAACTTTGAAAATCTCCTTATTTACGATACAACGAACAAGCCAGAAGAAGGAGATAGTGCAAGTACTTCGTTGTATAGGAAATATAACTATGAAGACTATGTGGAGAAATACCAAGAAATTGAAGACTTGATTTCCAGAGATAATGTATATTCTGGACAATATGATGAATTTATTAAATCAAATTTTCAGAGCGATACCAGATATAGTACGGAGATTGATGAAACTTTTCTTAAACAAATTAATAAGTGGAGACTCGAAATTGGTACTTATCTGTATGAAAACAAAGAGGACTATAGAAATATTAGTGTGCTTAACGATACAGTACAAGATTTTATCAATCAAATTATTTTCTTGAGAATATGTGAAGATAGAAAATTGCCTTTATACATGAAATTATACGAAACGGTGGAAGATAGGGCATCCTTGCAGAAGGTATTGACTACGGTTTTTAAGGAGGCAGATAAGCGATACAATTCAGGACTGTTCAAAAATGATAGCCCGATTTTTGATTTGAACTGTGATATTATTTTTGAGATGATAGAGTCATTGTATTATCCGAAGACACCGTATATGTTTACGATTATTGAACCAAGTATCTTGGGAAAAATATACGAATCCTTTTTGGCTGAAAGTCTCGTATTGCAAGATGGAAAAATTGCACTAGCGCAAAAGAAGGAATATTTGTATAAATCAGTAGTAAGTACGCCGGTGGAAATAGTGAGATATATGGTGAAAAATACACTAGAGCCATTATGTAAGGGAAAGGCTCCTCAGGAAATTTTGAGTTTGAGAATTGCTGATATTGCATGTGGATCGGGTATCTTTTTAGAGGAGGCATATCAATATCTGGTTGATTTCTGTACTGAGTGGTATAAGTTAAATGATAAAGAACATCTATTGGTGGTGGAAGATGGTATGGAGAAACTGCCTTTAGTTGACAAAAAAGCGATTTTGACAAATTGTATTTTTGGTGTAGATATTGATATCCATGCAGTAGAAGTTAGTAAATTTTCTTTATTATTGAAGTTAATTGAAAATGAAACGGAACCATCTGTTATGAGCAGCAAACCTATATTGCCAGAATTGGAAGATAATATTAAATGCGGCAATTCATTGGTGTCGGATGAAGATGTTGAGGGAATAAATATTACATCGGAGGATTTAATAAATATAGGTCCGTTTGATTGGCAGGAAATCAATGGTGGAGAAAAGTTTGATGTAATTATTGGTAATCCGCCTTATGTTAAGACGGAAGATATTAAAAAACTTCATACCAGTGCAGAAGTCAAAATTTATAAAAAGTATGGAAGTTCTCATAAACAGTTTGATAAATATTATTTGTTTATTGAAAAGGCATTGGAGTTAATTAATGAAAATGGCTTAATGTGTTATATTGTGCCAAATAAATTTCTACACACAGAATCAGCAGAGAAACTTCGACTTATGATTAAGGATAAGATTGTTAAACTTGACGATTTCGGCGCTGTTCAGTTATTTAAAGATAAGACAATATATAGTTCGATTCTTACAGTGGGTACAACCAATGTGGAAAAATTAGCATATAGGACAGTGGATAAGGTAGCTCATTTATGGGATGACGAGGTTGAACAATATAGTCTTATTCCTAAGAAGAGTTTGAATTGTATGCCATGGGCTGAAAACTCGAATATTAATGATGATTCACCATGGCTAGTGTCAGATGACGATGCGTATTTGAATATGATGAAAAATGTGAGAGCAAAAATAGTTCCATTGGCTGATATTGTAGAGATATATAACGGAATTCAAACAAGTGCAGAGAAAATATATAAGATTGAAGGTAAGACAATTGTATCTGAGGATGAAAATTATGTGAAGTTCAGAGCTCAGGATAAGGAATATATGATTGAAAGGGGAATTTTGAGATTATATTTTAAACCTACCAGAACGGAACAAGGTGCATTGGATACTTATAGTGATATTAATCAAGTTAAGGTTAATTACAATATTTTTCCATATGATGAAAATGGCAATTTTATCACTAAGGATATAATGGAAACACAATATCCGCATGCGTGGGAATATTTATTAGAACATAAAGATACATTGTTGCCAAAATCATTAGGTGGAAACAGAGATGTGCAACCTATTGTTTCTGATAAAGACGAATGGTATCGATATGGAAGAAGTCAAGCGATTACATGTCTTAATAATAGAGATAAAATAATTGTTGGAGTTAATCGTAAAAAAGATGATCCGTTGTATCTTATGGATAAAACTCACTATTTAATTGCTTCCGGTGGAACGGCAGGTTATGTGGGAATATCTTTGAAAGAAGACAGTGAGTATCAGCTAGAGTACATACATGCATGGTTATCACATCCATGGACAGACTGGTATTTACAATCAATTGGTAGTGATTTTGAAGGTGGCTTTATAGCAAGAGGAACATATACATTGCCAATGGTTCCATTTATCAAGTTGGATTTTACGGATAAAAAGCAAAAGGAATTATACGACCAAGTCATATCTAATACAATACTAATTAGTGAATTGAACGAAGAGTTGTTAAGTAAGAAGGATAAAGCGACACAGAATGTGTTAGAAAAGGAAAAGAATAGGCTGATAAAGAAGAATGAGGAAATGATAACTAAAGTTTATCAGCAGAATTTTTAGGTGATCATATGAAGTTAAAAGAAGATAGTTCAGTGCAGAAGCTTAGAGGTGCCTATTATACTCCATTGCCATTAGCAGAGATGATGGTTAAGATGTTTGCAAACAGAACAGATTGCAAGAAGGTTCTGGAACCAAGCTGTGGAGATGGTGTGTTTTTGGATGCATTGATTAAAGCTGATTGTATTAAACAGTATGCGAGTATAGAGGCTGTTGAAATTGACGGAACTGAGGCAAAAACAGTCGAAGGAAGAATGAAATCCTATAAGAATGTTAAAGTGATAAATGAGGATTTTTTCGACTTTTATAGAGTTAATGAGGCATCTGTTCAATATGATTTGATATTAGGAAACCCGCCGTATATCAGGTATCAATATTTGGAGGAACATCAGAGAGAGTTAATGTCTGATATACTGACAGCTCAAGGAATGAAGGCTAATAAACTCGTAAATACATGGGTTGGTTTTATTGTCTCTTGTGTAAATATGTTGAGCAAGAATGGTAAAATAGTGTTTGTAATTCCGGCTGAAATCATGCAGGTTGCATATGCAGAAGATTTGAGACTTTTTTTGTCAAATAATCTTTCTAAAATAACGCTTATTACATTTGAGGAACTTGTTTTTCCTGATATAGAACAGGAAATTGTCGTTTTTATTGGTGAAAAAGGTGATGAAGAAAAAGGTATTCGTATTGTAGAATTAAATAACTTAGAGGATTTAAAGTCATTTGATATTAATGCTAATGGATTTCAAAAGTTACAGCATGTACATGAAAAATGGACAAAGTACTTTACCAATGTTGAAGAAAACACCTTGGTTAAACAAATAAGAGAAGATAAGCGTTTTCAAAAGTTGTCGGATATTGCATTAATCAATGTTGGAATTACAACAGGTAATAATAAGTATTTTTCTGTGGAACAAAAAACTGTAGAAAAGTATCAGATGCAAGATGTTGTAAGACCGTTAATTGGAAGAAGTTCTCATGCAAACAGCATATATTTTAAGTACGAGGACTGGATGCAGAATGTAAATAAAAATAAAGCGGCTTACTTAATTGATTTTCCGGATGTTGAATATAAGCATTATCCTAAAAAACACAAGGAATATATCAAGCAAGGTGAAAAGAAAGGCGAGAATAAAGGTTATAAATGTTCTATTAGGGACAGATGGTATCGTATTCCATCTATATGGGTACCAGACGCATTCTTTTTACGAAGAAATAATTTATACCCTAAATTTGTTTTGAATCAATGTAATGCCGTATCTACTGACACAATGCATAGAATCAAATTTAAAGAAGGCATTGAACCGGAACGAGCTATTTTATCTTACTACAACAGTATTTCTTTTGCGTTCACTGAACTTTGCGGAAGAAGCTATGGTGGAGGAGTGTTAGAAATTCTTCCGGGTGAAGTGGGAAATATTTATGTACCTAAGTTGGATATGGTTCCTGTTGAAGAAATACGAGAACTGTTGGAGCAAATTGATTCAATCGTAAGGAATAAACAAAATATTGAAGATGCACTGGACGTAGTGGACAAGAAGATATTAGTAGATACTCTTGGATTTGAACAGAAAATCTGTGAAGATGCAAGAAGTATTTGGAAGAAGTTACAGAGAAGAAGATTGAATAGAGGATAATTCAAACTAAGAAAATTAATTACAAAGGTGAAGATATTATTTTGAGCGGGAAAATTAGCTCTAATCTTGAACAATTATCAAAAAGTGCCAAGGTGAATAGTATATAGATACAAAGAAGACAAAGGTTTAGAGGGAAACAATGATGAAAAAACGCAAGGAAAAAACCGTAAGCATATTTCTGATACTATTTTGCATGGGAATTAGTTTTGGATACGCTTTTGGTCAGAGTAATGAGAATGTCGGTGATACAGAAGCAATAACACAGGTTGTTTTACCGAAGGAAGAACAGGAAACAGAAGAGGGGACACAGATTGTTTTACCGGAAGAGGAACAGGAAACAGAAGAGGGGACACAGGTTGTTTTACCGGAGGAAGAACAGGAAACAGAAGAGGAGACACAGTTTTTTTTATCGGAGGAAGAACAGAAAATCACAGAAAATGCCTGGGCGAACAGTTATAATACCAGGATTAATTATATGGATGGTTATTACTATTATGCCAGTCAGTCAGACCACTATTACCTGTACCGGCTGAAAGAGGATGGCAGTGATTTCCAGTGCATGGCAAAAATCCATCCCGGAAGTATCTGTGCGCAGGATGGTTACGTCTATTTTATAAACCAGAGTGACGGGCATGGAATTTACCGCATAAAAGCAGACGGAACCGGGATGGAAAAGCTTTGTGAAAACGGGCATAATCTGCAGGTATGCGGCGAGTATGTGTTTTTTTGTTCCAACTATTATGAAGAAGAATTGGAAACAACAGGGGTGATAGTAGGAACCTCCGGCAATGGTGGATATTTGTACCGCATGAAAAAGGACGGTTCGGAAAGAAAACTGATTGCAGAAGATGTCTGGCAATATGTGACAGGTGACGGATATAGTCAGGGAATACGGGATACAGATGCTGTTTATTACAGCAGGCAGCAGGAAGATGGCCTTGTAGTCTACAAGATAGACTTTGACGGGCAGAAGAAGGAAGAACTGTGTAATTTTGACGTTTGGGGAAATCTGGCAGTGTATGGAAGCAGCCTCTACTGTATGGGGAGTTATGCCGGAAGCAGGGGAAAAATCATCCGGTTTTCTCTGGCAGATGGGGAAAAGAGTTCCATTGCAGTGCCGAAGTACGGGGACTGCTGTATTTATAAAGGACATTTTTATGGTCTTCGCGAACAGGAGGAAGAGGAGCAGAGGAAGGTAAGTATTTACCGGCTGGATTTGGATAGTGGAAACAGCAAGATGTTCTATGAGTATACTTTTCAGTGTAGAAGCTGGGAAGAGGGAGCCGTGTCAGATATATATGCCACGGAGAAAGGCGTCTTTTTCCGCCGGTTTGTTTCGGAACAGGAAGGATGCCGGTGGTTTAAGCTGACAGAAGACGGAAATGCCCAGGAGTTGGAGGACAGGGAAAAAATTCCGGTTACACTGCCTGCCCGGCAGGTATATTACGGCGATTTAATCAGTGTTTTACGTGTGCTTAAGGACATGAGCACGGAAGGGTATGAGGCATACCTTGGGGAAGGTTTGGATTATGAGGAATATTTATCTGTAAGTGAAGACGGAGAGCAGTACAATTCTTGTGATATACATTTGCCTCAGTTCAACAGTAAAATTCCAGGGTACCAAAAGATAAACGCTTATTTTCAAAATGTTTATCAGGCAGCTTTGCAGGAGAAGGATGACCTTGTTCAGATGCTTAAGGAAGAGGGACCTGAGTTGACAAGGTATTACTCTCAATACATAAGCTATTGCTATGTTTATATTGGAGAGGACTATATTACAGTGTTTCAAGATAACGACGGTCACTCTGGAGTGAGCAACCGGGTAGACACACAGCCGGTTACTTTTGATTGGGCCAGCGGTGAGGAGGTTTCTTTGGAACAGCTTCTTGGAACGGACAAGCAGGAAGCCGTTGCCAGGCTGACAGGAGCCATTTATAAATATATGGAAGGAAGAGGAAGGGGAACATTCATGCTGCGGGAGGGGAATCTGCTGACGGAAGAATGTGAGCCGGAGAACTTTCTGCTGTTTTCGGAGGGAATCGGGATTTATTATCCCAGGTATGCCATAGACTGCGGAGCCGCAGGAGATTTTCTCTTTATTATTCCGTGGGAAGATTTATCCGATGGCAGTGAATAATAATAGTGAAGAAGAATTACAATTCAGGCAAAAGAAAGGAAAACATGGATAGAGAAACATTTTTAAGAGAACTTAGGATTGCACTTCAGGGGCAGATTTCTCAGGTAAAAGTCAATGAAAATCTGGCATATTATGAGAATTATATTATGGAGCAGTCAAGAAAAGGCAGGACAGAAGAACAGGTCATTGAAGAATTGGGAAATCCAAGATTGATTGCAAAGACAATTATTGACACTACGGATGTGCTTTATAACAGCAGTCAGTGGGAAGAGGAAAGGGAAACAGAACAGAATGCATATGGAAACAAAAAAGGATTTCATTTTAATTTTGATGAAAAAAAGGGCTGGGATATCCGGTATGGTAAGTTTAAAATAAATTCCTGGTATGGATATGCCATAATCGCATTTTTAGTAATTCTTATATTGGTAATTATTGCCCGTACAGCCATTATTTTACTGCCTGTTTTAATACCTGTTTTGCTGGCAGGCGCCATTATTTATTTTCTATTTTCTGGTAATAGAAAATAAGTTGTATAAATTCCTTCCAAAAATCAGATAATAGAGATGTAATAAAAGTTTAGGAGGAAAAACAACATGGCAAAAAACAGTGAAAACAAAAATTCTAACAGCTACAATTTAAAGAGCTACAACCAGAATTCAACTGGTAAAAACAACAACAGCAACAGCACAGGTTCCAACAAGTCCTCTAACAAGGCATCTAATGCAAACAATGAGAACAAGGCATCTGATGCATCAAACGGCTCAAATTGCAGATAATAGTTTCGGATTTTTGGAACAACAGAAAGAGTAACAGCATAAAATAGTAAAAAAAACAGATTACAAACGAAAGATTGTAATCTGTTTTTTTAGGGGTAAGCATGAGGGAAAAAAATCAGATGTATGGCTTTGAAATGATACATACAAAAGATATTCCGGATATTTTAAGAAACGAGCGGTGTATGATTGTAGATTTGCGAAACAGTGAGGCTTTTGGAAAAAATCATATGAAGGGAGCAAAAAATTTTCCTTTTGAATTTTTTGATGAATGGAAAAACGAAATTCCACAGAATGTTTCACTGATTTTATATTGTGAACATGGAAACCAGAGCATGTTGGCGGCAAGAAAGCTTAGGATGCGTAAGGGAAAGATTTATACGGTAATGGGTGGATATAACGGAAATGAATCACAATGAGAAAAAGATTGACACGGATGTTTTGAAAAGATATCATTAATAATGTGGTATTGTTGATATAAAATATTTTTTGGAGAAACAAATGAAATGTTATGAATTAATGGCCCCCTGTCATTTTGGGCTGGAGGCTGTTTTAAAAAGGGAAATATACGATTTGGGATATGAGATAACCCAGGTGGAAGACGGGAGAATAACCTTTGAAGGGGATGCGGAGGCAATCTGCCGGGGTAATATTTTTTTGAGGACTACGGAGCGTGTGCTCCTTAAAATCGGGAAATTCCAGGCAGAGACTTTTGAGGAGTTATTTCAGGGTATTAAAGCCCTTCCCTGGGAGAAATATATTCCGGCAGACGGCAAGTTTTGGGTGACGAAGGCCTCTTCGGTGAAAAGTAAACTTTTCAGTCCTTCCGATATTCAAAGAATTGTAAAAAAGGCAATAGTGGAACGGTTGAAACAGAAATATGATACGGAATGGTTTTCCGAGGAGGGGGCTTCCTATCCTATCAGGATTTTCCTGCTGAAAGATGAAGTGACAGTCACAATCGATACCAGCGGGGATTCTTTACATAAGCGGGGATATCGTTATCTTGCCAGTAAAGCCCCCATATCGGAAACTCTGGCGGCGGCGCTGATTCTCCTTACACCCTGGAAAGGGGACAGGATTTTGGTGGACCCTTTTTGCGGCAGCGGGACGTTTTTAATTGAGGCTGCCATGATGGCAGCCAATATTGCACCGGGAATGAAGCGCCATTTTCTTTCGGAAGGCTGGAATAATCTGATACCGGAAGAGTTGTGGCAGGAATGTTTTAAGGAAGCGGAAGATATGGTGAATACGGATATCAAGGTGGATATCCAGGGATATGATATAGACGGAGAGATTGTTAAAGCGGCAAGGGATAATGCCAGGCGTGCCGGCGTGGAGCAGCTTATCCATTTCCAGCAGAGGAGTGTTTCGGATTTACACCATCCTAAAAAATATGGTTTTATAATTACAAATCCTCCTTATGGGGAGCGCATGGAAGAAAAAGAAGCACTGCCGGAACTTTATGCAGGGATAGGGGAATCTTACCGGGGGTTAAACTCATGGTCTATGTATATTATAACCAGTTATGAAGATGCGGAGAGATATATTGGCTGCAAGGCGGATAAAAACCGGAAAATTTATAATGGAATGTTAAAGGCATATTTTTACCAGTTTTTAGGCCCGAAGCCGCCTAAAAAGAATAAGAATACAGAGGAAAATAGATGAATCATGTAAAGCGTTATTTTTTTCTTGCAATATTAGTTATGATAGCCTGTGTATTAAAATTTAACCATTTTGGCAGTAATTATGAGAGCATTGCCACATTCAGGGGGGCACAGCTTGAAAAAGAGGACTGGTATCCTCTGATTGCCGAGAGCGTCAATGAAAAATTTCTTACCATTACCATTGATAATAAAAAGTATTCCAATAAAGATACAAATATTTTTATGGATGAAAATTTGAATCTTATGGTTCCCATTGATATTTTATCAGAGGGGTTAAACTGCAGTACCCATTTTTATCCCGAAGAGAAACTGTTAATTGAAAAAGGAAATAATACGGCTTATTTTGGACTGAATGAAGCAAAGATATCTGTGAATGATGTTACATATGATATTACCTCCCCTATGAGGGAGATAGACGGGAATTATTATGTGAGTATCGGGGCTGCCTCGGAAAGTATCGGATATCGTTATGAGTGGGATATCAGCCAGAATCAGGCTATGGCCATTGATAATTCCAATGCATCGTCGATTTTTCCGTCCAGCTATGATTTGCGCCAGAGAGGTCGTGTGGGCAATATCAAAAATCAGGGAAATACCGGGACATGCTGGGCATTTGCGGCTTTAAGCGCCTTGGAGTCCGCTATTCGTCCCGAGGAAGAGGAAACCTTTTCACCGGATCATATGAGCCTTGGCAATTCCTTTGCCAGAAAGGAAGAGGAAGGAGGAGAATACACCATGGGGATGGCGTATCTTTTGTCATGGCAGGGGCCGGTGAGAGAGGAGGAGGATCCTTTTGACGGGGTTTTGACGGAAGGGCTTTCCCCGGTAAAACATGTGCAGGAAATTCAGATGATGGAAGGCAAGGATTATGAGAAAATAAAGGAGGCAGTATTTAAACACGGCGGGGTGCAGACATCCCTTTACAGTACGATGGTAAACGAAACGGACAGTTCGGAGTTTTATAATCAGACGGCCAATGCCTATTGTTATATCGGTACGGAAAAGCCAAACCATGAAGTTGTAATTATCGGCTGGGACGATAATTTTTCCAAAGATAATTTTCCTGTAAATGTGGAAGGGGACGGAGCGTTTATCTGCCAGAACAGTTGGGGAAGTGAATTTGGGGACAATGGGGTTTTTTACGTATCCTATTATGATACGAATATCGGAAGCCATAATGTGGTATATACCAAAGTGGAAGAGACAGATAATTATGACCATATTTACCAGAGCGATTTGTGCGGGTGGGTTGGCCAGATTGGATATAACAGGGATTTTGTTTACGGGGCTAATGTATATACGGCGGACGGTCAGGAGGAATTGTCTTCCGTGGGATTTTATGCTACGGGAAAGGACAGCCAGTATGTGGTTTATCTGGTAGAGGATTTTGAAGATATGGATTCCCTTGATAACAGGATAAGAATCGCGGAGGGAACGCTTGCCAATGCCGGGTATTATACCATTCCGGTAAAGCAGGGAATCCGTTTTACGGCGGGGGAGAAATTTGCAGTGGTGTTATCCATTCGCACGCCAAATTCCGTGCATCCTATGGCTATTGAGTATGTGGCGGATGAAGCTACCAGGAATGTGGATATCAGCGACGGTGAAGGGTATATCAGCGCCACCGGGAGGATATGGAGTTCGGTGGAGGAATCTTCCTCCTGTAATTTATGTTTAAAGGCATATACGAAAAATGCAAATAAATAATTTTTTGGAGGCATTTTTGTGGAAGAAAAAGTTTTAAAAAGAACAGGGATTTTCCTTTCTCTCATATCGGTTCTCATCTGCGGAAGTATTTTCCGTTTTCCTCAGATTAGAAGCGTGTCTCAGTTGTGGGTTGAGGCGATGAACGAGTATGAGTTAAAAACCCAGGCGGAACAGTTGAATATGACAGGGCTGGAATTGTTGGATTACAATAATGAACAGGCAAAGGAGCAGGCGAAAGAGGAACCCATAACTTTTGACAGCCAGCTTCGCTTAGAACTTCCCCTTGGTGTGTCAGGAGATGAATTGCAGATTACCCAGGATTATGTGACGCAGACCATTGATATTAAGATTCCTTATGCGGATTCCGAGTATTTTTACCGTTATCCTATGCTGGGAAGAAGTGATAACATTGACAGTTTGACTTATGAGAGCAGGGAGGGATACGGCGTGGTGGAGTTTGTCACCAGCCAGGTATTGGAACTTGAGACAAGCTTTGATAAGGATTATTTTTATATTGATTTTTTGACACCTCATGAAGTCTATGATAAAGTAGTGGTGATTGATGCCGGACATGGAGGCAATGCTCCGGGGGCGACAAAGCAGGGGGTTAATGAAAAAGATATTGATTTGGATATTGTTTTGAAATTAAAGGAGCTTTTTGATGCATCCGGGGATGATAAATCCATTGGCGTTTATTATACCAGGACGGAGGATTTAAATCCCAGTTTTGAGAACAGGGTGGGGCTGGCAAATAAGTCCGGCGCCGATTTGTTTATCAGTGTACATAATAATTCCACCCAGAGCGGAAAAATGTCCAGCATTAATGGAACCCAGGTTATGTATGATGAGTTGAAGGGGGATGAAGCCTTAGGGAGCAAAGGGCTGGCGCAGATTTGCTTAGAGGAAGTGACGGCACAGACGGGAAGTTCCAACAAGGGACTTGTGGAGGGAAACAGTATTTATATTATCCGTTCCAGTGAGGTGCCGGTGGCGTTGATTGAAGTGGGCTTTATGACGAACCAGACAGAGTTAAATAATTTAAAATCCGAGGAATACCAGAAGAAGGTTGCCCAGGGGATTTATAATGCTATTTTGCGGGCATTTGCGGAAGGGTATTAATAGAGCAGAGGAGTGTGAATACCTATGGAAAAAATTGTTTTTGCAACAGGGAATCAGCATAAGATGGCAGAGATTCGGGAGATTCTTTCCGGAATAAATGCACAGATTTTGTCTATGGAGGAGGCAGGGATTTCTGTGGATGTTGTGGAGGATGGCACTACATTTGAGGAGAATGCGGTTATTAAGGCCAGGGCAGTGGCAGGCGTTACGGATGCCATTGTTTTGGCGGATGATTCCGGTTTGGAGATTGATTATCTGAATAAGGAACCGGGGGTGTATTCTGCGCGTTATATGGGGGAGGATACACCTTATGATGTTAAAAACCAGGCGTTGATTCAGCGTTTGCAGGGAGTGCCCAGGGAAAAGCGTACTGCCCGGTTTGTGTGTGCCATAGCCGCCGTTTTTCCGGGAGGAGAGACTATTGTAAAACGTGGGACAATAGAGGGCTATATCGGAGAAAAACCTGCGGGAGAAAATGGTTTTGGGTATGACCCTATTTTTTACGTGGACGAATATAATTGTTCTACGGCAGAAATGTCCGGCGAGCTTAAAAATTCAATGAGCCACAGGGGCAATGCATTAAGGGCAATGAGAGAGGAATTGGAAAAAAGAATCTGAGGGAGCCGGGATATGAAAATATTGATTGTAAGCGATACGCATAGCAGGCACAGGAACCTGGAGCTGGCTTTGAAGCAGGAAGGGCCAATTGACCGTATGATTCATCTTGGGGATGGGGAAGGCTATGAAAGTTATATAGAGAAGATTGCAAATTGTCCGTTGGATATTGTTGCGGGCAATAATGATTTTTTTTCCCCGCTGGAAATGGAAAAGGAATTGTATATTGGCAACTATAAAATCCTTATTACCCACGGGCATTATTACTATGTGAATGCCGGCATAGCAAATATAAAAAAAGAGGCTTTTGCCAGAGGGTTTGATATGGTGATGTTTGGCCACACCCACAGACCTCTTATAGACAGCAGCGGGCATGTGACGGCTTTGAATCCGGGGAGTATTTCTTACCCAAGACAGGATGGAAGGGAGCCTTCTTATATTGTTATGGACGTGGATGAGAAGGGTGAGGCACATTTTAAATTAAAATACATAAAAAAGTGTTGACAAAAAACATATCCTAACATATAATAACATTTGTGTCGTGGATGACAAAAAGAGGACATGCTTTCGGGGTGTGGCTCAGCTTGGCTAGAGCGCCTGGTTTGGGACCAGGAGGTCGCAGGTTCGAATCCTGTCACCCCGATGTGATATATGCGGGTGTAGTTCAATGGTAG
>CANRJF010000095.1 GCA_947630855.1 uncultured Lachnospiraceae bacterium
AAGAGATAATCAAGATTTGCCACCTCTATCAGGTGGCAATACTTTTTCGGGCAGGCGAGTTATTTGCCTGATACGATTAAATCAAGATAGCGTTCCTCTAAAAAATTTGATATGCCGATTGCCCTCAATTTTCCCTCGCTATAAGTGGTTTCCATAGCCCGGTAAATTTCATGCACATCTCCCGTAGGTTCATGGATTAACAACAGATCAATATAATCCATATTCAACTTTTTCAAAGAGCCATCAATAGAACGCAAAGTATCTTGATAACTACGGCAAGCCCATAGTTTTGTTGTGATAAACAATTCTTTTCTCGCTATGCCGGATTTGCGGCAGGCAAGCCCTACTTCTTTTTCATTTCCATAGCATTGTGCGGTATCTATGGAGCGGTATCCGAATTGTATTGCGTCTGCCACACATCTTTCAGTTATCCTTGGCGGTGTTTGATATGTTCCATAACCTAACATTGGCATTTTTACGCCATTATTCAGCGTAACATATTCCACTTTTCTTTCCCCCTTTCCTGCTTCCGTTTTATTGTAGCGTAGAAATAATTGACATAGAAGATACCAAAATGTTAAAATGGCTTTTAGAAAATCTAAAAGCGAGATGATATTATGTATAGCAGGGAACTTACCACATTCATTTCAGTTGCAGAGCAGGGAAGTTTTTTGAAAGCGTCAAAAGAATTGTATATTACGGCTGCATCAGTGATGAACCAGATTAACAAGCTGGAATCAAATGTTGGTGTAAAGTTGATTGAGCGAACCAGTCAGGGAACGCAGCTTACCGCCGCCGGGCGTTCTTTTTACAAGGACGCTAAAAAAATCATAAAGCAATCGGAACAGGCGATAGCCCGTACCCGCCAGATTGCCAGGAATGAAAAACAGGCAATCCGTATTGGAACATCCATTCTCCGTCCATGTAAAATGTTGGTAGATTTGTGGTCGAAGATTGATGACGGAACGCTGCCTGTGGCTATTCGTATTATACCTTTTGATGATAGTCCGGCAAGTATGGAAAAAATGTTAGAAACACTTGGCAAGGAAATAGATTGTTTTGTCGGTCCATGTGATTCACTCACATGGAAAGAGAGATATAATATCCTTGTGCTAAAGCAGGGGGAGTGCTGTATTGCTGTTCCACGCAAGCATAGATTAGCCAGAAAAGAAAAACTGAAATGGAGCGATTTGGACGGAGAAAGTCTTATGCTTGTAAAACGGGGGGACTCTCCTGTACTGAACAGACTGCGTGATGAAATTGAAACAAAACACCCAAAGATAAACATTTTGAACATACCACATTTTTATGACACGAATATATTCAATGAATGTGAACAAATGGGGTGTATCATGGAAACATTGGATATTTGGAAAGATGTCCACCCTTCCATAGTTACTATCCCTATGGAATGGGAATATACAATGCCCTATGGAATTGTATATGCAAAGCAGCCGTCTGAACAAGTGCAGGCATTTATTAATATCATTCAAGACAAATGCCACCGATAAAATACAGATAGAAATTATTTCGGAAATATAAAAATCTCTTTGCCATTTAAAAACCACTGAATATTTTTACAATCAGTTCTGCAACTTCATACTGCTCCAATGCCTCGTCACATGATGCAACATAATTCTGATTAAAATATGCCACCGCATCTTTATGACGTTTAAAGTCTATTTGTTCCAATGCAAGTGCCGCTTTTATTGCATAAAATGCCGCATAATAACAGCGGTTAATGGCATCTTTGTAACGTTTGTGTTCCACGCACAACCTGGCAGTATCTAAAGTCTCATTCGCATTGTTTATACGATATATGCACAGATTTATAGCTTTATTATCTTTATCCACTAACAACTACCCCCTCTTCCTGCACATTTCTATAAAAAGGCAATACATCTACCCAATACTCATATTGAACTTTACTCTTAATAATTGGAGAAATATCTATTCCTGTATTCATTTCAATTTCAAATGCAATGTCATAAACATCATTCTCCATTTTTCTAATTTCTATTTCCGGCAAATCAACCAGAACCATAACATCCACATCTGAATTATCCTGATAATCACCTCTCGCATAAGAACCATAGATAATAACTTTTGACAAATGTGAACCAAAGATTTTCTTCAACTGTTTTGAGAACTGATATATAGTTTTACTCACTTTTTCCGGCATATTCTCCCTCCCTCAGTCATCTATGCTGTACTTTTATCTTACTAACAGCTTGCACAGAAGACATCTTTCTTTCAGACTATCCTTTATAAACTCATTTTACTCTATTTCTTTTCAATTGCCTATCCCCATATATATCTTTCCATTTTTTTCTGTCAAACGTGGGGTATGCCATGTCACCTTATGATTTTCGTCAGATAATATAATCCAGTTTGATAAATACTGCCCTCCTCCATCCTCTAAAGGACGAACCACAGCTTCGTGGGCATACACTTTTGAATACCCTACATATGGAAAAACCACATGAACCGTAAGTGTAATTGTTCCATCATCGTTTTCTGTAAAACCCACCAACAAAAGGTTAGGATAAAACCATCATTGGTTTTACCCCAACCTTTTAATAAGATTATCTTATATCATCTTTGGAATAACGTACACTACATTCCTTATGCATTAATATTTTTAAGTCTAATCATTATAATGTCCTTTACATGATGCTACAACAATTGCTCCCTCTATTTTCTTATAAACAATTCGATTGACTTCATCAATCCGCCTACTCCACCAACCACTAAAATTATTTTTTAACGGTTCCGGTTTTCCAATCCCCTCATAACAATCTCTTTGTATATCTTTAATGAGCATATTAATTCTTTTTAATATTTTTTTATCCTGTATCTGCCACTCAAGATATTCTTCCCAAGCACGTTCTTCCCAAAGTATCCTCATATACTATTCCTCAATCAGTTCATGCTCAGCAAGAACCGCCTTGCCTGATTCAATATCATTTATTACCTGTTTCAAATACATCATATTGCTTTCAGAGTAAAACGAATCCACAGATACATCAAACGGTATCCTTTTCTCTCTTGTCATTTTTTTTGCAAATATAGTAAATGCCGTCGTCATGCTTAACCCCAAATCCTTGCATATTTTTTCCATATCTCTCTTTAATTCTTCATCCATACGAAAATTAATCATTGCCTGTGCCATATCACCACTCCTTTTCTACAATTTAATTTTATCACCCTCCTCCTCTTTTGTAAAGCATATGTCATTCATTTGCTTTACGATATTACCCATCTTCATCGGTACTATCGGGCTATCCCACTATCTGTCTCCCATTTGCTGCACTCCTTTCGTTGATTCGCATACCGCCTCTTTACACTCAGAATTGAATAAAGTTTATTTTTCGGATTGCCCGACAAAACTATTTAGCCTTGACGGATTTAAAACAAAGGTAAGGCTGTTTACAGGTGCATTTGTTTTGAATTATGCTACAACAGAAAAACTGTTAATGGATATGAATAATAACGGTATCAACAAAGCAATAATCCAGCAAATAAATCCACCTGATAAAAACAGTGCGGACATTATGGAAGAAATCGTAACCAAAAATGAACGGCTATATACTTTTGGGTCAGTTCATCCCTTTGACAAAAATATTGACAGCCAAATTAAGCATTATATGAATCTACATATAAAGGGTTGGAAGTTAAATCCTCATGTATGCGGCTTTTCTATTGATTGTAAGGAATCATCAGCACTCATAGAAAAATTATCCAAAACCGGTTTACCAATTTTATGCTGCAGCGGACTGGGTTTGCCTCAAAATGTGCTTTCGACAAATATTCCATCTAAACAGACAAAGAAAGATGTACTAAATCAAAGATTAGATAAGTATGAGATAGTATTAAATACTTTTCCTGATACTACATTTATTTTAGCTCATAGCGGATGCTTTGAATTTGAAAATATGGTAAATTTACTAAAAAATCATCAAAATGTATATACTGACATCAGTATTCAGCCTGCAGAACATATAAAAACACTTATAGAAAAAACAGGCTCTGAAAGAATATTGTTTGGAACAGATTATCCGTTTGTAACACAGGCATTTTCTATTCTATCCGTTTTAAGGGCAACGAAAAATGAGGATGAAAGAACATTTATTTTTTCAAAAAATGCAAAGAAATTATTAAATGAATAATTTCAATTCTCATCATCCTCATCATATTCTTCCCATTCGTCCCATGACGAATACTGCTCTACTGTGCCCTTGGATTTGAGCAGCCTGTTGGCACCTGTGGTCTCACCTTCTTCTATCTTCTGCACATGTATTGTAAACATCCAGTCATCTCCATAGTCATAGTGGAGTGAAAAATTCTGTCCCTTCACCAAACCAATCTTATCTATTTTTATATCTGTGGACGGACCGTCATCTTCCGGCTCATACTCATAGCTGTATTCACTGTACATTTTATTATCCATGCAGAACTCATACAGATGTTCATGTATAAAATCAAAAGACTCCAAGATAAATTCACATAAATCATCCAGCGTATTTTCGCCCGTCATCTCTATTACACGATACACTTCCCTGCCATGGCCAGCCGGATAAACCTTAAACGTATATTTCTTCATTGCATATCACTCCTTCTCTATTAATCCCATTATCCAATTTTCTGATTCTCCGGCATCTTTCCATCAAGAGAAAACAAATTAATTTGCCGGAAAGTCTCCTCCTTTTCTGTTATCAAAGTAAAGAGTGATTCTTCGGAAAAATGGTAAGGAATGCCTCCCTTTTCAATTAATTTGCCGTTACCGTCATAATCTTTATTCTGCCATACAAAAACTTTCGTCCATCTGTTTTTCAATGCCTCCGTAGCGCCAGCCCATGTACCGCCCCGATTATAATCGGAAGCAACTACAAAGGTTCCATAGGAAGAAACATATATATATTTATTCCGATTCATGGCTCTGGCTGCTGAAAACCCCACATCCGGCCTCACATCTGACAAAAGAAGCTGTTTTTTATTGATAATGGAATCCAGAATATCTTTTTTTCTAATCTTTGAAAGCAGCGAATCTGCTACAAAAGATACCGCTGCGCTGCCAAATTCTTTAGCGGCACTCTCTGAAACAGTATCAACTCCTTTTGCGCCTCCTGAATAGATAACCAAACGTTCTGCCGCTGCTTTTTCCACCAGTTCCCGTGTAAACCGTATTCCCTCCTCATCTATATTTCTGGAACCTACGATACCTATGCCTATTTTTTTTGCCAAAGTGATATCCCCACAGTAAAAAAGAACCGGCGGAACTTTCTTTTTCAGTTTCCGTTTTATTAATATGGGATAATCCACATCAAACTGTGTCACCACATCAATCCCTTTTTTTTCCAGTTCATCCAGCGCAAAAGCAACCGTACCTCCCCGGGATATTAGCCTTTTTATGCGTTCTGCATATTCCTGACTATATCCCATCTCTTTTAAAAATGCCGGCTCCATAATAACACTGGGCTGTTGTCTGCACTGAATTACCTTATCCAAAAACTCATTCCATTCCTTTTGAGTCAATGGTTTTAAGTTATCATCCTTATTGATACCGACATAAGAACACAATAAAATAGCACTCATTGCATTTTCTGAAAATTTCATCTATTTATCTTCTTCTGCCCTTCCCTAAATTCCGCATTCTCTCCATAAGTGTTTTTTAACTCTTGTAATAATTCTTCCATTGAAAATTCCTTTAACCCTTATGTTAATATTCCAAAATATTTTCCCTTTCCAGTTCTCTGTCATGCTAAACCAAACAATACTCCCGCGCAGCGAACCATAAAGGCAACCATCCACGCAATGGCACACTGGACAATGACTGTTCCGATTGCCGCTTTTGTACCGCCCATTTCTCTTTTTACAGTTGCAACAGCCGCAACGCAAGGCGTATAAAGCAATGTAAACACAAGGAACACGGTGGCTGTAAACGGGGTGAACAGCATTTCAACCTGGGACACATCGCCGCCAAGCAGAACGGTCAATGTAGAAACCACGCTTTCCTTTGCCGTAAATCCCGTAATCAATGCCGTTGACACTCTCCAATCTCCGAAACCGAGAGGCACAAAAATGGGAGCGACAAAACTTCCAATAGCAGCCAGCAAACTTGCATCCGCCGATGATGCCACATTCAGGCGGGCATCAAATGTCTGTAAAAACCAGATAATCATAGATGCCGCAAAAATAATCGTAAATGCTTTCTGCGTAAATCCTTTTGCCTTTTCCCATATTAAATGCAGAATACTTTTGGCGGCAGGAAACCGATAATTCGGCAGTTCCATAACAAAAGGAATGGGTTCTCCCTTAAATTTTGTCCTTTTTAAAATCAACGAATATAATACACCGCAGACAATACCTAAGATATACAGTCCAACCATAACAGCCGCACGATACTTCTTCGGGAAAAAGGCACTGACCATCAAACTGTAAACCGGAAGTTTCGCGCTACAGCTCATAAATGGCGTCAACAGGATTGTCATTTTCCTGTCACGCTCGCTGGAAAGCGTTCTTGTCGCCATAATAGCAGGCACGGAACAGCCAAAACCAATGAGCATTGGCACAAAACTCCTCCCTGATAAACCAATCCGCCGAAGCAGCCTGTCCATCACAAACGCAACTCTGGCCATATATCCCGTATCCTCCAAAATGGAAAGGAAAAAGAACAGCGTTACAATCGTTGGCAGAAAACTTAATACACTTCCCACGCCATTGCAGATACCGTCAACCACAAGAGAATGAATAACCGGATTTACCTTTAAAAAGCTAAGTCCATTATCAATACATGCCGTAACATAATCCACACCCATTGCCATAAGGTCAGACAGCGCAGCTCCAATAAAACTAAATGTCATTATAAACACAAAAGCCATAATTCCTATAAAACATGGAATTGCCGTATACTTTCCCGTCAGGAGCCTGTCTATTTCCATACTTCGTCTGTGCTCTCTGCTTTCGTGGGGACGGACTAAAGTTTTCTTGCATAAAGATTCAATAAACGTAAAACGCATATTTGCCAGAGCCGCTTCCCTGTCAAGCCCTGTTTCTTTTTCCATGACCGATATAATCTGTTCAAAAATATTCCTTTTTTCTTCAGAAAGGTTCATTTTCTCCGCAATTAAATGGTCATTTTCAACCAGCTTTGTTACTGCAAAGCGAACCGGAAGCCCTGCTTCCCTTGCCTGAGGCTCCAACATATGTACTGCCGCATGAATGCAGCGATGGACTGCGCCCACAGGGTCAGTCTTGTCCTCGCTGTCCTGGCAGAAATCAATGCGCCCCGGTGTTTCATGATACCTTGCCACATGGATTACATGGTCTATCAATTCGTCAATACCCTCGTTTTTTGCCGCGGAAATCGGGACAACCGGAATACCAAGAATTTCTTCCAGCTCATTAACCCGGACAGAACCTCCATTTGCCCGAACTTCATCCATCATATTTAAAGCAAGCACCATGGGAATCCCAAGTTCCATAAGCTGCATGGTCAGATATAAGTTACGTTCCAAATTGGATGCATCTACAATATTGATGATTCCGCTTAACCGGGAATCTATTAAAAACTCCCTTGTCACAATTTCCTCATTGGAATAAGGAGACAGGGAATAAATACCGGGCAAATCCGTTACCGTTGCCTCCGGGTGGTTACGGATTTTTCCATCTTTTCTGTCAACCGTTACACCCGGAAAATTCCCTACATGCTGGTTAGAGCCTGTAAGCTGATTAAACAAAGTAGTCTTACCACAGTTCTGATTCCCTGCAAGGGCAAATGTAAGCGGACTGCCCTTTGGAATTTCATTTTTTTTATCATGAACATGGTAATCTGAGGCCTGTCCAAGTTCTCCCATCATTGGATGCTCCACATCCGGAAATGATTGGACTGCTTCCGTTTTTTTAACGTAAGGATGCACATGTTCAATTTCAATTTTCTTTGCCTCGTCAAGCCGCAAGGTTAATTCATATCCCCGCAGTTCAATTTGTACGGGATCACCCATAGGCGCAATTTTTTGAAGCGTAACCTCTGTTTTGGGTGTCAGTCCCATATCTAATAAATGATGCCTCAGAGAACCATTTCCTCCCACAGAACGGATATATGCGCTCTGCTTTGGTTTCAATTCATCCATTGTCATTGCAATTCCTCCAGCATCTGCACCGGGTTTTCTGCAGCTTTTACTTTTCCAAAGGCCTTTATAATCATGCCTTGTTCATCAATCAGATATGTGGTACGCACCACACCCATGGATACCTTACCATAGTTCTTTTTTTCCTGCCAGACATCATATGCCTGAATCGCTGATAGTTCCGGGTCTGACAACAAAGTAAATCCCAGATTATATTTATTTTCAAATTTTTTATGTGATGCCACAGAATCTTTGCTGACACCGAGTACTACTGCCCCTTTTTCCGTAAACTGGGGATAAAGCTCACTGAATCCGCAGGCCTGTTTTGTACAGCCCGGCGTATTATCCCTCGGATAAAAATACAGGATTACCTTCTTTCCTGCATACTGGCTAAGTGTGTGAATACTGCCGTTCTGGTCCGGCAGGGAAAAGTCCGGTGCTTTCATTCCGGGTTTTAACATATCAATCGTACCTCCTTCACTTCCGTGTCAAAAAGCAATCATCTTTGCCTTTTGTTGACAGTATATCACAACTTAGGTTTTTCGGGTAGAGTATCTTTCAATGATGACTGTGCAATTACCGTTCCTTTACCGGAATCCAGACTTCTGCATAATATTCCGTGTCTTCCATTCCCTTCACAAAATCCGCAGGATTACTGTAATACTCAATATTATATCCTTCCGCAATTTCATATCCGCTTGCCGGAAGCCATTCTGAAAATATCCTTCTGTTCACCTCCTGCAAAGGAAGCGGCATCGGTCCCTTACAGGGGAACACGGCCCAGAAATGTTCTGGTATTTCAAAAACATCAAGATGCTTTTTCCCTGCATCCTCTGCCGCGTAATCGTCTGCAATCATATATTGGAACTGATTACCTGCCATTTCATCATCAAAGCAGACACCATACATACCAAGCACCGGCCTTGGATTGTTCATAACAAAAATTTCATTCCAAAACCGTGGAATCTCCTTATTTGCAGATTCATAAGAAAACATCTTTGAAACGCCCATTACTTTAAAGGCAGGTTTCTTTTCAATTCTGTACTCCATTACTGTACCTCCGTCTAATGTTAATTTAATGTGCAGTGGGGCAAATGACTTCAAATTTGCCCCACTTCGTCTAACATCAGTGGGTGTGCATCCATGAAAGCGGGTAAATGCCTTTGTAAAACTGTCCGGAGACTCGTAACCATATTTTATTGCCAAATCAATTACTTTTTTATCAGATGAAAGAAGCTCACTGCCGGCAAGTGACAACCGCCTCATTCTGATATACTCACCCACGGTATATCCGCACAGCATGGAAAAGCCCTTCTGAAAGTAGAATGCAGATGTATTTACTTCCGTGGCTATCTTACCTATCGTCAGGTCTTCCGTAATGTTTTCTTCAATAAAACTGATTGCATTTTCTATGGTCGATACCCAGTCCATGTCGCTCACCTCCTTGATGATGGTATCAGTATATCGTTTTTTATCAGAGGCTTCCCGACAAATTCTGCTTTATTTTGTCCCATAAGCAATCACCCCCCGACTGGAAGATTACAATTTCTTTTTCATACACTGCAATTCTTCTACCCTGCTGTTTACAGCCTCCGCAAGAACCTCTATGCGTTCCTCGTCCATAAATTCTGTTGGCACGAAGATTTCTCTTATATCGTCTTTTAGGTGTTTTAGCTCTTCAAAGGGAATCCAGCTAAAATCAGAAACCAATTCCATTTGTTTTGATACACTTGAATAAAACGGCTTTGTTTCCATTTCGCTAAACGGATTTATTGCTCTTGTGAGTTTATCATGCCAGAGGCTTGTTCCGCTGTCAAATATGGGTGCCGGACCTATCCACTCCAAAGTCTCCACATTTCGGATTGCTCCAAAATTGCCAAAGTGCCGGTCCGTATTTGCCATTAGATAATCAAACACCAGCATGTAATCCACAAATTCCTTCATTCCCGGAATGCCAAGCCTGTCACATGCATTTATAAAATGCTCATATGAAGAAAACTGACTCCTTTTTTTCATACTGCGGTTGATACTTACGGCATTTACCAATTCCGTATTGGTATTGATAAAGTTTTCGCATACGCTATATGGAATGCCATTCTCCAGCAAAACTTTGTAGGGCACATAATTGTTACACCCAAGCCTTTGATGTAATCTCGTTCCAAATACTTCATTGATGGGTTCCTGCATAAAAGGATTACTTCCGGCTTTTATTAAACACCTTTTTGCATCAAGGATTTTCCATTTCTTTTTCAACCATCCGTCCGATGTATTGCAGGGAGACATTAAATCAATATTCTGCGGTGCCGTCTGGCCAAACAATATATTACCTACATCATCCGAAAAATCATTTTCGAAGAAATTGATGTTTTTCCATTCCAGTTTGCTATCCACAGGCTTCATCCAATATTGGTCGGACAAACTTAAGCCGTAACATTTTAATAATAGCTGCTTTGAATGCTCAATACCTAATTGTTCCAATGCGGCTCTGATTCCCGACCTGCTTGCAGGAATGCTTCTTCCAAACCACCACTCATTTAATGCCTTCTTGCTTGGGCTTCCATTTCCTGTATCTATTCCAACCGGCAGAAAATCCAATTCGTAAGTCTGCATTACTTTTAATATTGTAGCAGTATCATCATCCAATTCCAGTTCCACTACGGGCGTATTTTTATTCATTAATATACACTTCATTGGATTGCCGCCTCCTTGCCCTGCTAATAATCTTTTTCTATTATATCCAACTTCCTCAAAATACACCAGTCCCTTTCTTTATTTGTCCGTTTATCAATGATTTCACATTCCTTTCTTTAATTTTATCCTCTTCATTTATTTCTCCGGACAATAAAGGTGATTTAAAATTATGCTTTCCGAAATTGTTTTCCACGCATGTGCCGCTGTAATTAGCATAACAGTATAAACAACCATTTTTACATGTATTATAAGCTCCGATATCAATACTTGATGCACATCCGCATTCGCTTCTCTGATTCTTATCCTTTTCGACATTTAGTTTATATTTACCTATTCTTTCAAACCGTTTTTTATCAATACAGCAAGCATGGGAAATTCCAAATTTACTGAAATCACAGGACTCTGCACAGGTATCTAAAAATAAGTTATATTTTTGTGCTGTTTTGGCAAATTTTTCTGCTATCTCCATTTGCTGTTCCGCTGTAACCGGCTGTATATGCAATGGTCTTATGTTTCGTTCTGTTTTTCTATAAAAATCTATAAAACTAATCGTACATTTTTCTGTGTATTGTGCAAGTTTTGACGCTAATACCTCAAAATACTTACAATGATAATCTATGGTATAAGTTTCACTGAGAAATACAGGGTCGTATCTCCAAATCACTTTTTCCTTACCAATTTCTTTCGATAATTGCTGAAATGCCGGTATGATAACCTTATTTTTTGATGGGAGTCCTGTTTCTATCTCCGGCCCATACGCCGTTAATGTAAATTGAAAATAATAATTATATTTTTCAAGTTTTTCCAGTCTTTTTAACATTGGAGTGGGATTTTTCGTCCAGAAAACAATTCCGTCAACAACCTCCGGCGATAAATCTATTTTACTTACCTGATGAATATTCATGGGATTTCTTACCAAAACATATTTTTCCTCCAACCTGTTAAAAAACCATTCCGAATAATATGAGGGAATATCTGTTCTTCGGCTTGCACTGATAATCATTCATCCACCTCCAAATCAAACTCCTGACTCATCTGTCCTCTCGTTTCAATATATATGTACTCAACATGCAATGTGTCATATGTTATGTAACCGGCAGAACTAAACTCAACATTCTCTATATCAAAATCCAAAGGGATTTCTTCGTAATAGTCCATGTCAAACATATTTTTGACTACTATAACCGTATCATCACCCCGGTAATCCAAATAAGCCGTTTTCCCTTCTCCCGCCGCCACCGGATTCAGATAAGTTTCTGACAGCCTGTCATTTTCTATATCATAATAGACCGTATACCTCTCCCCTTCTTCCCCGTATTCCTTCAAAACAATGGTGGCCTCATCTATATATGCAATCAGCGGCTGCTTTTTCCCTTCCCCCTCTTTTAAAACATTTCCGTCCCTGCCATACAGTATATAGTGATACCTGGAATCTCCCCCATATGTGACTTTAAAATACCTGTCCCCCTGTACCACGTTTTCTTCCTGGTAAAACACCTGTCTTTCTTCCAAAACAAATTGTTTCTTAGGCCACAAAAAATATGTTCCCACCGAAGTAACTTTATCCCCTTCCACCAACGCTATATTCATCAGGTAGTTATAATTTGACAAATTATAAACGCGGAATGTATATACTTTTCCCGCCATCTCTTTAAACCATATTTGAACCAGAAATCCCACTTCGCCATACGCCCATATCGGTATGCTCAGCTTTTCTAATTTTCGGAAATAATTTTTTTCATTGTCTAAATAGAAATAATCCACATCCAGATACTTTATTCCTCCCCCATCTTCTTGGGGCAGGTACATGTCTTTGCACAGATACACAGGACAGCCGCAGTTTGCAATATCCATCCTGTACATTTCATAGGCACTGCCCTCAGACTCCCTTTCAAACACCCTTTCCTCATCCCCATAATAAATTTCCGCCCCGTCCTGCCGGTTCCCTTCATGCAGGTACTTCCCTGATGAAAAATCCTGTAACACTTTGTCTATATACCCTCCCTCTATCAAGGGCTGGAGTTCCTCGCTGTCTGAATCATAACTTTCCACTGCATATTCCTCCGGCTGGTAACGGATACGAATGCTGTCCCCAAAAGAATCATAGCCCAGCCTGTAAATTGTAATCCCGCTTTCCCCAACCACATTGGCATCCTCATTCTCTGCAATAAAATAGAACTTGTCTTCATACCGGGTTACGCCCGTTAGGAAATTTTCGTCCGCTATATCAAACTCATATATTGTACGAAATTCATCTCCAATCCGTTCCGTCAGCCTGATCCTGCTTTTTTGAAAACCAATTCCGTAACTTACAAACAGATAATTATCCTTCCCATGCATTAACTCCATACGGTATATAGAAGCGACATCTTCCGGTATGTCATAATACCTGCTAATCCACTGATAAACGTCTTTATATGTCTCCTGGCCATAATATACCGGGGCCGCTTTCGGGAACAGCCTGTCCAGTTCCTCCTTATCCGTCAGTTCATAGTCTTTCAAACCAAATTCTTCAACCATTGCATCATACACACTGTCTCCCTTAATACGCTGAAAAACTTCTTCTTCCATCTTAATTTCAATGGCGCAATAGGCACGTGACAGAGGATCTTTAATTCGATGCAAAACCTCTTCTATCTTAACAACCAGTCCCTCAGGAAAACTGCTGTTTTCACAGACCACAGGCACAAACTCTTCTTTTTCTTTCCCTATATCCTCCGCTGCCCTGTCCACTATCGCCTGGCTTAAAAACTCACTTCCAAGCAGATTTGAGTCAAATACCTGATATCCTTCAAGAGCGCATTCCTGTTCTGTTTCCTCCGTTTCTCCTACCAGATTTTCCCCTTCCGGCCCGGCAGCCTCCTCCTGGATATTCCCATTAAGCTTTTCGTCCCTTCCTGCCTGTATCATCAATATACTGCCAAACAATACCATGCTAAATATTCTTAACCATCTTTTTTTCATCTCTGCAAACCCCCTTAATTGTTTTTTCAATCCCATAATGGAATAATCTTCTCCTGAATCTCTACTCTAATGGAATCTGGCTGATATATAGGTATTCTTCGTTTTTGTCAACAAAAAAGGCTGTTGCCTTTCCATCGTAAATTATAATCTCTATAATCTGAAAACCTTCCTCTAATTTTGCAGGGTCTGCCAGACAATAGGTAGCTATTTTATTTCCATGGAAATCATACTTTGAAACGGCATTGACATGCCAAATGTATTCCAGCGGTTCTTCTTTGCTTTTGGGATATTCTGTACTGTCAAAATAGTAAAGACCATCTTCTATACAGCGTACTTCTGCAAAACCATGTCCAAAAAGCCATATCGAAGTCATCTCCCCGTTCTCCTTTAAATGATAATTACTCACACTGACAAATTCATCTGTTTCGGGAACATCACAATCCAGCAAAAGTTCATCTCCGACAACTAGTAGTACGTCCTTAAAATCCTTGTACAAATAAGCAATATATAGTATAATGGTTGTATCAATATTATTTAGGA
>CANRJF010000096.1 GCA_947630855.1 uncultured Lachnospiraceae bacterium
CTCATACACTGTCGTAAGATTCGCCCCATTCAACGTCAGCACATTCGTATCCGGTACATAGCTGACCGTGGAATTTCCTAATACATCGGCTGCATTCCCATCGGTTACCTGGATTCCATTTATCCAGAGGCCATAGCTTTTTGAACTTTTTGCATTCTGCGCCCGAAACGCTATCGACAGGTTGTCTCCGTTAACAACATCCTGCACCTGCGTACTCTCCTGCACAGCAGGTTCTTCCGTCGTCTCTGTCTGCCCCTCGTCTCCCGCATCAGATTCCTCCTCGGTCGCCTGTTCTTCGTCTGCTTCCGTGCTTTCCGTCCCGGCTTCCTGTTCTTCATCTGCTTCTGTGCTTTCCGTCCCGGCTTCCTGCTCTTCGTCCGCTTCCGTGCTTTCCGGTTTCTCCGTCCCGGCTTCCTGTTCTTCGTCCGCTTCCGTGCTTTCCGTCCCGGCTTCCTGTTCTTCATTCCCAGCGTCTCCGCTGTTCTCCGGCATATCACTGTCCTCCGGCAGAGTAGGTTCTTCCGTCCCGATTACCTGTTCCGCATTTCCGGCGTCCTGCATCTGTGTATTTTCTTCTATAAAATCCGTTTCCGCCGCAAACACCTTTGCCGGTAATGCCTGCAATGTCATCCCTATCATCAGCATTCCGCAAAGAAGCCCCGCCATCATTCTCCGAAACAGTTTTCCTTTTTTCTTCATAACAATTTTCTCCATATTTATGTCCCTTCCTTTCGCTTCGCTCAAGGCACAAAATTCCCATCTCTGCCTGCTCGCTAACATAATTTACTGAAACTAATAATAAATATCAATCCATTTGATACAGAACGCACTTTTTTCGGTATACGTTGCTTTTTTTCACTAAGAAATGAGGCGTTATAAACTGTTTTTTTATTAACCAGTCTGGGCTATAATGACTTCATAACAGGGTAAAAATGCGCACAAAAAACAGACGTCACTTTTGTCTTACAAATTTTGTACC
This sequence comes from uncultured Lachnospiraceae bacterium, assembly GCA_947630855.1. Lineage (GTDB taxonomy): Bacteria > Bacillota > Clostridia > Lachnospirales > Lachnospiraceae > Roseburia_B. Next base: position 980 of record CANRJF010000096.1, read on the forward strand.
ACAAAATTAACGTCTGATATTATCCTTATTATCCGTGGGCCAAATGGGTATGTTCTGGGGTATAACTATATCAGCCTACAAATCCATCTCTTTTTTCAGCCCGCATAACGCCCATATAAAACCAAGACCTGCCATAACCACAAAAAGCATTATCACAAATAATAAATAATTTCTTTCTGCAGTGCCATATAATATCACATCACGCAGAATATTAATCACATGGGTAAACGGATTGATATTGACTGCTGTTTTCAAAATGCCGTTTATATCCTCTGCCGGGAACAAGGCTGTACTAAGGAAAAATACAGGCAATACAACAGCATTCATCACCGTTTCGTACATAACCTCGTCAGGTAAAACCAGGCTGGCTCCATAAGCGAATCCCGCAATAAAAAATGCTGTCAGAAATACTAAAATAAAAATGAGAAACATACCCCTTATGTCAGCGGCAAGCCTGACAGAGAAAAACCGGCTGATAACACACATAATCCCCACTTCAAGAAACGTACACAATACAGCTTCAAGAAGCCCTCCCAAAACAATAGAACTGCGTCTGACAGGAGATATTAGTACCCTGTAAAAACTGCCGTCCGACTTCATCATATAATTCATTATTCCACTGCTGCTGCAGGCAGAAAAGCTGACTAATACTACTAAACCGGGCAGGATAAATGCCGTGTAGTTTTCTATTCCGGCAGATTTCATCGTCTGCCCCGCGATGCTGCTGTAAAGAACAAGCCACAGGACAGGCTGCAAAATGGTAATCACAATGGTAAAGGCATTGTGAAAACGCCACTTAACATTTCGATATAAAATTGTGAATACACTCATATACAATCCTCCTCTTCTCTTTTACCGGATTCTGCGCTTGTCAAATGCAAAAAAATATCTTCCAAAGTTGATTCGGACAGTGAACACAATTCTGCTAAAGTTCCCTGTTTTACTGTTTTTCCGTCTTTCATAATACAGATATGATTGCTTAATCTTTCGGCTTCTTCAAGATAATGGGTTGTAAGAAATATGGTAATTTTAAATTCATCGCGAATCTGTTTCATCATTTCCCACATTAAATTACGGGAGCCTGCATCCATACCCACAGTCGGCTCGTCCAAAAAAAGAATACGGGGTTTTGACATCATATTAAGGGCAATGTCAAGCCGGCGTTTTACTCCGCCGGAGTAAGACGCTACCGGATATTTCCGATACCGTTCCAAGCCAAAACCATAGATAAGTTTTTCCATCTGCTTTACTGCATCTGCTTTCGGGATTTTGTATAAACGGCTTTGAAACAGCATATTTTCTTCTAAGGATAATTGAGTGTCAATAGATGTCTGCTGTGCAACGCAGGCAATCTGTGACCGTATCCACGCAGCTTCCGTGTAAATGTTTTTTCCAAACACAGTCACTTCGCCGGAAGTGGGACGCAGATAAGTTGTCAATATACGGATTAAGGTAGACTTTCCCGCCCCATTTTCTCCTAACAGGGAAAAAATTTCACCGGCTTTCACAGAAAGGAATACGCCTGAAAGCGCCTGTACGCCGTTTTTATACCGCTTTATAATATTTTCCGTTTCAATAGCATATTTTGTCATTTGATTCTGCATACTTACTTCTCCTTTTCTTTTTTTATTGCTATCCACACCTGGGAATGGCCGCAGAACGGTTTCCCGTACACAACAGGGTACACTTCAATATCCGGCAGTCCGGCATATTCATAACCGGAAAACGGGAGCCATTCCGTAAAAAAACGTTTAAAAACATCCTGCACATTTTCTTTAAAATGCCCCTCATTTTCAAAGACTGCCCAGGTTGCGGGCGGAATTTCATACTCATACATTCCTGGGGGAACTTCTTTGTTTGTGGCGGCAGCTATGTAATAAAAAATATTTTCCCGGTCATGGTAAACACTTATGCCTAAAACCCCTTTTGGATTTTCATTTGATAAAAGACATATATCTGAAAACTGATTTTTTCCCAGAGTATCTTTCCAAAAACCGGGAACAATTCTCTGATTTTCTTCCATATCCTCTGTTAAAGGTTTACGAATGCCCACAATTCTGATAGCTCCTGTTTCTGCAATGTGATATGACATAACATTTCCTCCTGTAATTTTTACGGAAAAACTAATGGGCGGATAAGCATTTAAGATGCTTCCTTTGCTTTTGGCGGCGGCAGGTGTTATGCCGTGAACACTTTTAAATGCTCTGTTAAAAGATGTGGGTGATGTATATCCATATTTTAAGGCAACGTCCAGCACCTTTTTATCTGCCCTCTGCAGCTCAAAAGCAGCCTGTGACATTCTGCGTCTGCGGATATACTCCGAAAGGGAAATACCCGCAACATAGGAAAACAAACGCTGAAAGTAATAAGGCCCGCAGCATGCAATACGGGCTGCTTCCTCATAGGATATCTCTTTATCAAGATTTTCTTCTATGTACTCTATTGCACTGCTTAGATTTTTCAACCATTCCATTTCCTTACCTCCTGCCTTTAGTCTATACCTGTGAAAAATTATATTCCTCGCTTTTCATGCCCTCTTTTGTAAACTGTACCGCTATAAAAATTTCCATGCAAGCAAAAAATATCCTCCCCCATAAGAAAATCCCATGAGAGAGGATAAAACATTTTATAATTCGTTAATTGTTTCGGTGATTGCCATGTTTTGCATCCGCTTTGCCGGGGCATAAACCGCAGCGACGGCACAGGCAGAAACAAACACAATGATAACACACATCATTGCAAAAGGCAGATGCCATATCGTTCCGAAAAACGGTGTAATCATCCGGGAATGTAAAAAATAGTGAAAGGGAATACCAACAGCACAACCGGCTGTCAGACCCAGGACGGCATAAGTAAATGCTTCAGAAAAAATCATCCGGGTAAGCTGTCTGCCGTCCATGCCAACAGCCCGCATAACCCCGTATTGTTTTGTCCGGGCCGATACACTGATGGAAATACTGTTAATAATATAGAACATTGTAATCAAACCAATAATCGCCAAAAAACCATATACAAGAGTTTTTATTGCAAGATAAGTAAGATTACTCGACCGGTTCATTTCCCTGTCGTCTGTAAAAATCACGTCACTTCCTGCAAGTCTGCTGATTTGCCGTACTGTCTCATCATCGGCATCTTTATTTAACTGTATGCCAATCAATGTATAATTTGATTCTCCTGTCAGCCGCTCAAAAGTTTCCCGGGAACAGATTACAAGAAATTCACTGGGAAACACGCCGGAAGATACCGCACAGGTAATCTCCACCTCTTCTCCACCAATCACAAGTGTGTCTCCCACTTTCAGCGGATTGTCCTTATTAAAAACCGTCATAACCTTATCGCTGTCTCCCATAATCTCTGACAAATCTCCCGTAACCATACTATCTTTTGCCCTTTCCAGAAGGAAATCATCATAGGATTCCAGATTGATACAGTCAATCCCCTCACGGGAGCAGACTGCGGGAACGTTTCCCAGATAGGAAGTGCCAAATGTGGATTTCACGCCTGGTATCTTTCTGATTTCATCTGTCAGATTCTGTTTTAACACAAGTGCATTGGCATAGCCGTTCAGGGAAACATCCGGCTGCCATGATCTCAAAGTGGGCATGAGTCCCTTTGCAAAATCCATCCCAATGGAAAAACAAAAGAATAAGATAATGCTGAGTGCAAAAGAAGAGGTCATTAAAAACCAGTTTTTCCCGGATGCCATTGCATGATGCACTCCCAAAGTCCTCTCAATCCTGCCAAAACTCCGTTTAGAGGAATGACGTACAGAAACCGCCTTTTCTCCATTGCCGGAAACTGCACACACAGGAGAAACTTTTGCGGCATGTTTTGCAGGAGACTGCGCCGCTAAAAGCACTGTCACAATTCCAACAGCCACTCCGCTTAAAAGTCCCGTGGGGCTGACGGCAAGCACCGGCATGGTAATCCATTCGTCACCGATGCCATAATGCAGATATGCACAGATACCACAGCTTGCCCCCGTGCCTAAAATCAGCCCAATAGGTACTGCCGTCTTACACCAGTTCAGCGCTTCCAACCGTACAAACCGGATAATCTGCTGGCGGCTTGCACCTACACAGCGCATCATACCGAAAAATTTTGTCCTCTGGGCCACATTGCTGTTAAGGCTTCCGGTAATCATCAATACCCCTGCCAGTAATACCAGAAGAAAAAGAACCGCTGCCATTCCATAGACTCTTCTTATGAATTCATGCGTGCTTTTTCCCGCAAGGCCCATAATGGCAGTATTTTCTGAAATGCTTCCTTCCGGCAGGCCATACTGCTCCCCGATTTTTGCAATTGCTTCTGATGCTTTCGCCACATCCTGAAATTGTATATAACAGGAGGGATTTTCCGAAAGCCCGTTTTCCGCCATAAGCGCCTGAAACGCATCCCTTGTCATGTACACGGCAACCATATAGTTCTGTCCCTGAAAATATTTTTTATCATCCGAGCCAAAACCGGACACCGTAAAATCGGTATCCCCCGCCGGAGTCTCCACTGTCACCTTATCTCCAATCTGTATATCCATAGCAAGCCCTGCATTGCTGCTTAACATAACCTGTCCGTCACTTTGGGGAAATGTGCCTTTCTCAAGGCTGTCTGCCGCCAATCTTGTCATATAGATTTCATCCGTACCGTATAAGGCGGCTTTTTTCCCTTCAATGTAGTATGGCTGTTCTGCCTCAAAATTAAATGATTCCTGCATGCCCACAGCCGTAACATCGCTGCGCCGGCTGATTTCTTCTGCAGTTTCCTGGGAAATGTTTTCCACACGGATATGCCAGCGTCCATGCTCCTTTTCCATGTTGGAATTTTCCGTCCGTAGAAACATTTCCGTTACACTGAAAATTGCTGTTACAAGAAAAACCGAAATAATAATGCAAAAAAGCGTCATGCGGTTCTGCCGTTTGTGCACCTTTGCAGATATTGGAATCAGGCTAAGATAACTTCTCATTCACGGCACCTCCCCAAATCGGTGAGCACGCCGTCCGATACATTCAAAACTCTATCCGCCGTCTGGGCAATGCTGCGGTTGTGTGTAATCATGATAATCGTCTGCTCATATTTTTTTGACGCTTCTTTCAACAGGGCAATTACTTCGCTGCTGTTCTGGGAGTCAAGATTTCCCGTGGGCTCATCGGCAAGAATTAAGGATGGACGCGTAATAAGGGCGCGTCCGATTGCCACCCTCTGCTGCTGTCCGCCGGATAACTGGCTGGGCAAATGATTCCGCCGTTTTTTCAGATTAAGTACTGTAAGCAGTTCTTCCAGATACTTTTTATCGGGCTTCTGATAATCAAGCAGCACCGGAAAGATAATATTCTGCTCAACCGTCAATTCAGGGATAAGGTTAAACGCCTGAAAAATAAAACCAATATTTCTCCGCCTGAAAACGGTAAGCTCCCTCTCACGCATAGAAAAGGTATCTTTGCCGCTAATCATTACTTTACCGGATGTAGGTACATCAAGTGCGCCTATCATATTGAGAAGGGTACTTTTGCCGGAACCGGATTCCCCCACGATAGCTACATACTCACCTTTTGGAACGGAAAAACTGACTTTCTTTAACGCATGTACAGCGGTTTCGCCGCTTCCGTAAGTTTTACAGATATCGCTGACTTCTAATAAATTCATTGTGTAAACACCTCTTTCTGTTTTGATAAATCGTATCTGTTCAGTTTCCTCACAGATACGATAAATCTAAAATAACAGAGAAATCCTACATCCATATTACAATTACCCTACAATTTTGTAGGAATCAGAAAATTCATTGCAAAAGAGGTTCCCATGCCTAATGTGCTGTCAACTTCAATTGTCCCGTTGTGGGCTTCCACGATTGCCTTTGTAAGGGGCAGGCCAAGGCCGATACCCTGCGTATCTTTAGAAAAACGGCTTCGATAAAACCGTTTGAAAATATGGTGTAAATCTTCGGGGGATATGCCGCTGCCATTATCCTTTACGGTAATCTGGACAACAGACGCAAAGGCCCGCCATTCAATACGGATAAAGTCACCCTTTTTCGTATGGTCAAGGGCATTTTTTACAAGGTTGCCCATGGCTTCAATGAGCCAGTTACGGTCACACAAAAAAGTGATTTCTTCATCACCGGACAAAAAGATTTCCTTTCCCTCCTGTCCGGCCCGGAACATAAAGATTTTTTTTACGCTCTCTGCAAGTTCTGATACATTTTCCAAAGACTTTTCCAATACAATCGTACCCGCATCCAGCTTTGTGATTTTTAAAAGATTTTGTACCAGTGTTTCTATGCGGTCAAGCTCCTGCTCACAAAGCTGGCAAAATTCCAAAATTGTGGGAAGTTCCTTTGCTTCATCCTGCATAATGCCGTTATAAATATTAAGGGCTGCAAGGGGTGTTTTTAGCTGGTGTGAAATATCCGATATGGTATTTTGCAGGAATTTCTTTGCATTTTTTTCATTTTCCGCATGGGCATTTAATATAGCAGCTAAACAATTTACTTCATGGAACAGCCTGTACAATTCTCCCTCGTCGTTACACTCAATGGTAACATCTTTGTTGCCGGATATATATTCTGTAATGCAAAATACGGCATTTTCCATAATCTTATGCTGTTCCCTGAAATATCCGTAACAGAGTATCAATATGACAGTCATTATGCAAAGGCCGCAAATCATTATGCCATAGGCTGCATTTTTTACTTCAAAGACTGCTAATAGCGCTGAAATCAGAGTAAAAACTAAGATACACAATATAACAGCGGCAAAAAGATATTTGATTTTCCGGTTCGCAAATATTCTCATCCCACACCTCAATCTGCCGTATTCCATTTATACCCCATGCCGCGAACCGTAATAATCCGTTTTGGTTCCCCCGGATTATCCTCAATTTTGGTACGGAGTCTGCGGATATACACTGTAAGGGAATTATTATCTATATAACTTTCGCTGCAATCCCACAGTTTCCCTAAAATCTGTTCAGGGGAAAGTATCTGGCCCTGATTTTCCATAAACAGACATAACAATTTATATTCACTGGCTGTTAAGTCAAGGAGTTTTCCCTTTTTATATACCTCGCCTTTTAAAAGCTGTATCGTTATGTCATTGGAGTTTAATTCTGTAACAGCCGTATTGAAATTTTCACTCCTGCGCAATAAGGCGTTAATTCTTGATAAAAATACTGCCAATTTAAACGGCTTGGTAATGTAATCGTCTCCCCCGATATCCAGCCCCATAATAATATCTGTTTCTTCGTCAGCAGCAGTAAGGAACATGACAGGTACTTTTGAAGTCCGGCGTATTTTTTTACAAAAATCAAAGCCGGAACCGTCGGGAAGGGATACGTCCAAAATGACCAAATCAAAACTTCCGTCTGACCATAATGTTTCGGCTTCCAGTGTGGTACGGGCAACTTCTATTTCATATCCCTGTTTTTTTACGGCAAAGGAAAGCCCGTTTATTAAACTCAAATCATCTTCCAGTAAAAAAAGCCGTTTCATGTGTTTTCTTTCCTTTCATCTTAAACTCCAGAGCATACACATTTGCCATCACTCTGCCATGAATTGTAACGCCATAGTTCATGTTCTTCGTCAGTTATTTTGCATTATCATGAATTTCCCAATAACCATAACGCCTGCCGCCTTTGCGTTCTATTTTGCCTTCGCCTTTCAATGTAACCAATCCTCTCTGAATGGTTCTTCTGTTAACAGATAGCTGTTCTGCCATTTCTGACGTAGTTATGGAAGCATTTTCTTTGAGCAATTCCATTAATTTAATTTCTATTGTGACATCCTTTGTGACATCCTTTGTGACATTTGGCACTTTGGCACTTTGGAGTGCAATAAATTTTACCATAATATCTTCGCCATGGACAATGTACTCTGGGTCTTTTGCTCCAAGATTTTTACAGGCATCCCGGATTTTCTGAATACCACGTCCCCAGCTTTCAATATATCCGGCACGGTAGAACACTCTTGCAATATCCGGATTGTATGGTTTGGATACATGGGAACCTAAAAGTGTCTCCGCTGTCCACCCAAAGGGAAGCATACTGCAATTACTGATAAACATAGCGTCATCCTCAATGCGTATCTGCACAGGAACATTATCAGCCCAATTGCAATGAATAAGAGCATTATAGACAGCCTCGCGCACGGCATCACGGGCAAAAGGATAGGTTTCCACTCTTGTTTCCTTGTAATAGGAAATAGCAGCTTTCAGGTATTTGAGATAAATCAGGTCAATCACTCTATCCGCCATAATAAGCAGGGAACCATGTACTTCATCCTGATACAATAGCTCGCTGCCTTCAAATTTGCCAATTTTTACATAACAGCCGCCGATAACTTTTTCCGGCTCTCTGTAAAAACACAATGCACCTGCACGTTTCAGCTTACCATCAACCACCAAATCAAGTTTTTCTAAAAGTTCAGCATTGGGAATGTCCAAGTCAATCTTCTCCATCCGCCCGCTTCGCAAAGCTTCTCTTCTGAAAATATCAAAACTCTCTTTATCCAAATCATCAATACCAATATTGGATATTGTAGCTGCATCCCATTTTAATCCCGTCTTAGCCATTAAAAAATTAGTCAATGCATTACCACGCAGCTGCTGCTTTGTGCTGCCGCTTCTATAATGATATTCGCCATCATAATTTACCGGAAATGAACACGGGTTGACCACGATTTCAATATAGTCCAAACCGTCTTTGGTGAACAGATTTACATCTGCCACGATTCCTAACTTGTTCTGAATTTTGTTTGGAATGTCCTCCAACAGTTTCCTGGCATTTTTAACTCCGGTGACCGTTCCATCATCCCGTGTTCCGATATATATTTTGCCCCCCTGTGCGTTAGCAAATCCGCATATCCATTTCAAATATTCATCACGCCACGACTCTTTCCATTCTATGTTTTGGCTTTCTGCCATACCTCGAACCTCCGCTTTTTATCAACAAATTTATACGGGCTTCCTTATCCATATTATAATTACTCTATTTCCCCAAATCAATATTTTTTCGATTTATTGCAATTTATGGTCTAACCGCTTTTTCCTTTAAAGCGCGAACTGCTCCATTTTGAGTGTGAAATGGCATCAGACTCCCGCCGCAGATTTCCCATTCATCATTACCGTAAGGCCGAATTTCTTCCTGCCGCCTGTATCAGAAATTACAATGTCAATATCTCCCATATACTTTTTTGCACATCTTTGGATATTGGACATTCCAATCCCATGCAGCTTTCCCTTATCCTTACTGCTTACAGGCAGTCCGGTCTCCTTCTCTATAACAATTTCCCCGGAAAAATCATTTTCAATCTCTATAAAAAACAGGCTGCCTTTCACATAAGAACGCAGCTCTATCTGCCTTTTTCCTTCTGCTCTAACACATGCTTCTATGGCATTTTCCAGTGCATTATTTAAAATAACCGCAACATCATAAACATCTATCAAAAGTTTTGATGGATAGGCAAAATCAACCGTAAACTGTATCTTCCTCTTCTCCGCCTCCTGTCCTTTCTGATGAATAATAATATCCGTAATAGGGTTTTCTGTCTGATAAGCAAAATCCAGCTTTTTTACAGTTTCCTCCATTTTTCCCATATAGCTTTCCAATTCCTCATCCACCGAGCCTGCCGCCCCCTTGACAAGCAGGGAAATGTTGGCTAAATGGCTTCTCATATCATGGCGAAGCCCCCGCATATCCATGTATATATTCTGTATTTCCACAATCTCTTTCTGCATCTGGCGCACCTGATTTTCCAGCATGGCACGTTTTGCGGTTTCTTCGTTATACTGCACCAGCTTCTGAAACAATATGACGCTTGCAATAATAGTAGAAAGCAGCATAACACAGATAACGGGTATCCAGAATTTCGTTGCAGGAACAGTATCGTACATAATGACTGTCATCCCGTTTTCAACCGATACAATCATAAGCTTCATGGTTACGGAAATACATAATGCGGCAATGCAGGGTAAAATCAGAAATATATTTTCCTGTATTTGTAATGGATAATCCTTTTTTACAAATTTCCTGCTTATCAAAAACAGATATCCAGATAACAGCAGCGCATAAAACAGGACACTTACGATTGCTATAACTGTAATAGAGATATTTTCCCAGCAATAGGTTTTATCTAATGTATCCAACACATTTTTTACAAGAAGAAAATTAAAAGTCTTATTCCATAATCCGGTGAAAGCACTGCTAAATACACTGGCAATGTATTTTACGGTTTCTTTCCCTGCCGCAAAGCTAAATACAACAAAAAACTGTTTTTGTATATCTTTCTTAAAAAATAGAAACTGCATAAACAGCAGAATGCACACATTTATGATTATCTTTATAACTTCACTGACCTGGAATCTGCTGCCCATTATTTCAAAAACAGCAATCTGAATAAGAAAGCAAACAATAATCCATACCGCCAAAACCGCCCTTTTTCCATGCTTTTCTTTTAAAAAATTCCGTGTATAAACACAGCTCAATATACTGTTTATAAAATACATAGAAACAGGAAACAACATTTCAGACATTAACAATCCCTCCGTTTTTTACATACCTCATATAGGTCTTGATGAAATCAGAATATTTCCTCCTTGCAAGAAGCAGATTGTCCCCGTTTATGACCTTTATGTTGTTCCCACTGTATGCACAGATTTTTTCCATGTTTACAAGATAACATCTGTGGCAGCGGTAAAAGGTTTTTCCCAAACCGTTTTCCAGTTCCTCCATTTTCCCGTAAACTTCCAGCGTTCCCTCCGTTGTATGAAAAATAACTTTTTTATTACCGCTTTCTATGTAATAAATATCCTTTAACAATAGTTTCTGCTGTGTTCCTGAATTTCTTACCATGATATATTTTTTTGTCTGTTCCCATGCGGCAGACATTTCTTTCCATGCCCGGTTAAAAACCTGGGAAAACTTTTCTGCGTCAAGGGGCTTTACCAGATAATGAAACGCATTTACATCAAATGCCTCTTCCATATATTCCCGATACCCTGTCACAAAAATAATAATGCTCTTTTGTATTCCGCCCTCTTCCTGTTTCCTTATGCTTTTTGCTATCTCCATGCCGGACACTTTTCCCATTTCAATATCAAGGAAAACCATGTCAAAATTCCCCGCCCCATGAATCATTTCTTCCCCCGATTTGTATTCCGCTATATCCGCTTCCGGCGCCTGCAATTTTATCAGACGGAAAAGTTCCTGCCTGACTGCCCGGTCATCATCACAAACCGCAATCCTCATAATATTCTAACTTCCTTTCACTTCCCAAGAATACAAATATACTGTTTCTTATTATATTATATCGTCATTTGCATTTTTTTACTGATTGCATGGCGCGAAATGCTTTATTTTGGGTGTGAATGGAAAACTTATAAACTTGTAATCCCCCTCTCATAGACACTTCCTGCTACATCAAATCTCTGGTTTCTGCACGGTATACCGACAAAACCGCAAAAACCAATGATACCAAAGTCAGAATTACCGGAAAAACCATATTATTTTTCATGGTAAAATCACCTATATTTCCCTGTGTTAAAAGAATTAACAGGAAAGACGAAATAATGGCTGCCTTTGATGATTTCATGGCAAGACCAATAAACAGTGAGATAAAACCTGCACTTACCATTACCGCTGACTTTAAAATAAGCTGCACATAAAACGACAGGCTTGCCATATTAAAATCAATGGGGAACGCAGATGTCATAAAGTGAGAACCTGCGAGGATACATCCATAAATCAGAATCTTTGTCAAAATCAATGCAGTAAAATTAAAAATCCATACTGCCAGCATCTGCGAAACCAGTATTTTCTGCCGTCTGATGGGATAGGAAAACATCAGATTCATAGTCTTGTTCTTGTATGCTGTAACAATAAAGGACGCTAACATCACACTGGTAAAAATCAGAAAGGACATGCTGGTAAACAATTCAATGGAAGAAGAAATCATCTCATTCCCCGGCGCCGCATCCGGCACTCCGGTATCCGCATCATTGGCTATCCCCAAATAAGCCAGGGCAAAAATAAACAATCCGAGAAGTCCTGCAAGAATCACCGCATTGCGGAAATATTTTCCTATGTTATTCTTTTTCCATTCGAGTTTAATTAATTTTAACATTACTGCTGCACCTCCCCCGTAATTTTCAGAAAATAATCTTCCAGCGATTCTGCTTTTTTACCAACGGCTTTAATCTCTACATCATTCAACGCCAGAACCTTTGACAATTCCTGTGTGGATACATGACGGTCATAAATCCGAATCTTCCCATCCTCCACAATTTTAAAATTATCAATCTCCATCTTATCAGCCAGCACATAAGCTGCCTTCTTTGTATTAACCACACTTAACTCAATATAGGCAAGGCTCATTTCTGAAATTTCTTTCATGGCAACTTCTTTCTTAAGCACACCACGATGAATAACACCAATGGTATCGGCAATGCTTTCAATCTCGGAAAGAATGTGGCTGGACACAAGAATGGTAATACCGTATTCCGTACAAAGCATTTTCAATAAATTCCTAATCTGCTTCATTCCTGCCGGGTCAAGGCCGTTTGCAGGCTCATCCAGAATGAGTAATTCCGGTCTGCAAAGTATGGCACGGGCAAGTCCAAGGCGCTGTTTCATACCCAATGATAACTCCCGTACCGGTTTTTTCCCTGCATCTGCCAGATTTAACATTTCCAAAGCATTCTCAATACTGCCGGGATTGTAATATCCCATGTACTCACAATGAAGAGTCAGGTTATCCCATCCGCTCAGATGTTCATAAAAGGTGGGAAACTCAATAATGCTGCCCATTCGTTTCAGCACCTCATAAGAAGTCGGTGTAAGTTCCTTCCCAAAAAGTTCAATACTCCCTTCCGTTGGTTTCCAGAGATTTGTCAGCATCTTCATAACTGTGGTCTTGCCTGCGCCGTTGGGCCCGAGAAATCCATAGATTTCACCCTTTTTCACATGCATGGACACATTGGATACGAGATTTTTGCCGCCAATGGATTTTTTTAGTTGATTCGTTTGTATAACATATGGCATATTGTCTGCCCCCTTTCCATGGTAACCATTTTAGCGGCTAAAATTTTCAAAACTCTTGACCAAATCTTACAATTTCCTTTCGTATCTGTTCAGTACCTTCACAGATACAATGCAAAAATGCATGAAAATCGCTTCGCGATGGCATTTTTGCACGCCTG
>CANRJF010000097.1 GCA_947630855.1 uncultured Lachnospiraceae bacterium
CCCCGCCGTAAGTCTGTACCGTTGTCCCGTTCTCATAAGAACCGGCAAGCTCATATCCATTCTCCGCCGTCATAGGATTTAACGCCTCTGCAACGGAAAACTGCTCTCCGGGGAAAAGCAGTGTGCCGTCAATTTTAGAACATCCATTCCTTACATTGGCAGCACGTCCCGAAGATGAGGAACTAAAGTCCGTATGGAAAGTTCCAAGCACATCCTTCACCTTTGACAGTTCTTCCTTGGTGCCCTCCGGCTCCGTTACCTCCACCGCCAAATCAATGCTGGCGTTTTCCTTATCCCATTCTTCCTCTACAAATTTTACAACCGCATCCACAGACTCGGGAACATCTACCTCAATCCCGTTAGCTCCTCCGGTAATTGTAAATCTGCCGTTTTCCCTTTTCAAACTGCAGTTTACGGCTTCCTGGCTGAGATTATCACGGTTCACCTCTAAAAGAGTCTCCACCCGCTCTTCGTCTACGCTGCAGGTAAGTTCATACCGTTTCGGTTCTTTCTCTAAATCTTTCTTATCTTTATAACGGGCAATAAGATTTCCGCTTTTCCCGATATTTAATGCTTCCTTCACCACATCCTGGTTTTCAATCTCAAGGCCTAAGTCTTCCGCCGAAACACGGATACTTCCCTCTCCCGTGGAAAGGGTGAACATGGTTCCCTCCAAACGCTGTAAATACGCTTCTATTTCTTCATTTGCCTCTTCCTCTGTCATTCCGCTGACATCCATATCTTCAATGTAAACTGTGTCGGGAATCCTGGACTGCCCCTTGGCATCAACAGTATCCATAGAATACCCAAACACGCCTATCCCGGCAATAATCGCCACAACGGGAAGGATTTTCATATACTTTTTCATGCTTTCTCCTCTCTTAATCCATAGTGGACTGCTAAAAGCCTGTTATTTACGACACACATATTTTAAATCATTTGTCACTGATTTTTCAAGATGCATATCCACGAATATATTTGACAGAATCCTGCTTTTTCTGTATATTTGTAACAGATACTTTACAAAAACCGTCTTATAATACAGACAAAACTGTTGTCACAACCATGCTGGCAACTAAAACAACTACAATAACGCCTGCGATTGTACGGTTTCTCTTGGAATTAAAAAAATTAATCATTTTATCACCTCTTTATTAATAGAAAACTAAAACAGAAAGGAACTACACATATGCAATTTTTACAACAATTCGGCTTTCCCATTTTTTTACCGATATTTATCATTGTCGGCTGCCTGCTTGCAAGAAACCGTTACAAAGAAAACTCTTCCCGGGAAAAAACAGTGGAAGACTTTTTTGAGCGGGAACGCCGTGCCAATTCCACCAGGAAACAGGATGTGTCCCATCTTGACTATATAGCCCTTGACTTAAATGCCCTGCCCATGGGAAAAATTCAGGATGAGGTTTTAATGGATTGCGAAAGGACTTTAACTGACCTCTCCCAAAAACAAATATTAAACTTATCCCACATGTCCAACACGGATTTGAAACTGGAATACGGCGCTGCCAACCTGGATTTTTTGTCCCAGTGTGACGAAAATTACCATATTTTGTCCCAGACCCTGTTAAATTACGGAATGCGGGCATCTGAACTAAACCACATACAGGAAGCCATTGCCATCTTAGAATATGCTTCCTCCCTGCATATTGACAGCAGCAAAATATATCTTCTTCTTGCCAGGCTGTACAGTGAGGCAGGCACCCCGGAAAAAATCTCTGACATAGAGGCTTCCCTTAATGCCATGGATGAATCTTTCCGTTCCTATGTCTTAAACCATCTGGAATCCTGCCATATTGACGGATAATTTTATCCGTCATCCTGGACGCCTCGCTGCGTGTCAGCTCATCCAGAGGAATATCAATTGTTATTTTATGATATTTTTCTAATTCCTTCAAGTAATTTTTTTGATGCTCCGTAGCTTTTGTCTGTTTTTTCCCACGATATTCCAGTTTTTTGGGGGAAAAAACTTCTTTTTGCTCCTGCCCAAACTCCCGGCGCAATATCTCATACAATTTTCCTGTGGCTGCGGCGTCATCCAACGCCCTGTGCTCCTTTTCTCTGGAAATACCATAGTATTCGCAGAGATAATCCAATGTTTTTTTCTCCGCCCCGGGAAGGCATTTTCTGGCAATCTTCAATGTATCCACGGCCTCTTTTTCCAAAGGTATTCCATGATTTACCGCCCATTGCTTAATAAAACTGTAATCAAAGATAACATTGTGCCCCACCCATATATGTTCTCCGGCAAAATCCAAAAATTCCCCCACCACATCATCTAAAGGTCTTCCTTCTGCCGCCATGTCATTAGAAATCCCGGTCAGCTCCGTTACGGTTTCACTGACCGGGACTTTCGGATTCACCAGATGGGAAAATGTACCCGTCACTTTCCCATCTGTTACCTTCACTGCTCCGATTTCTAAAATTTTATCTCTTTTTGCATTCAAACCTGTCATTTCCAAATCTACTGCTATGTAGTCGGTGACCATTTGCTATTCATCTTCCTCCCATACTTCCTCAATCTTCTTTGCCAGATTTTTGCCCATAGTCTTCGCCCCGCTTTTTGTGGGATGCAGACCGTCCATGTATGAAATCTTCCATGAACCGGTTTCCACAACTGTACAATACTCAAAGCCTTCTGCCGCTTTGCGAATATCCTCTGCATGTCTCTGGTTTAAGGGAATTAACGCCATAATATAAGCATCAGGATGGGCTTTGTGCAGTTTTTTCAATACTTTTCTATACTCACCGATAAACGCGGTGGAACTTACATTCACATCATTTGTCCCATGCTCCACCACAATCACATCCGCATCAAATTTCTTCGCCTTCGTGCTGCTGGAAAATGATGTAATGGCTTTGTAACATGTATTAAAGGAACCTGTCTTAATAATGCCTGAGCCGCCGTACCCTGCAAAATAGGGTACCATCTCTAACTGCTTTGCGCAATACCATGTGTAACTGTTGGTGGCGCTTGTCCCTGAGGGCGACAATGACATGCCGATGGTTCTGATGCCTTCCGTAATGCTGTCACCATAAAAAGCAATGGTATCGTTCACAGGCTCCACTCCTGTCACCGTCCCTCCGGCTGTAACAGGTTTTATACTCTTAATCCCCACACCTGCTTCATTCCACCGTTTTTCACTTTCTGAAATAGCGTCAATCACCAGACGTACATAATGTGTGCCCTTGTCTCCCACACTAATCTTTTTCTTGCTGATAGACTGGCGTTTCATGGCTTTTCCGTCAACGGAATATGCAAAGTAAGGCGTTGCCACTGAAGTATTGGAAACAAACTTAATATTTACGCTTTTACTGCCTGTAACTTTAAAATATATGGCGCTTCCTCCGGTATTTGTAAAGAAATATTTTCCACCGGAAATTTTTTTCTTAAACCACCGTCCGCTGCGCCCGAAACTGCCACCTACATCCTGGTAAACCATGCCGTCTTTCATAGTCTGGGAAATACTGGAAACAGCCGTATTGCCTGTGATATCTGTCCCCGTACCCGTACCGTTTGCAGTACCCGGCCCCGTACCGCCTGTGACATCGGCTGCATACGCCGTCATTCCCTCTGCTCCGCTTGATGCAATCACGGTTACTGCCAATAAACATGCCGCGATTCTTTTTCCCCATTTACATTTCATAATACCCATTTACCTTTTCCTCCGTACAAATTAGTATATTGTATGTATTATAACACAATATCCTGTATATTCAAAGAAATTATGAATTTTTTGTGTTTTTTTTTCATTTCACACAGGAATATGGTAAAATGGCATATAATTTTATTTTTCAGGAGGTGTTTTATGAAAGAGCGCATTGATTCCTTTGACTTTATGCGAAGTATTACTGCCTTTATTATCATTATCTACCATTTTGCAGGCATATGCCACGAAATGCCCCAGTTTGCAGACTTTCCCCTGTTTTACGAACATGCCAACGGGGTATGGGGGGAGTGTACCAGCGTAAATATCTTTTTTATGCTGTCCGGGGCATCCCTGTTTTATAACCATGAAGAAATACATATGAAAGATTTGAAAAAATACTATTTTACAAGATTTAAGGGGCTTTTTCCCATGTTTTACATGATTTGGCTTTTTTTGTTTTACCAGCGGGCTGCGGAACGCCACAACCTGTTTTATAACGGAAGCCCCAAAACCATGATTCTCACATTATTTGGCATGGACGGATACCTTTCCTACCGTTTCCCCGAAAATTACTACCGTATCGGAGAATGGTTTATAGGGCCCTTAATCCTTTTGTACCTGCTTTACCCACTGCTGACCTGGTGTATAAAGCGGTGCCAGATTTTTACCACGCTGCTGCTTGGTATTGGGGTATTGTACCTTCACTGGCCAAATTCCATTTTTTTAATCCAACGGGAGCGTAATTTAATTACCTGCCTGATGGCATTTTGGCTTGGCATGATGTTTATAAAATACAGGAAGTATCTTGACAACCTTTGGCTTGGGATTTTAGGGGGCATCGGAGCGCTGTTCCTTTTATGCGTCCACATTCCCATAGATTCTTTCCTTGTCATCCAGGTAATTTATGTATGTCTTTTCTTTGCATTTTACACCATGGGGAAATATATAATGAAAGTAAAACCGCTGACAGGATTTTTCCGTTATACGGGCAGCATATCCTATGCCATATTTCTGCTGCAGCATGTTGTTATGAGCCAGGTGCTCCATATGTTTGACGATTACAATTTAACCGTATTCCATGAATTTTTACTGCTGCTTGTTGTATTTTTGGTTATATACATTTTTGCGGGAATCTGCACTTATTTAAATAAAAGTTTTCTTAATACCGGGTTTTTCAAAAGAATACAAAGGGTTTTTATACCGGAAACATAGAAAGGAGAATTACAATGAAGTATACTTACCACACAAAGGGCACATGCTCTACATTAATTGAACTGGAACTGGAGGGCAATGTGGTGCATAACGTAAAGTTTACCGGAGGATGCAACGGCAATCTCCAGGCAATTCCCAAACTGGTGGAAGGCATGACGGTGGAGGAAGTAGAGGAGCGCATTAAGGGAATCCGATGTGGATTTAAAAACACCTCCTGTGGAGACCAGTTAGCAAAAGCCTGCCGGGAAGCGTTGGAACAAAGCGCACGGTAGCGGGAAGGCTATGCCAAAACTTTCTGTTGTGAATTGACTTTGTTATATTAAATGGATATAATATGAGTATAATATTACTACCACCACAAATTCAAGGAGGTGCCCGTATGAATATTCGCCCATCTGCAGCAATCCGCCAGAACTACAATGAAATTGCCGATATGTGCAGAAAGACCGCAGAGCCAATTTTCCTCACTAAGAACGGCGAGGGCGATTTGGTCGTTATGGATATCGCAACATACAACCGTAGGGAAAAAATGCTGAAACTCCGTGAGGAGCTGCTTGCTGTCGAGGAGAACAGGATGCATAGCAACAAAGGCTACTCTGTTGATGAAGTCGCTGCTATGATGCGTAGTGCAATCAAGGAGGCGGCAGGTCATGAAACAGCAGAATAAATATCGTGTGATTGTATCGGAACGGGCAACGCAGATACTCGTTTCCCATGCCGCATTTCTGGCGCAGGTCAACCCAGAAGCTGCCGAACGGCTAACGGCAGAATTTGAAAGGACTGCTAATTCGTTAGAACTGATGCCACAGAGATGTCCGTGGCTCACAGGGGAGTATATCCCCAGAAATGCCTACCATTTTATCCTGTTTGAAAAATGCTATATGATAATCTTCCAGATAGTAGATAATATAGTCTATGCCGATTATGTGGTAGATTGCAGACAAGATTACAGTTGGCTTATTCGATAATCAAAACATGTGTTTGTCTCTTGAATCCTGCTGCCGGATATGCTATATTATAAACAGAAAAGGGAAAACCATAAAAGCGGCTCTACCCTTGATAATAACATTTAACCCCTTAATGAGGTCTGCCGTTGCTATCGCAAGTAGCAGCGGCTATTTCTTTCCCTTAAAGATTGTGTAACACAAACTTATAAGGGCAACGACAAATATACAATAACAAAAGTAAGAAACGGCATAGCCCTAAACTATGCCGTTCCTTGCTTATGTTTTCTACAAACCAAACCGTATCACATTCCAGGAGCATTTCTTCATAATTGTAGTAAATATACCCCCATCCATCTTATAATCCTTTTTGAGTACAGGCGCTACGGGACTGGCTGCCGCAGAATTTACAACTTTCATATCATCACTTTCCATGGCAAGATATTCTTTTACCTGGTATCCCGGGAATCCCCGCATATCACTTTCAAACTCAATATCTTCCGTTGTATTGCGGTTTACGGCAAAAATCGTAACTTCCTGCTTCTCTTCATTGTAGACAGCCACAGCTTCAATATCCGTTACTCCTTCATGTTTCGTGGTATCATGCTCCCCTGTGGAAATCACCGGAGTCAAAGCCACGCCCCGTCCGTACTTGGATGCATGAAGGAAGGGATAGAAAATCGTCTGCCTCCATGCCGGGCCGTCTGTCTCCGTCATAATAGGAGCAATCACATTTACAAGCTGTGCCAGACACGCCACCTTCACCCTGTCCGCATGTTTTAAAAATGTAATAAGGATTAATCCGTTTAAAACGGCGTCTTCAAATGTATAGATATCTTCCAGCAAATGGGGAGCGGTCTGCCACGGCCGTCTTTGCATCTCCTCATTATCCTTCTGATGAGAATGATACCACACGTTCCACTCGTCAAAACTTAAATGAATGGTCTTCTTGCTGCGCTTTTTCGCCTTCACAAAATCACAGGTAGCAATTACACTGTGTAAAAACTTCTCCAAATCCTGGGTTTTTGCAAAAAAGTCAGCCGTGTCATCTTTGGCATTGCCGTAATACTGATGAAGGGAAATATAATCTACATATTCATAAGCTTCTTCTAAGGTAGAAGCCTCCCACTGAGGGAAAGTAGGCATATCCACATTGGAACTTCCACATACTACAAATTCCAGGGAATCATCCATGGTTTTCATGGCTTTTGCCGTTTCTGCCGCCAATCTTCCATACTCTGTGGCAGTTTTATGCCCCATCTGCCAGGGGCCGTCCATCTCGTTTCCCAGACACCAGACTTTTATCCCGTAAGGCTTCTCTACCCCATGTTTCCTTCTCATATCCGCATAGAAACTGTTTGTATCCAGGTTACAGTATTCCAGTAAATTCAGGGCATCCGCCGTTCCCCTTGTCCCCAGGTTTACCGCCATCATCATCTCTGAATTAACTTTATCGCACCAGTGGGCAAATTCCCCTAAGCCGACTTCATTGCTTTCCATGGTTCTCCATGCCAAATCCAGACGCTTTTTCCTGTTCTCTTTTGGGCCCACACTGTCCTCCCAGAAAAAATTGGAAACAAAATTTCCTCCCGGGTAACGGATGATAGGCACATCCAGTTCCTTAACAAGCTCAATTACATCTTTCCGAAAGCCCTCTTCGTCTGCCGTCCCATGTCCCGGCTGGTAAATTCCGGTATAAACGGCTCTGCCCAGATGCTCAATAAAGGAACCGTACACCCTCTTGTCAATCTCTGCAATCTTAAAATCCTTGTCCACAATCATTTTTGTTTTCTGCGCCATAACCAATCTCCTTCCTTATAAACATCTGATATTTTTTCTTACTTAGACAAATGGCAGATAATCCACAGACTATCTGCCATTTCAAGGAAAAACATCCCCAATCATTCTCCTATCCCTTAACAGCTCCCACTGTCATACCTTCGATAAAGTATCTCTGGAAGCAGAGGAATACTACAAAGATAGGAATAATTCCAAACATGGAACCTACAATCAAAAGGTCGTAGTCATTTCCGTAAGGTGTCAAAAGCGTATTTAAACCGATTGGCAGTGTAAACTTTTCGGCATCACGGAAAACCATCATAGGCCATAACATATTGTTCCATGCGCCCATGGTACATAAAATCGCCATAGAAGCAAATGCAGGTTTTGTAATGGGAAGCATGATTTTCACACAGATACCATACTCCGTTGCACCGTCAATACGTGCCGCATCCAGCAGTTCCTTGGGCAGGCCTATCATATACTGCCGGAAAAAGAAGATGGTGGAAGCGCCGCACAAGCCCGGCAGGATTACTCCGGCTGCAGTGTTCATTAAATTTAAAGTCATCATCTCGCGGTACAGCGGAAGCATTAAAATCTCGAAAGGCACCATCATGGTGGCAATAACCAGGAAGAACAAAACATTCTTCAACCGGTACTCATACATGGAAAGACCGTATGCCACAAAATAACAAATCATCAAGGTAAGGACTACCGTTATCAAGGTAAGTACCATACTGTTCTTAAACCACATAAAGTATTTCTGGGAAGATCCATTTTTGGTAAATAACAGCTTCCAGTTGTCCAGATTCATGGTAGAGAAGTCAAAATTTATGGACAAACCTCTTCTCAAAAGCTCAACGCCGGGACGAAAAGATGCCAGGAAACCAGCCAAAACCGGGAAAATTACCAGGAAACCCAGCACTGCAAACAAAAGTGTTGCCAATGCGGAAGCAACAGGATTGCGCCTTACCATGCCGCCTTTATTCTTTTTTGCCATATTACCTCTCCTCCTTCTTAAATGTTCCGTTGAGTATCAACTGTACAATATTAATGATTAAAGCAATCACTAACAGCACAAGGCCTACGGCAGATGCATAACCTAACTGGTTCTTCTCAATACCCCTCTTGTACAGGTAGCCTACAATAGTCAGACCGATATTCTTCGGTGAACTGTTTCCTGCCCATAACATGTAGGACTCTAAGAACATTGCCAGTCCGGCATATACGCTGATAGTCAAAACATAAATCGTGGTTGGTTTTAAAAGAGGAATGGTTATGTACCTGAACTTTTCCCATCCGTTTGCACCGTCAATCTCGGCGGATTCATAGAGAGAAGCATCAATTCCTTTCAGGCCGGAAAGGAAATAAAGCATATTTACCCCCGTCCATCTCCAACAGGCCAAAAGCAGCAACGCAAACATACCCGTAGTACCGTTTTTCAACCATGCCATAGGTTCATTGCCGAAAAATGCAAGCAGCTTATTCATCTGGCTGGTAGGGTACTCGGTAAACATTAACCGGAAGAGAATACCGGAGATAACAACGGATGTCAGGGAAGGAAGGTATAAAACCGCTTTCCAGAATCCGGAAGCCTTTACCAGATTGCTGTCAACAAGAACCGCAAACAACATGGGGAAAGGAATCAACAGTATCAATGTCCAGACCATGTATGTAAAACTGTTCTTAATGGCAATATGGAATGCCTTATCTTTCAAAAGTTTTGTATAATTCTCCAGTCTGACAAACTCCACCTGCCCCGGCAGAATAGACTGGAAACTCATAGTCACTGTACTAATCAGGGGGTAAATCCAAAAGATAGTAAAACTGATAATAAATGGCAGGACAAACACATAGGGCGCCACTTTCTGGGAATACAAAAACTTCTTCACTTTCATGCTTATTCCTCTCCTTCTCCTAAAATAGCGAACTGCCCGAGGAAGTATCCTTCCCGGGCAATTCCTTTCTTTATTAGCTGCTATCCAATTTTCAGAAATGCCAGTTTACTGCTCTAAATCTACCGCATCCTGAGCTTCCTGCAATGCTTCTGTTACATCCTGACCGTCTTCCATAATTGCATTCAGCGTATTGACGTTAATATAATCCTGTAAAACAAATACGTTTTGATTTACGGTAACTGCGCCGATTTCCTTTTCAATCTCATTTAACACGTCAAACGGATTGGTTTTAAAGAATGCAATGTACTTGTTGGAAGTATCCTGTGTAATTGCTGTATCTTTCCATACGGAAGTATTACATACGTCAAATCCAAGCTCTTCCCAGATGCCTACACAACCATCATAGGAGCATTTTGCATAGGAGATAAATTCTGCTGCAAGGGCCGGGTCTACGGACTGGTTAGTTACTACCGTACCGGTTCCGCCGATACCTACGGAACGAGGCTGGCCCTCTTCAAATACAGGACAGGGAGCAATCGCCCATTTTCCTGGTGCGTCCATAGTATCTAATTCGCCGTTAGAATAGGAAAGGAAACGGCTCATATACCAAAGTGCCTTGGGGAAGGAAGCAATCTTTCCGTCCATAATTGCCTGACGTCCGCCCTCTGTATCAAGCTGTCCGTCCGGGGAAACAATTGCAAGGCCGTCATTTATCCATCCCTGCTGCATTGTAAGCATCTTGTTCCATGATTCCGGCACGGTTACTTTTCCTTCTGCGTCGGTGTAATCCTCGCCGTGCTCTGCCATTGCAATCCACAGCCAGTCGGTTCCGCCTGTATCAACAGAAGTCATCTTCACTTCTCCGCCGGAAGCTTCGTTTACCTTCTTAGCTGCCTCTGTATAATCATCCCATGTCTTAATGGTTTTATAATCTACGCCGTAAGATGAAAGAAGTTCATCATTATAGTACATTACAGTTGCTCCAACGTGGGTAGGTGCTCCGTAGTATGTGCCGTCTTTTGCATAGATATCAAAACGGGACTGTACCAAATCAGCCATATATGGTTCAAGAGCATCATTTAAAGCATATAACTGGGGCTCGCCCTGTAAGAAGTTGGGGAACTGGCCACGCTCAATATCACATAAATCCGGTGCGCCCTCTCCTGTCTGTAATGCCATTATCAATTTGTTGTGCATATCTCCAAAGGGATATGTAGTAAAGGTAATCTGAATCTGTCTGTCTGGATTCTCCTCATTCCACTTCTCAAGCATCTTTGCATAAAACTCATTATGCATTTCTACGAATGACCACATCTCCATATGGGTTCCTGAATCCGGGCCTACCGTACTAACTGCGTCAGGAGCAGCTTCTGTACTCTCCTCAGCTACTTCTTCCTCTGCTGCGTCGTCGCCTGCCGCATCATCTGCTGCTGCATCATCACTTGCTGCGTCGTCACCTGCTGCTGCATCATCTGTTGCTGCATTGTCTGCGCTCTTGTCGTCAGAACCGCCGCCGCATCCTGCGAACAGGGAAGTTGCCATTGCTGCACAAAGCAGTGCACTTAAAACTTTTCTCTTCATACTTTTTTCTCCTTTTCCTCCTGTTTTTTTAACCAAAACAACTTAGTTAAACTTTAAAAGAAATCCTAGTGTTTTTAAAAAATGCACATGGTATTTTCTGCTATTTTTTTAGCCTTCGTCAACTTGCACATTTTTTTTTTTTTTTTTTTTTTTTGATTTCTTTATGGTAATATTGTACAGCTATATTTCTGAAATGTCAACAGTTCTTTTGTATTTTTTAGCTTTTTCTAAAATATTTTTGTTTTTTATTTTATTTTAATATTTCTAGGTTCAACTAAAAGTATTATAAAATATGCTTTAAATTCTTCTATAATGTAAAATTAACAAAACACTTTGACATTTTCCCAAGTTTTTTGTATAATTATACTACTTTGATTTATTCTTCAGACACAAAAGAAAGTTGAGGTGTATATCTGTGCTGCATATTACTTCCCTGAATGAAGGGCTGGAAATTTTTAAGGCACTGGGTTCTGATGTAAGAATTGAAATCTTAAATATTTTACTGGAAGAGAATAATATTAATATGAATGAGCTGGCTTCCAGGCTGAATATTACAAACGGTGCCCTCACCAATCATATAAAGAAACTGGAAAGCTGCGGTCTGATTACCGCTTCCGGTGAGGCTGCAGGACACGGGAACCAGAAAATTTGCTCTATTATACAGGATAAGATTCTGGTAGAGCTGGAAAAGGCGGAGGATTTTGAAAATGTCTACCGCACGGAGATTAAGATAGGCCATTACTCCAACTATCAGATATGTCCTACCTGCGGGCTTGCCACAGACCATACTTTAATTGGAGAGGTGGATGACCCCAGGTATTTTGAACATCCTAACCGTTATAATGCAGATATTCTCTGGTTTTCTAAAGGTTTTGTGGAGTATGTTATTCCCAATTTTATTCCTGGACAGCAGCGGATTAACCAGATTTACATTTCCTGTGAACTAAGTTCCGAGGCTCCCGGCATCAATGAAAACTGGCCTTCGGATATTCGTTTTTATTTAAATGACGTGTGTATAGGCACATGGACTTCCCCGGGAGATTTCGGAGACGTAAAAGGGATTTTTACCCCCGACTGGTGGCCCCCCAACTGGAATCAGTACGGACTTTTAAAACTTATTATTATAAATAAGAAGGGAACTTTTATTGACGGACTGAAAATTTCCGATGTCACCATCAATGACTTTAACCTTGATTACCGCAGTTCTTTAAGGCTTAAGATGGCCATTGAGGATGACGCTGCCCACGTAGGAGGTTTGACCTTGTTTGGCAAAAGTTTCGGAAATTACGGTCAGGATATTCAGATACGGCTTTACTATTCCCCTATGAACGAGGATTAGAAGGATTTTTCTTTTCTACCATTTTTTTGCCGGGCAGTGACTGTTTTTGGAAGCTGCCCGAAGTTCCACGTAGCATCCGCATTTTAAGCAGGTGCCCGCGTTTAGAAAATCACAGGATTTGCAGAGGGAAAGCCTGTTTTCATAGCATTCCTCCTCTGCCGCATCCTGTTTTTTTATGGCATTTTTGTATTGCAGAATCATTTTCTGGTCTGCCTGTGCCATGTCTCTTAGGAGGCACTTTTTACAAACTGATGCCATGTCTCTACTTTGCCAGGCGGATTTCCGCCACACTTCCGGCAGGAAGGTCAAGAGTAAGTCCCTTTGCCGTTTCTTTATATGCAGTGAAATCCTTTTCCGTTACGGTTTCCGGTGCATCAAAAGTATTATGGTCATGAACGTCTGCCCCGGTTACAATCTTTGCTTCTTTTACATGATAGCCTTCCCCGGCAAACTGCACTTCCACAGTCTCCCCTTCATTCATGGAAAGATTTCCAAGGGTTATGGTTATTACATTATCCTGCCCTATGGATACGGATTCCGTAATCTTTGGCACACTCCATTCCTCTGTGCCGATAGTGCTGGTATCCGTCAACCGGCTTAAGAGCAAATCCGCCCCCTGGTGATGGCGGTACATATGCATTACATGGTAAGTAGGAGTCTTTATCATTTTCTCTCCCTCTGTCAAAAGAACAGATTGAAGCACATTTACCATCTGGGCTAAATTTGCCATTTTTACCCTGTCACAGTGTTTATTGAAAATATTTAAGGTGATTGCCGCTACCAAAGCATCCCTTACGGTATTCTGCTGGTACAAAAATCCCGGATTTGTGCCCGGCTCACAGGTAAACCAGGTTCCCCATTCGTCCACAATCATTGCCACCTTTTTCTCCGGGTCAAACTGGTCCATAATGGCCCCATGGCGTGTTACCAGTGTGTCCATAAACAAGGCTTTTCCCAGAGTCTTATACCAGACTTCCTCATTAAATTCCGTTGCACTGCCTTTTATCTCCCAGCCCTCCGGATGGACATAATAGTGGAGGGAAAGGCCGTCCATAAATCCATGGAAAGGCTCTGCATGGGAATAAGCAGTTTCCAACACGCCTTTTATCCAGAAATAATCTTCTACGTTTGCCCCGCAGCACACCTTTTTAATGGGGTTTTCGGAGTCATAATTACGTACATAGGTCTGATATCTCCTGTACTCATTGGCATAATGCTGGGGCGTCATGTTGCCGCCGCAGCCCCAGTTCTCATTTCCCACCCCGAAATAATCCACTTTCCAGGGTTCTTCGCTGCCGTTTGCTTTCCGCAAGTCTGCCATGGGGGAAACGCCTTTAAAGGTCATATACTCTATCCATTCCGACATTTCCTGTACGGTTCCGCTTCCCAGATTTCCGTTGATATAGGTTTTACATCCAAGCTGGCGGCACAGTTCAAAATACTCGTGGGTTCCGAAACTGTTATCTTCCACCACGCCGCCCCAGTGGGTGTTAATCATCTTTTTTCTCCCCTCTTTGGAGCCGATTCCGTCTTTCCAGTGGTATTCATCTGCAAAGCAGCCTCCCGGCCAGCGAAGCACGGGAATCTTTAATTCCTTTAAGGCTTCCACCACATCGGTGCGCATACCGTTTACATTGGGAATGTCTGAATTTTCCCCTACATAAATTCCCTCATAAATGCATCTTCCCAAATGCTCGGAAAAATGCCCGTAAATTT
>CANRJF010000098.1 GCA_947630855.1 uncultured Lachnospiraceae bacterium
CGGCAGACTATAAGGCATTGGAGAAAATTGTAAAAGGGATTTCCTATAACAATGCAGTGCGTTATTTCGGATTTGACTTGGAGATGAAATAAATAAGGTATGTTTAAATGAGACAGTTCCCCATTACGGTAAACAGTGATGGGGGGCTGTTATTTTTTGGTGTTTTATAAATTCCTTTGTGGCAGTTCTTAAGGATTACTTTAAGATGTTTTCATAATCTTGTCGGTCATGATATATACCAACAATGTATGCTCGTCTTTCTATGATTTTATATAGCATGAAATACTTATGCCGTTTCAGGTGAATCGTTCGATATCCCAAAGTTCGCAAGTCAGGGTCATCACATAATTTTAGGCTTCCAGCTACAAGAGAAAGTCGCTGGACAGTTTCTTTCATATCCTGTTCAACACTATAAGCAGCCTGCACGTTTTTTAATTCAAAAAAGATATAATCAAGAATTTCCTGAAATTGATTTTTGGCGGTATCGGTTAATATAACATTATAATCCATATCTGCGTTCCAACTCATCAAACACCTCTTCTGCGTTGCTGAAGTTTCCGTTAGTAATTTCCTGTTCTGCAATTTCTATATCTTTCATAAAATTTTCCCGAGACATCGGTTTAAGAAATTTGCCAACAGCTTCGTCTGTTGCTTCAGACTCACGACGTTGAAAAAGTTTTTTTGTATAACTTTGTATTTTCAATAAATCTGTTTCTGGCAAGTTTTTCATCATAGAAACTGTATTTTCCAGAGTATTCATTTTAACCCTCCTCATTCCAAACAAATTGGCAAAATTATATCTGGTCTTATTATAACATTTTAGTGTGAAGATATAAAATGTTTTTTTCTTTTAATCAAAAGTTTTCAGAATTTTTATAGTACAAAACTTTCGGGGAGGATAGTCAGGGTCTCTTTTAAGGAAATAAGGGTATAGATGCATATGGAAGATGCACCTTGACGTACGCAAACACGTACGTTATAATAAAGAAAAAGTCAGGAGATGAACAATATGTCTGCTATTAGTGTAACCAAAGCGAGAGATAATATATACCAGCTTCTTTCAGAAGTAAATCTTAACAGTCAGCCGATTACAATAACTAACAACAGGGGGAAGAATGGCGTTCTTATAGGTGAGGATGATTGGAATGCAATCCAGGAGACACTGTACCTGAATTCAATTCCCGGTGTCGCGGAATCAATTATTGCCGGAGGAAATACACCCATTGAGGAGTGTCTGCCGGAGGAAGAGGTGGAATGGTAGTTGTACAAGATAGTTTATGCGAAGCAGGCGGTTAAAGATATTGCAAGGCTGAAATCAGCCGGGCTTGATAAGAAAGCAAAAGAACTGATTAGAATTATCAGAGAAAATCCTTTTCAAAAGCCGCCGGAGTATGAATCGTTGGCAGGGAACCTGAAAGGGTTCTTTTCCAGACGGATTAATATACAGCATAGGCTGGTATATCAGGTGTATGCCAGGAAATTTACAGAGAATGATGTGGTCTATGACGGTATCATCAAGATTGTCCGTATGTGGACACATTATGAAAAAATCTGATACAAAATATGTTGATTTTGCAAAGAGAATGGCAGGAGGAGAAATTTCCAGAGATGAAGACCCTGAATCCAAATGATGATGCTTCCATCGGAACGATTATCGGTATGCTTACGGATTCCAGAAGTTTCTTATCATACACGAGGCATGAGTATTTCAAGCGTATTATGTGTGAGCTGATAGGAGGCTGGGTAGACAATGGCGATTATCCGGCAGACTATAAGGCATTGGAGAAAATTGTAAAAGGGATTTCCTATAACAATGCAGTGCGTTATTTCGGATTTGACCTGGAGATGAAATAAATAAGGTATGTTTAAATGAGACAGTTCCCCATTAACGGTAAAAAGTGATGGGGGCTGTTTTTTTCAAAATTTTTTGGAAAAATTTTAGCAGCATAAAATTGCGACATTACGCTGTTCTTTATGTATGAAAAGCCGTGTTATAGTGATTTCAACATAAAAAAAGGAGGAATTGTGATGGGATTTGTTTATATTGTTTTGATCATTTTGTTTTTCGTTGTTACATGCTATGGCTGGGAGCTTAGGAAAGAATTGAAGAAAAAAGATTATTGGAAGAGCCTGCCAAAAGGAACAGTGGTATATGGATACTGTCTTCCAATTTTGCTTTGGATAATACTTAGCAGTGAGCATATTGGATTTATAAGGATAACAGTGAGTATTTTGCTTGTGATTGTATTTATCGTTTGTGTGGCAGGAGTGAGCAGCAATCTGAAAGAAAAGCCGTTGGAAGGCCGTGCTAATCTGCTGCCAGAGGAAGAACGAAAAAAAGTGGTAACATTTTATGCACTCACTCCTCTTCTGACGATTCTCGTGATTTTTTTTGTCGGGATTATTCTGGATTCCTTTTTTAAATTGTGTGACTATATGAAACGGCAGGGGAAGAATGGAAGATAAGCAGTGAAAAAGAGGTGTATTCATGGAGTATTTCAAAGGTATTTTTTGGTTTACATGTTCTTTTGATGAAAATGAAAAATGTGATTTTGAAGATGCAGAATTAATAACAGCTTTGATTTCTGTGAATGACGGGTTTGATAGATGCATCTGCCAGAAATTTAATTCTAAAAACGGGACAACTTTTACACATGAAAATACTTGGGCTGAATTAGTGAAAAGAAGAAAAGATTTAAGAAGGCATTCATGGAATTATTTTCCTAGGGGAAGGGTAGAGATAAGAAATCATAAGGCAGTAATATTTATGAATCCCAATATTCTTGAATGTCCGCAATATAAAGAAATGATAATCAGGAAATTCTGTTTAGAGAAAATTAAAACGAAAGTAACGATTGACAATTCGGTGCATTATAATTGCCATGCAGAGAATGTCACAATACGTTAGTTTTTGTAAAAAGCAAGCCAATCAGGTATGTAATTCAGAATGTTGAGGAGGGAATGGCTTATGTGGGAGAAAATGTTAGATGATGTGAGAAAGGATGCAATGGAAAAATTGGGGCATCTGCATTTATGTAAGGAGATGGTCATATGCTGACAAAACCTTTGAATGGACGCAGCTTATTATCAGGTTTTAATACCGAGGGATATTTTTCAGTTCCCGACAGTCCATTATTTGGATACGAGCAAGATGCCGGGTGTATGGGATAGTGATATCATATCTATAAGAAAGAGGGGATAAAGTATGTTTATGTTGAGAAATGTATGGTGGTGGGATTGGTGGGATACATACAGGGAGTTTCTGGCAGATAATCCACAGGAGGGGGAAATGGTTCTGGCAGAAGAGACAGTGGCACCAGAAGATATTTGGTGGAGGGAGAAAGATGATGGAAAAATAGAGGTTTGGGGATATGAAGGTATACATGATAGCAAAAATGTAAAAAGACTTAAAATACCGGAAACCATTGACGGAAAACAGGTGGCCAATATAGACATTCAAGGCTATGAATATCTGTTGAGCGTAGAGATACCAGGCAGTGTGAGCAGTATAGGGTATGGTGCCTTTTGCGGCTGTCCCAGACTGGAAAAGATAACAGTAGATAAGAGCAATCCGGTTTATGAAACGGATGATGCCGGGGTATTGTACAATAAAGGAAAATCAATCCTAATTCACTGTCCGGCAGAAGTAAAGGAGATACGCATACCGGACAGTGTGAGGATGATAAAGGAGCATGCCTTTTATGATTGCTATAAACTGGAAAAGATAACAGTAGATAAGAGTAATACGGCCTATGAAACGGATGATGCCGGAGTATTATATAATAAAGGAAAAACAACTCTGATTTACTGCCCGCCAAGATGTAAAGAGACATGCATAAAAATACCAGACAGTGTGAGCATTATAGAAAATTATGCTTTCTTTGGCTGTAAAAGTCTGACCAGTGTAAACATACCGGAAAGAATAACCCATATAGGAGATAGTGCTTTTTGTGGATGTGAAAGCCTGTTGCAAATTGACATACCGGAAAGCATAACCCATATAGGATATGATGCTTTTTATAGCTGTAAAAGCCTGTTGCAAATTGAGATACCAGAAAGTGTGACTCATATAGGAAATGGAGCTTTTTGTGGATGTGAAAGTCTGTCAAGCATAAATATACCAAGCAGTGTAAGTCATATAGGAGATTATGTTTTTCGTGGATGTGAAAGTCTGTCGAGCATAAATATACCAAGCAGTGTAAGTCATATAGGAGATGAGGCTTTTTATGGATGTGAAAGTCTGTCAAGCATAAATATACCAAGCAGTGTAAGTCATATAGGAGATCATGTTTTTCGTGGATGTGAAAGTTTGTCGAGCATAAATATACCAAGCAGTGTGAGCAGTATAGGGGATGGAGCCTTTAGTTGGTGCCATAAACTGGAAAAGATTAAAGTAGATGAGAGGAATCCGGTGTATGAATCAGACGATGCCGGGGTGTTATACAATAAAGGGAAAACAACCCTGATCTGTTGTCCGGCAGGAACCAAAGAGACAAGCATAAGGATACCAAGCAGTGTGAATGTTATACAAGGTTATGCTTTCTTTGACTGCAAAAGCTTGACCAGTGTGAAAATACCAAACGGAATAACTTGTATAGCAGCAGGAACTTTTGACAATTGCACAAGTTTGACAAACATAGAGATATCAGACAGTGTGAGCAGTATAGAGTGGAATGCTTTCTTTTGCTGTGAAAGTCTGACCAGTGTAGACATACCGGAAAGCATAACCCATATAGGATATGGGGCTTTTTATGGATGTGAAAGTCTGTCGAGCATAAATGTCCCAAGCAGTGTGAGCAGTATAGAGTGGAATGCCTTAGGTTCCTGCATCAGTCTGAAAGATATATATTATGCCGGAAGCAGAGAACAGTGGGATGCAATAAAGATTAATATGGATGGGAATGATGCTTTAGGATCGGCAACAATCCATTACGGTTCCAAATAGCCAGGTGAGTATTATAATTACGAATTGAAAGTCACAGGAGGTAGAAAATGAGAGATATTTTTTTTACAGAAATCAGAAATAAGGTTCGGGAGATTACAAATTTTCAGGAAGATGCAGAAATGTTGATGGCTGCAGCCGATAAAATTTTGGAAATGCTGCATCTTGCCAGAAAGGAGGGACTGCTTGCTTTGGAGGAGGCATCCGATAATCTGGGTGAGGATGATTTTTGGCATTATTTCAGGGAAATACTTATTTGTATAGTAGATGGATTTGATCAAGAAATGGTTGAAGATATCTGTCTTTCACGGTATTTCAAACTGGATTTAAAAGGTGCAGAGGGTCTCGTTTATCTGATTTTTCTGTGGGGAGCGTTGGCTATACAAGCTGGTCAATCGGAATATGTCGTAACGAAGATATTGCAATCATTGCTGCCTTTGCCAGTCTTGCAAATTTATAAGCCAAAGACATGGAAGGTAGAACTGACGCATACAGAGAAGATGGAGAAACTGTGTCAAAGGGAACCGGTTGTCGATAGGGAAAGCGAGGATTATTTTTTTCATCATATGGCAGACTATACATTTGCCAATCTGACAGATGCAGATATGAAAAGACTCCTTAAGGATGT
The DNA here is from genome assembly GCA_947630855.1 of uncultured Lachnospiraceae bacterium. Lineage (GTDB taxonomy): Bacteria > Bacillota > Clostridia > Lachnospirales > Lachnospiraceae > Roseburia_B. Next base: position 5,571 of record CANRJF010000098.1, read on the forward strand.
GGACAGTAACGAGTTGACGATAGCTCTGAAGGGGATGGATGGTAAGGCATCTAAAAAAATGCTTGACAATTTTTCTTTGGAAATGCAGAAAATGATTGTTGAGGATATGGAATTTATGGGACCTGTACGCCTTATAGATGTCGCTGCATCCAAGCAGAAGATTTTGACTATTCTGGTAAATCTGATCAACGACGGAGAAATAAATGGTGACAATTACAGTCATTTATCTGCATTTATGTAAGGAGATGGTCATATGCTGACAAAACCTTTGAATGGACGCAGCTTATTATCAGGTTTTAATACCGAGGGATATTTTTCAGTTCCCGACAGTCCATTATTTGGATACGAGCAAGATGCCGGGTGTATGGGATAGTGATATCATATCTATAAGAAAGAGGGGATAAAGTATGTTTATGTTGAGAAATGTATGGTGGTGGGATTGGTGGGATACATACAGGGAGTTTCTGGCAGATAATCCACAGGAGGGGGAAATGGTTCTGGCAGAAGAGACAGTGGCACCAGAAGATATTTGGTGGAGGGAGAAAGATGATGGAAAAATAGAGGTTTGGGGATATGAAGGTATACATGATAGCAAAAATGTAAAAAGACTTAAAATACCGGAAACCATTGACGGAAAACAGGTGGCCAATATAGACATTCAAGGCTATGAATATCTGTTGAGCGTAGAGATACCAGGCAGTGTGAGCAGTATAGGGTATGGTGCCTTTTGCGGCTGTCCCAGACTGGAAAAGATAACAGTAGATAAGAGCAATCCGGTTTATGAAACGGATGATGCCGGGGTATTGTACAATAAAGGAAAATCAATCCTAATTCACTGTCCGGCAGAAGTAAAGGAGATACGCATACCGGACAGTGTGAGGATGATAAAGGAGCATGCCTTTTATGATTGCTATAAACTGGAAAAGATAACAGTAGATAAGAGTAATACGGCCTATGAAACGGATGATGCCGGAGTATTATATAATAAAGGAAAAACAACTCTGATTTACTGCCCACCAAGATGTAAAGAGACATGCATAAAAATACCAGACAGTGTGAGCATTATAGAAAATTATGCTTTCTTTGGCTGTGAAAGTCTGACCAGTGTAGACATACCGGAAAGCATAACCCATATAGGAGATAGTGCTTTTCGTGGATGTGAAAGCCTGTTGCAAATTGACATACCGGAAAGCATAACCCATATAGAAGAGGGAGTTTTTTTGGGCTGTAAAAGCCTGTTGCAAATTGAGATACCAGAAAGCGTGACTCATATAAGAAATGGGGCTTTTTTTGGATGTGAAAGTCTGTCAAGCATAAATGTCCCAAGCAGTGTGAGCAGTATAAGGGATGACGCCTTTAGTAGGTGCCGTAAACTGGAAAAGATTATAGTAGATGAGAGGAATCCGGTGTATGAATCAGACGATGCCGGGATGTTATACAATAAAGGGAAAACAACCCTGATCTATTGTCCGGAAGGAACCAAAGAGACAAGCGTAAGGATACCAAGCAGTGTGAGTGTTATACAATGTTGTGCTTTTCAAGACTGCCAAAGTTTGACCAGTGTGGAAATACCAAACGGAATAACTTGCATAGAAGCAGGAACTTTTGACAGTTGCAAAAGCCTGACAAACATAGAGATACCAGAGGGTGTTAGCAGTATAGGGTGGTTTGCTTTTGCAGGTTGCGAAAACCTCTTAAGCGTAGAGATACCAGATAGTGTGAGCCGTATAGTGCAGAATGCCTTAGTTGACTGCACCAGTCTGAAAGATGTATATTATGCCGGAAGCAGAGAACAGTGGGATGCAATAGAGATTGAGAATGGGAATGATGCTTTAGGATCGGCAACAATCCATTACGGTTTCAAATAGCCAAGTGACTGCTTGCAGGCATTTAGCGACTGCCGCGAGGGGCGCTGTGTGCCGGTGGCACACGTTAAGCGCCGACCATAGCGAAGCGTAGACTAAATACTCCGCTGCTCTGCGGCGTTGCAAATTTGATACCCGTTACTTGCAGCGGGGTCTTTGATTTATCTGCATTTATGTAAGGAGATGGTCATATGTGGAAGATATTGCAAATACAGCAGCGAATGTGCGACATTATGTTGTCCTTTTTATAATACCGGCTGTGTTATATTCAGTCTATCACATAGAACAAGGGGGAAAAAATATGTATAAAATACTGGATGATGTGCGAAAGGACGCTATTCAAAAATGTAAACCCACAGGAGAAGAAGACAACAAAATATTGGTGGATGCAGCAGTTTTGATTCTGGAACTTACAATTTATGCTTGTGATGAGGGACTTTTGGCCCTGGAAGAAAAAACAGGAAAGATGACAGTAAATGACTTTCTGAAAAGAATCATTATGCTGGTTGTGGATGGGACTGATCCAAAACTTGTAGCAGAAATCGGCTCAAATGAATACTGGGCAAGAAATCCCCAGGGGATTCAAGCCATGGTGCTCTATATTTATTTATGGGGAACCGGGTGTATTCAATATGGTGATTATGCCATGGCATTTATGGGTATTTACTCTCTGCTGCCGGAGAGCCGCTATCTGCAGCTTGGCAGACAAATAGTCAAATTGGAAGAAAAAAGAAAACTGCTGGAGAAAGAGGAGCAGGAGCGGGATTTAAAATGGGAAGAAAGGAGAGAGTTAACGGAGAAAGCATTACAGGACTACTTATGCGGTCCTCCAGTGCTTACAAATCAGGAATTGCTTGAAATTGTCCATGCACTGGAAGAACAGATCGAAAAACTGCCGGATGCGTTCTTAAAGAAGGTACTATATGAAATGGGGGAAGAAAGATATCACTGTTTCTATGTATTCAACGATAAGATACGTCAAAGAATATTGAAACTTGCAGATGATAGTTTTATTCAACAATATAGAGAATCTCTCGTGTATTTCGATCATACAAAGCCCCAAAAGCTTGAGGAAGAAGAAATACTAGGAGCGGTTCTGGTGATGTCAGGGATCATCAAATGTTTGAGCAAGCAGGAGAAATAGCAGGAGGAATGAAAAATGAGTTGGGATCAGGAAATGAATGAACTGTTATATGATGTGCGGAGAGACGCCATCAGAAAGTTTCATGAAGCAGAAGAGAAAGACTGTAAGCCATTAATCGAGGCAATAAAAAGAGTCGTAGAAATGAGTAACATAGCGCGGAAAGAGGGCTTATTAGCTCTGGAAGATATTATAGTGGAAGGGGGAATGGAATGTACCGAAAACTTTCTGTTTCTGCTCTCAGATTTCAAAAATGGTCTGGATTACATATATGAAATTGCATCAAATGAATATTGGACACGGAATTTACAGGGAGTCCAGGCTATGATATTTTATATTTATTTTCGAGGTGCAGTTTCTATATTCATGGGGGAGAATCCACGAATAATAGATGCGATGAATATTTCCCTATTGCCGGAGGAATACCCCCGGAATGAAGATTGGCTTAATGATTATGTCGATAATGAAAAGCCCTTGATACGGTATACTGCCCAAAAACAAGAAAAAATTGATTTAGAACGGAAAGAGTGGGAGAAGCGGTATGAGAAAGAAAAAATAAAAGAAAAGCAGGAGAAGCAGGAATTGAAAAAATTTTGCTCCACCCCTCACAACTTTAAGAATCCAAAACTGCCGGAAAAACTCCGTGAACTGGAAAAAGAAATTCTTGAAAACTTATCTGACCAGTCAATAAATACGCTCTTGGATTTTGAAGAGGGCAGAGACAATATGATAAACCGCTGTCTGTACGGACTGGGCAATGAAGCGCGGATGAAAATCGTTAAGTGCATCGGGTGTTGTAATGACAAGGATATTCTTGTGCCAGAAGAGTCTGCGAGAATGAGACGTGTGATGGAATTAGGAGAACAGGAGGAAGAGGAGATATTAGGAGCAGTTCTGATGACATTAGGGACCATCAAACGGCTGCGCAGGACAGGAAAAATCGTGGAGTAGATGCTTTACATATAAGTAAAATTCTGCAAGGAGGAGATTAGAATGGATAAAATGCTGGATGATGTAAGAAGAGATGCATGTAAAAAGTTAATGGAATGTGAAACAGAAGATTTCATGATTTTAGTAGATACAGCCGATATCTTGATGCAGCTCTGGCATTGGGCAAGGAGAGAGGGTTTGTTATCCCTGGAGGACGCAGCGCATCTGTTGCCGGTGCCGGAATATGGGAAAATACTGTCGCAGCGGATTGTAGAAGGAATAGAGCCGGATACAGTGATTGAAATTGGCACAAAAGAATATTGGAGAGAAAATCCCGGTGGGGTGGAATCCATGGTATGGTACATGTATCTTCGAGGCATGTATGGTATTCAGACAGGTGAAAACTCTGTTGTCCTGCAAACTGTATTTAAAACTCTTATGCCTCTGCAATGCCGTTCTTCATGGCAGGAAAGGGTTGAGGCAGAAAAAGAGAAGGAGGAAGCAGATGTTATTTCGAGATTTGCCGCTTTGTCTCCGGTATTTGAAAATAGGGAACTGATAGAAAAGCTGCATGAGTTAGAGCAGGAAATGAAAGCATTTGATGACTGGCGTCTGCAGAGAATTCCAAGACAAGTAGACAATCATGAGCTTGCATTGTGCTTATATGGACTAAATGGAGAGACAAGGGAAAAAATTTTAAGTAATCTGAGCCGTCGGGTTGCCTGTATGATAAGGGAAGATACAATATATCTGGGTGACGTGGAGGAGAGGGATGTATTAAAAAGCGTTGCAAGCATTTTGGACATCATTAAATAATCTTCGTAGCAGCGCACTAATCTATTTTTATAAAAAATACAAAACAACAAGGAGGAAGTTATATGAAATGTCAAGTATGTAAAGTAACAGGACCTAATATGAAGAGGTGCAAAAAGTGTGGTCAGATCTATTGTTTAAAATGTGCTCTTAGTGGCAAGGGACCCTATCCGCATATTAAGGCAGCAAACATGTGCCCTTACTGTGGAAAACATGATTGTAGTGAAGTGGCAAAATAATAATTGGGTGCGAAGTACCGCATAAAATAAGGTTTCGAGATTCCCAGAGTATAGAAATAAAATTAGGGGGAGTGTGGATTGGGCACTTATGTAATCAGTGATATTCATGGATGTTATGAAGAGTTCCTTGGAATGTTGAAAAAAATTGAGTTTTCGGATAGTGACGAACTGATTTTGGCAGGGGATTCTATTGAGAGAGGCACTCACAGCTATGAAATGCTGAAGTGGATGGAACACTGCCCTGCAAATGTCCGCCTTATCCGGGGAAATCACGAAGAAGAATTTGCGGCCTGTATTGATTTGATGACCCGGATTGATAAGAAAGAGGGATTAGAGACAGATTACTTTTCTAACAGGGAGACGGCGGCATTATACAGTTCCGTAAAATATTACCTTAAAAATAGAAAAGCGGCTGGTGTGTACTTTGATTTGTATGATACTATAAACAGCTTAGTCAATGATTCCGGCGTTTCTTTAGAGGATTTATGCAGATGGAAGGAGATGATTTGCAGAATGTCGTATTATCTGGAACTGGAAGCCCAAGACAGAACATGTATCGTGGTCCATGCGGGATATGCTGAGATGTTGGAGAGTGTTGAAGATTCATTTCCCAGCTTGGAGGATTTTTATCTGTATGCCAGAGAGGAGTCCCTAAAGCTGGGAGGAAAACAGCATGGAATGGTAATAGCCGGGCATACGCCTACGGTTGTAAGAAAAGCGTTTGCTTATAACGGCGGAAAAGTATTCCGGTATTATGACAAGAAAAAGGACTGTATTTTTTATGATATAGACTGTGGATGCGTTTTCCGCAAAAAGAATCAGGATGCAAGGCTGGCCTGCATCCGGTTAGAGGATGAAAAGGTATTTTATATCCAATGAATTTATTGCTTGCCATATAAAGTTCAAACCAACAGGAGGGCAGATGGAATATATAACATGGAGTATCTATGAGGTGTGGTGGAAGAAAAGAAAATGTGGTAAAGCAGTATATTGTTTTGATACAGTATTTTTTAATACTTTTTCTTGTGAATATTCTTATCTGGCATCTGCTATAAAGGCATTTTTAAATACTGATTTAGAAAAAATTTTTTGTGAAGATATGATAAGAAATGACGGACGTTTAAGGGGAGAAACTTATCTTTGGAATTGCTGGCAGCAATACTGTTCTAAGAAACACTATGAATTTGAAACGGGGATACTTTATTGGGACAATGAGATTTATGAAAAAAATTTAAAAGGGAGGTATCATTATGTCGGTAACAATTAAAATACATCGCGGTACAAATCAAATCGGCGGTACAGTTACAGAAATCTACACAGAAAACACTCATATCTTTATTGATTTTGGCACAGAGCTTCCAGGGTCAGAAGGGGATTTAACAGACCATGACATGATACAGATGATACGAAAAGCAGAATGTGACGGCGTACTGTTTACGCATCATCACGGCGACCATATCGGGTTATTAAAAGAAATACCCCAAAGAGATATACAGAATCACCCAATCCGGCTGGGGCTTGGAAAGACAGCCAGAAAAATCCTGATTAATATACATAAGACATTGGCAGGAAATTCATCTATGTCCACAGACCAGCAGGAAGAACATGGGCAAATCCTGCGAATTCTCCAGGATAACAGCCGCTGGCAGGATTTGCGTGATGGGGAAACATTTTATCTGGGGGATTTTAAAATTACCCCGGTAAGGGTAGACCATTCCGCATATGATTCCTTTCTTTTTTTCATAGAAACCCAGGGATATTGTATCTTACATACAGGGGATTTTAGAACGCATGGCAGATTGGGGAAAGATTTTTTCCGGCGTTTATCAAAATATCTGGAGGGAAAACAGGTCAACGTACTTTTAACAGAGGGGACGATGATGAGCCGGCTGTCTGAAAAAATCCTGCACGAGGAGGAATTGGAGCAAAAGGCATATGAAGAACTGAAAAAGCCTCAGAACCGCTATGCATTTTTAATCTGCTCATCAACCAACGTGGAGAGCCTTGCATCTTTCCACAACGCAGCCCTTAAACTGGGACGTCCGTTTATTGTCAACCATTATGTTTATGAACAGTTATGCCTGTACCGGGAAACTGCCGGAAAAGAAAATAGAAAGTTGTCCTTTTGGAAGTCCTATCCCTTTGAAAATATGTATTTGTATAATGACAAACTGGGTATGACACAGCCTGAGTATATGAAAAAGCAAGGTTTTGTTATGCTGGTTGGCACAAGTGACGCTTATACAAAGCGGATGGAGTATTTCAGGCAGGAAAATCCCGAAAATGATCCGCTGATAATTTATTCTATGTGGAATGGATACCTGGATGAAAAAGGAGATGCCTATCAGCCGAAACTGAAAGCATTGTATGACAGATGGCCAAGACATCTTGAACTGCATACCAGCGGTCATGCATACCGGGAAGATATTGAGGAAATGATTCGGCTGGTACATCCGACGGATGCGATTATTCCTATTCACACACAAGAGAAGGAAAAATTCTGCCATCTTGCAATTGGCGAGTTAAATAATCTTGTATATCCATTGCACGATGGAGACATCTATTCTAAATTGTGAAATCCGAACGTGTTTTTGGAATGGGAACAAATATTGGATGAAAAATCCACAGAGTATGCAGGGAAAGGAAAAAGAGATAGTAAAAAAGAGCATAAACTCGGGATTTAAAGAGTTTCCGAGGCTGCTCACAATACGAAATGGAGGAATGATTATTATGGCAGTAGGACTTACAGGTTGTATAGTTGTAGAAGATAGAGGAAGCATTATTAAGTATCAGAAGAAATGTGATTTTTGTGGGTATCTTATGCCCGGAGTAACAATGACAAGGGCAGGAGTAAAAGGGTGCAAGCTGAATTCTTCTTTTCGCTGTCCGAAGTGCGGAAAGAATGTTAAGATGCTGCTTCAATATTGATGATATCCATTGAAGGCATGGGTGAAGTGAGGTATAATATGGATATAAGTATTCTGAATTATTTTTATGCTTTTGAAGTAGATTTAGAGAAAATGGAAGGAAGATATATTTTTAATACAGGAGAAATTAACCAAAAATTGGCAGAAAAGAAAATGTTAGAGTGCTGTGATTATAAATATATATCATCTTCGTGTACTCAGAAGAATAAATATAAACCACTTATTTTTAATTCTTATGAAATTTTTGGATTAACTTTTCAAGAGAATTGTATGGCTATGGGTGAAACATTAACAACAATATTGGTAACAGAAAAAGGTTTTATTTGTCAGTTAATGCCTTGTTTTTGGTTGAAATCAGTTTATACAGGAGACACAATATTTATTGTAACATCTGGTGATTATTATCCTATATTGGTAACTAATTCTCTTCTTGATATTTAATCATATTAAGGAAACAAAAATGAAAGAACTCCTTGAGAAAAATATTGATTTTTATGATGTTAATTCATCATTCACTAATGGTAAGGATGGTGGTGGAATGGATAAAACA
>CANRJF010000099.1 GCA_947630855.1 uncultured Lachnospiraceae bacterium
GACGGTATCCTAAGATATTCTGTCCGCGGAAAAGCATCTGCAGTTTTGTGTTTTTAAATCCTGCTTTTAATTTACGAAGACGTTCCCATGGGTCTTCTTTTAAGAAACGCAGGGAAGCATCGAAAGTAGCTCCGCCCCAGCACTCAACAGCATTGTATCCAACTTTGTCCATCTTATCCACAATCGGAAGCATCTGCTCTGTTGTCATTCTGGTTGCAATTAAAGACTGATGCGCGTCACGCAAAACTGTCTCTGTTATTTTTATAGGTTTTTTAACAACTTCTGACATGTTTATCTCCTCTCAAATTATTGCGGTTATTCCGCTTTTTCTACCTTGCTAAATTCCAAAGATTGCCATAAATACACCGGCTGCTACTGCGGTGCCGATAACTCCGGCAACGTTTGGCCCCATGGCATGCATAAGCAGGAAGTTGGTAGGATCTTCCTCCGCACCCACTTTCTGGGAAACACGGGCCGCCATAGGAACTGCGGATACACCGGCAGAACCAATAAGAGGATTAATCTTTCCTCCTGTAACTTTACATAAGATTTTACCAAACAATACGCCCGCTGCCGTACCAAAGGCAAAAGCAACAAGTCCTAAAAATACAATCTTAAGGGTACTCCAGTTCAGGAAAGCCTCTGCGCTTGTGGATGCCCCCACAGACGTGCCCAGCAGAATAACTACAATGTACATCATGGCATTGGAAGCTGTCTCCGTCAACTGGCGGACAACGCCGGATTCCCTGAATAAGTTGCCCAACATTAACATACCTACAAGGGGCGCCGTGGTAGGAAGAATCAAACAAACCACAATCGTAACCACAATTGGGAATAAAATCTTCTCTAATTTTGATACAGGACGCAGATTCTTCATCTTAATGGCACGTTCCTGTTTTGTGGTAAATGCCTTCATAATCGGCGGCTGGATAATCGGTACTAATGCCATATAGGAATATGCCGCCACGGCAATGGGCCCCATAAGGCCAGTCTGTCCTAACTTACCTGCCAGGAAAATGGAGGTAGGGCCGTCCGCTCCGCCGATAATGGATACTGCCGCTGCCGCCTTATCGTTAAATCCAAGTAAAATTGCCAGCAAATATGCCGAGAAAATACCAATCTGCGCTGCTGCTCCCAGCAGGAAACTGATTGGGTTTGCAATAAGAGGACCGAAATCCGTCATTGCGCCTACACCCATGAAGATTAAGGATGGCAGAATAGACCATTCATCCAGGGTGTAGAAATAATAAAGTAAACCACCTACTCCGTTGCTGGTCTCCTCCGGGCTTGCAATAATGTCCGGGTAAATATTTACCAGCAGCATACCAAATGCAATAGGAACAAGAAGCAACGGTTCATAGCCTTTCTTAATTGCCAGGAACAAAAACACACAGGCAATAGCAATCATAAGGTAATTGCCCCAGGTCAGGTTAAAAAAGGCAGTCTGATGTATGAGGTTTCCTAATGTTTCAATAACATAAGCCATTGTATCAACCTCCTGAAATTAATTGTTTAATGTTGCCAATAATGCTCCTGCTTCTACCTGGTCTCCCACAGTTACGTTAATGCTTGCCACGGTTCCGTCTTCCGGAGCCACAACGGCTGTTTCCATCTTCATAACTTCAAGGACTAATACGGTATCGCCTTTCTTTACTGCCTGACCCACAGACGCCTCAATCTTAAATACTTTTCCGGCTGCCCCTGCTTCAATCTTTACATTGCCTGCCCCGGAAGCTGCGGGTGCGGGCTGGGGAGCTGCTGCCTTTGGAGCCGCTGCCCTGGGTGCTGAGACGGCAGGCGCTGCCCCGTTTCCACCCTCTTCTACGGTAACATCATAAACATTTCCATTTACGGTAATTGTATAATTTTTCATTAAATTGTCCTCCTAAATATTATCTTCTTCTAATGGAACGTACCACAAAACCATCCGGGGAAGTTCCCTCTGCTGCTGCAATCGCCGCTGCGATTACTGCGATTAACTCCGTATCATCCTGCTGCTGTGCTTCACGCTGGACAATCTGGGTAACCACCGTATCCTTCCCGGCATCCTCCGTGCTTTTTGCCTCTTTCTTCTCGAAAACCGATAAGAATTTAAAGCAGGATATAATAAGACTAATCAGAATCAATACAACGAACACAATCAAAATACCCATAATTGTATTCAGTCCTGCCTTACCCATCTTCTCACCGGTAGAATAAACAGCATCCAGAGTAATCCCTTCTACCTGCATATTATAATACGTATACACGTATGTAAGGATTGCCTTACGGTCTGTCAACTGAAGTGTCTGTTCTGCGGTAAGAGTTTTTCCGGATTTTACTACTTTAAAATCACCGAATTCTACAAATGCGCCATACTCTGCCGTCAATTCGTCCCAGTTATTCACCAGATTTACAATTTCTTCTGAACCACTGGCCAAAATATACGCTTTGTCCTCATCTGACATAGAGACTAACGCCTGCACGGTTGACTGGCATTCAGCCTGCAATTCATCATAAGAACGGCCGTTATAGTCAACTGTTGTAGGATCCGTTTTGGAACATGCTGCCAGCCCTAACATGCATAAGCACAGGACGGCAATAAGAAATATTTTTTTCTTCATGAAACTTCACCTTTCTATTATTTTGTGCCATGCTTTTTGGAAACTTCTAAAACGCTTTTTGTATAAAGCATTTCAAATGCTGCCGCAAGATATTTCCTGGTTGCCTCCGGCTCAATAATCAAATCTACATATCCCCTTCTGGCTGCGGAAATCACATTGGACTGCAGTTCGCCATACTCTTTTGCCTTCTGGCTGATAACATCCGCGCCTTCATCTGCGTACATAATCTTTGCTGCAAGGTTGGCGTCCATCATGCCTATTCTGGCATCTGACCAGGCATAGACAAGGTCAGCCCCAATAGATTTGGAATTCATAGTCACATAAGCGCTGCCGTAAGCCTCTCCTACAATCACATTTACTTTCGGCACATCTGCATTGGAAAATGCATAGGTAAGAGCCGCCATAGCCTTTGCCAGGTTCTTCTCCGAACACATGCATGCCTTGTAGCCCTTCACATTGGTAAGAGACAATACGGGAATATCAAAGGCATCGCAGAATGTGACAAACTCAGCCGCTTTTCTGCATCCTCTTGCAGAGAGCACATTGTCAAATTCTTCTGTTTTATTTGCCTCTTCGTCATAAATTTCCGTACAGTTTGCAACTGCCCCAATGGTAGTGCCGTTTATGCGGATAAATCCTGTCACCATATCTTTCGCAAAATCTTTTTTCGTCTCATAGAAAATATGGTCGTCTGCAATTTCGCTTAACAGGAAACGGGGCTCGCCCTTCATGGCAGCCATATTATTGCATACACGGTTCAAATCGTCCGTACAGTCCTCACTAAGCCCGCCCGTGCCGTTATTGGACGGAAGGAATGAAACAAGCTGGCGGATGGATAAAAGAATCTCATCCTCTGAGCCGATTCCGTCAACACAGCCTGTCTCCTCTGCCTGGAAAGATGCTGCCGAAGTGTCGCATTTGTCCGCCCTGTTGCCTTTAATCGCATTGGGGGAATTTACAAACATCTTTCCTGCGGATGACTCGACAAAACTGAAATCGCACATTGCAGGTACAGTCGTAAGGCCGCCTCCGCATGTGCCAAACACGGCGGAAATCTGAGGAATCACCCCGGAAGCTGACGCTTCTTTGGCAAAAATCTCTCCTAAGCCGTTTAACGCATCCACGGACTCCTGAAGACGAATCCCTGCACAGTCCAACATGCCAATCACCGGCGCGCCCATTTTCATTGCCATGTCGTAAACAGAAGCAATCTTCTTCGCATGCATCTCACCGATGGTTCCGTTTAATACGGATGCGTCCTGGCTGTATACAAACACCAGGCTACCGTCGATTAAACCATGTCCGATGATAACACCGTCTGAAGGTGTATCTGTGTTAGACAAGTTAAAATCTGTGCTTCTTGCTGTCACAAGAGAACCAATTTCCATGAAACTGTTCTCGTCCAGTAACTTAGCAATGCGCTGCATAGCTAAGCTGTTGTTAGTACTACCCATTTTTTTTCCTCCATCTATTTTTCGTAAATTTTAAAAAAAATTCGCTAGAGTAATTTTATACTTTTTCCAGGTATTTTTCAATAGCATTTTGTTAATTTAATCACAAAGTAGCAATAAAGATCATTTTATCGGAAAAAAGACATTAACACCTGATGAAAATACCAGGGAAAGTCAATTTTTTCCCAGGCAGAAGCCGTAACAATATCCCTCTCCCAGTATACAGTATCACCTGACCGGTATGTAATCTTCCCCACAATCTCCCCTTTTTCCACGGGTGCCAAAAGATAAGGCTCTACCTGGCAGGAAACCTCCACATTCTCATCCTGTCTCATCAAAAACACGGGGGCAGGACTTTTATCCTGTATTGCAAGTTCTGTTACCTCTGTCTCAAACAGGCGGGAAGCAGCCGCATTTTCTACTGGTATGGGATTTAGCCATGCATTTTCTATGGGAATCTGTCCAAAATCCCTTTTTTCAAAGTTTGCCAAACCGTATTCCATAAGTTTCCTGGTATCTGACCACTTGTACGTTTTATTGTTGGGCCAGCCGCAGGCAAGAAGCGCCACCACAAACGTGCGCTCATCCTGTTTTAAGGCGCCTACATAACAGTATCCTGCCTTTCCCGTAAACCCGGTTTTCCCGCTTAGCGCCCCCTCCATCATGGATAAAAAGGCATTGTGGTTATTGCAGGAAAATTTCCGGCTTCCCTGGGCGGCTTCCCCGTTTTCATTTACATTCAGATTAGAAAACTGATAGGAAGGCGTCCTTGTAATTTCCAGAAAAGTATCTTTCTGGGGGGACCTTATAATGCAATAGCTCATAATGGCGGCAAGGTCGGCGGCTGTGGTGGAATGTTCTGCCATGACGGTACTGCCATCCTCCATGACAACCTCTTTGCTGGCATCTAAACCGTTTGGAGTAATAAAATAAGTATCCTTACACCCAAGTTCTGCTGCCTTTTTGTTCATCATGTCTGCAAACCCTTCCACGCTGCCCCCCACATGCTCGGCGATTGCCACCGCCGCATCATTGTGGGACTCTAACATAAGGGAATATAACAGGTCTTTGATTCGATAATGTTCCCCGGCACGGACGCCTAAACGGACTTTTGGCATAGAAGATGCGTAGGAAGAAATTTCTGTTATCTCTTCGGTCTTTCCGCTCTCTAATGCCACAATGCAGGTCATAATTTTCGTGGTGCTTGCCATAGGCATTTTTGTATGCCCGTCTTTTTCATATAAAATACGCCCGGAATCGGCATCCATTAAAACTGCCGACCGGGCATATAGCTTGTTTGGGTCTAAACTGTCTTTTGCCTCCCCGGCAAAAACTGCCGTCACGGCATTGATAATCAACATCAGGGAAAATACAAGGGAAAAAATTATCTTACATCTACGTTTCATGGCACACATCCTTTATCTGTTAGGAAATTGTATGCCGCTGCTGCTTGTTTCTATTCACAAGCCTTATGCTGTCCATAAAAAAATCGGGGTAACAGGATTCGAACCTGCGACCTCACGGCCCCCAGCCGTGCGCTCTGACCAAACTGAGCCATACCCCGCTGACAGCTATTATAACAGATTTTTGGAAAAATGGAATCCCTTTTTTTAAATTTTTTTAATTTTTTTCAAATAATGAGTAACAGTTCAGATACCTTGCTATGAAATGCACTACTAATACACCAGTCATCCAATGACTGGTGTACCTTTTAATATAGATATAATGCTCTGGAATATATTGAGGTTTTTCCGCTTTACAGTTTCAATAGCACTCATTATATCGCAGTACATCTGTCGCCCTTCTTCTGTGCGGAAGCCGCCTGCCATCTTTTCGCGGTTTTTACATATCCGCAGGTCTTTTTCGGACATGTTATTGCTATAAGGGACTTTAAAATTGTGGAGGAACAGCAGATGGTTCTTTTTATATTTCTCCAGCCTGTTAAGCAATGCCCGTTCTTCTTTTTTGGCAATCCTTCCCCTTGTTTTTTTATTCTGTTCTCTGCCGTCGGCTATGATCTCATCATACCTGGCCTCATACTGTATCAGCTTATCCTCTGTAAAAGAACAAATCCCTCTGGCGGCCAGTTCCTTGCGGGCATGGTTCATTCCATTCAGAAAACTTCCCATGTCGCGGCTCCATTTGTGTCCAGTTTCCTCCGTATTCTTTAAAAGATAACGCTCCAAATGGACATTGCATTCACCATGTCCTGTGCCAAAATGATACATGGCGGTCTCATGGTCATGGACGAGGATGCCTGTGAAACATTTCAGGAGTTTAAAATTTCTGAGTGTCTTTAAATCTTTCTTTCCGCTTCCGACATACAGAACATGGTCTTTTGTGCTGAAATTCCTGATATAGCTCTGCCGTCCGTTAATTGTGACCGTAGTTGCATCCGTGCATACTTCCCCGGAATTTAATACGGCTTCCTCGATTGCAGGGCGCAGGGCGGCACAGGAGCCGGCAAACTCCCTGCAGAAACCGTAAATGCTTCCTGTGGAAATGCATAGGCTGTCCCCCGACAGGGAATTAATAAAAGTACAGATTCTGTCATTTGAAACTACTCCTTCGCTGTATAAAAATGCAGTGACCGCTTTTATGGTGCTTCCATATGTTACATCTGCCCGGTACTGGTCTGGAATGTTAAATTTTCCGTTTTCATCTTCATAAATCCGTATTTCGGTGGCAGTTGTTTTCACTTCAAGATCGAGACGGTATCTTTTTATATATTTTTTGTTTTTACCGGGAGTTCCAATTTCCTCGGTCCTGTGTCCAAAAATACCCTTCCGTATTTTATCCTCAACATCCATTTTCGACAGGCACCTGCCTTTGTGGCCTGGCTGCGCGCCTGTTTTTTTTTTGGTTGCTTTGCGTCCGTTATAAGTGTTTGGCGCTTTTCCATGCTGGTCGCTGGAAGGAGGGCAGGATGAGTTGGAGCTGTCATTATTCAGGATCCTCTTCATACGCTCATTGTCCACGCAAAGAAGCTGGTTTTCTGTCTCCAGGGAGATGTTTTTTTCACGCAGTTTGGAGACTTCCGTTTTTAAAAGGGCGGTTTCTGCCCTGAGTTTTTCATTTTCTTTGCGGAGGCTCTTAGTTTCAGCTGTAAGCTGTCTGATTTCTGTCCGGTCTTTTTGATGCTGGTCCTCGATGGCCTCCAGTTTTCCCATGACATCCATCAGCTGCCTGTACATATCTTTCCCATAATCTGTACCCATAACAGAAGAACCTCCTTTCTTTCTGATACAATATATTGTATCAGAAAGAATAAGAAAAGGCTAATTGTTGGGAAAGGCGGTTCCGTCATTTTGACTGTTGACATACAGCAGGGATTTTTCATGAGACTGTGGATATAAAACCTTCCAAAATGCAGGGAAAAATAAAAAAGACATAAAAATTGGTAATTATTTTTTATTACCTTAAAAGTTATCCACATTGAGAAAAAATGTGTCAAATTTTATGAAGTTATCCACATTTCCATTTTTAGGAAGATCCAAAAAATTCAGCACATTTTTCTATTTAACTTAACGGGGTATCTGAACTGTTACAATAATGAGGATAACCATGCCTCTGCCAAATCAATCCATATGGCTGCTTCTTTCACCGGATTATGATGGCTGGCAGCTTCTGCCCTCTGTTCTTCCCTGCTTTTGGAGTACTTGTCCACAATTTCCTGCTGGGCTTCATTCAGGGAGATTTTTTCCTGCATGGCATGTTCCACCACCCGGTATACCTGGTCTAAAGTATAATTTTCCCAATGATTTGCATTTGCCCAGTCTTCATTGGACAAAGAAATCCCATGGTCCCCCCGGGGAAATACATGTTGTTCAAAAGGCACGCCCTGCTTTTTTAATGCCTGTACAAAAAAGTAGCTGTTTTCCACAGGCACGGCATCATCCGTCCTTGTCTGCCACAGAAAACATGGAGGCGTATCTTTATGTACCTGGGTCTCCAAAGACATATAATGCAGTTCTTCTTCCGATGCATCCTTCCCCAGCAGCGCATCAAAAGAGCCTCTGTGGGCAAATTCGCCGGAGGTAATTACCGGGTAGCATAGCACTGCCCCCTGGGGAAGATTTGAAATATTCCGGTACTTTTCATTTTTCTCCTCCACGTCTTTATAATGGACAAGAAGGCTGGCGCAAAGATGGGCTCCTGCGGAAAAACCGCACACTGCCAGCCTGCCATCTTTCAGTAAAAATTCTTCTTTTCTTTCCCTGATAAGGCGCACAGCCCTGGAAATATCCTGTAACGGCTGGGTTTTTAAGGGTTCATTGGATAATGGGTTTACCGTATAGGTAAGCACAAAAGCCTGGTATCCCATTTGAAAGAATTTAAGCGCCACAATCTCCGCCTCCGAGGGAGACACAAAACAATAGCCGCCCCCGGGTACTACAAGAATGCCCGGCCGCTCTTTTTCTTCATGGAGATATGTCATAATATTGGGCACAAAGCCATAGGCTGCCCCGTAATGGTATTCCCCGTTTTCCCATATTGTTATCTGTTCTTTTTTCATCACTTCTACCCCCTGTCTGGTGCATATTTATGTAGTTAATATTTTTTCCTCTGCCTCCTGCTCGGCTTCCTGTTTAAACTCTTCCAACTGCAGCGGATTCATCTCCGGCAGTTCCTCTAAGGAACGGATGCCAAAGCACCGAAGAAATTCCTCTGTTGTGCCAAACATCATGGGACGGCCGGGAGCATCTAACCTTCCAAGTTCGCTGACAAGATTATATTCCACCAGCTTGCTGACCGCATGGTCACAGGATACCCCACGGATTTTCTCGATTTCCGCCTTTGTCACCGGCTGTTTATAGGCAATAATGGACAAAGTTTCCAACAACACTTCTGTTAAAACCTGTTTTTTCGGCTGCTTTGCAATCCGTATAAGATATTCGTACATATTCTGATTGGTACACATCTGGTAAGAGCCTTCTAACTCAAGAATCTGAACCCCCCGCTCCTGGCACCGGTATTCTTCCTGCAGGCTTTCAATATATTCTTTTGTTTTCTCCCTGTCTAACTGGATTGCCGCCGCAATTTTATCTAGCTCCACGGAATTGCCCATGGTAAACAAAATTGCCTCTATGGCCATCTTATACTGTTTTTCCTCCATAAAAAATCTCCTATGCAGCAATTTTAGACTGGATTTGTATATCGTCAAAAAGATTCTCCTGGGTAATCGAGATTTTACCCATTTTCATCAATTCTAAAATTGCAAGAAAACTTACAATAACCTCCATTTTGCTGGTCTGTGCATTAAGAAGCCCACGGAAGCTGAAATGGCTGTGCAGTTTTGCATAACTTTCCAGATATTCCATTTTATCGGATAAGGAAACTTCTTCCTTCTCAATTCTGCCAAATTTAGACCTGACTTTGTCTATTTTATTCTCCTGCCTGCGGATTACAGACTGAAATATATCATTTAGTTTGGACAATGTCAAGTCAGCCACAAGCTCCTCTAAATTCACAGGTTCTTCAAATGCCTCCACTTCCGGGGGAATGGTAGGCGCCTTGTACAAAACCCGTTCTGCATCCACCTGCCGGTCACGAAGTTCGTAGGACATGCATTTATACATTTTATATTCCAGTAACTGCTGTACCAATTCCTCCCTGGGGTCTTCCTCCTCTTCCTCCGATGACTCATCCCTGGGAAGCAGCATTTTAGACTTAATGGCAATTAACGTGGCTGCCATCACTAAAAATTCACTCATTATATTTAAATCCTGGCGTTTCATCTCCTGAATATATTCCAGGTACTGATGAGTAATCTCCACAATGGGGATATCGTAAATACTCACTTTATTTTTTTCCAATAAATGAAGCAAAAGGTCCAACGGGCCTTCAAAAACTTCCAGTTTTACGCTTAAATCCATATTTTCCTTCTCTTTTTCTACTGTTATAATACCTGTTGGCAAATCATTCGGCTCTCGGGTATAAAATAAGTCCACGTCCTATTTTAGTAGATTTCTGTCCTAATTTCAAGTTTCGGTCATAAATTTTCTTATTAATTCTTACACTATAATAGAAAACATGCGGAGGTTACAATATGCATATCCTCTTATCCTTACTATTATGCTTCCAGATTACATTGTCATCCTTCCTGCCGCTGCTGCCGCAGCCGGCTTTAGAAGACGATGCCGCTCCCGTCTCTGTCACGGCTCCCAGCGCAATTTTAATGGAGGCGGACACGGGAACCATTATTTATGAAAAAAATCCCCACGAAATGCGCTGCCCTGCCAGCATTACCAAGATTATGACATTAAATCTAATCTTTGATGCCATAGAGCAGGGAAAAATCAGCCTCACCGACACAGTTACCGTATCGGAACATGCCGCAGGCATGGGCGGTTCCCAGGTGTATCTGGAGGCAGGGGAAACCCAGGATGTTGAAACTATGATTAAATGCATCAGCATTGCCAGCGCCAACGACGCTTCTGTTGCCATGGCAGAATTTGTAGGCGGCAGCGAGGAAGCTTTTGTTGCACAGATGAACGAAAAGGCAAAATCCCTGGGCATGAACGAGACAAATTTTATCAACTGCTGCGGATTAGATGTGGAGGGACACTATACAAGCGCCTATGATATTGCCCTGATGTCCAGGGAATTAACTCTTAAACACCCCCAAATCCATGATTACTGCACAATCTGGATGGATACCATTACCCACAACACTGCCAGGGGTTCCCAGGAGTTCGGCCTTGCCAACACCAACAAATTAATCCGCCAGTATGAGTATGCCACAGGTTTAAAGACCGGCTCCACCGGCCTTGCCAAGTTCTGCCTTTCCGCCACGGCGGAAAAGGACGGATTAGAACTGATTGCAGTAATTATGGGGGCAGAAAATCCCAAAGACCGTTTCAGCGACGCCGCCGCCCTGTTAAACTACGGTTTTTCCAAATGCCGCATTTATACGGATGATCCGAAAGAAGGCAATACCACAATCCCTATAAAACGTGGGAAGGAGGATTCCCTGTCCCTGTCCTATAAAAACCAGTTCCAGTACATCTCCGTAAAAGGAGAAGATTTCTCCGCCATCACAAAGGAATTACTGCTTCCTGAATATGTGGAAGCCCCTGTGAAAAAAAATGATAAGGTGGGAGAAATCGTTTACATGCTGGGAAATGAAAAAATCGGTTCCGTAGAACTAATTGCACAGCAGGATATTGAGAAAGCCGATTTTTCCCATTATCTCATGCGGGTGTTTTCATCTTATTTCGGCTGACTATAACAGACGGTTTAAATACAGGACGCCCCAGCACTGCTGTCTTTCCATTTCGTGTATTGCAACAGCCCGCTCATACAATTTTAATTTTACCTGCGCCGGCGTCATTTCCGGGTACTTTTCCAGCAAAAGGGCAATGCAGCCGGAAATAATGGGCGCGGACATGGAAGTTCCGCTTTTTGCCTCATATCCGTTTCCCCGGTAGGAACAGCTTTTTATGGCTGTTCCGGGGGCTAAAATCTCCGGTTTTACCACACAGCAGTCCGTAGGCCCTCTGCCGCTGTACCCAGGCTTCTGCCCTTTGGAAAGGCCTTTATGGTCATCAATGCTGCCCACTGTTATAATGCTTTTACACTGGCCCGGGATGGTTACGGAATTTTTTCCCGGCCCGTTATTGCCCGCAGCCGCCACCACAACAATTCCTGCAGTCCAGGCTTTTTCCACGGCATCCATAAGCCTGTATTTTTCCATGTCATCTGCTGTGGGCAGCATTCCTACGGATATATTTAAAATACGGATATTGTATTGTTTTCTCCTGGCAATTACTTCATCAATGGCGGAAAGCATCTGGCCTGTATTACCGTTGCCTTTCCGGTCCAACACTTTCTGCACAAAGAGCCTGCTTTCCGGGGCAATACCCTGATAGACGCCATGGCTCATTTTGCCGCTGCCGGCAATGATTCCCGCAACATGGGTGCCGTGGCCGTTGTCATCATACATTTTTTTTATGCCTTTTGTGTAATCTTCAAACATTACAATGCGGCTGTCAAAATCCGGGTGGGGCACGATGCCTGTATCCATAACTGCTATGGTCACACCCCTGCCCCGGTATCCCTTTTTCATGGCATAATCCACCCTTAATTTTCTTCGGACCTGATCCATATTAAACCTTTTTTTATCATTTTATGCAGAAATTATGTATGAGTGCTTTTCTAAGAAATTTCGTGTGCAATTTCCTTTGGACGCCCGTGTACATAAAAAACAGATTACAGCATCATACTGTAACCTGCCTTTTACAATATCATCTTATCTTTTCTTCCAGGTCTTTACATCTTTCATGGAAAAACTGATTCTTCCCATTTTGTCTTTGCCCAGGCAGACAACCGTAACCATGTCCCCTAATGTGAGCACATCTTCTACCCGGTTAATCCGCTCTTTTGAAATCTTGGAAATGTGTACCATTCCCTCTTTTCCCGGAGCAAATTCCAGGAAAGCCCCAAATTCTTTGATACTGACTACCTTTCCGGTAAATATCTGGCCTGCCTCGAAATCCGTAGTGATAATCTTAATCATGTCCACTGCCTCTTCCATAGCCTTGGTATCCGTACCGCATATGGAAACGGCGCCGTCGTCGGTAATATCAATTTTTACACCGGTACGGTCAATAATCTCGTTGATGGTCTTTCCTCTCTGGCCTACCACGTCGCCAATCTTCATGGGGTCAATCTGAATCTGGACAATCTTAGGTGCAAAGGGGCTTACCTCTTCCCTGGGTTTGTCAATTGCTTTGGACATACACTCATCCATAATAAAGAAACGGGCTTCCCTGGTTCTTCTGATGGCCTCTTCCACAATGGGCCTTGTAAGTCCATGAATCTTAATATCCATCTGGATTGCGGTAATTCCCTCTTTTGTTCCTGTTACTTTAAAATCCATATCCCCAAAGAAATCCTCTAATCCCTGGATATCGGTAAGGACAAGATAATCATCATCCGTATCCCCTGTCACAAGGCCGCAGGAAATGCCTGCCACCATTTTTTTAATGGGAACACCGGCTGCCATTAATGCCATACAGGAAGCACAGGTGGATGCCATGGAAGTAGAGCCGTTGGACTCAAAAGTCTCGGACACTGCACGGATGGCATAGGGGAACTCTTCTACCGTAGGAAGCACAGGTATTAAAGCCCTCTCCGCCAAAGCTCCATGGCCGATTTCACGGCGCCCCGGCCCTCTGGAGGGTTTTGTCTCCCCTACGGAATAGGACGGGAAATTGTAATGATGCATATAACGCTTATTGGTAATATTCTCATCAATGCCGTCCACCTTCTGAATTTCAGAAAGGGGCGCTAAGGTAACCACATCACAAATCTGGGTCTGCCCTCTCGTAAACATTGCAGAACCGTGGACTCTTGGAATTAAATCAATCTCGGCGGCAAGGGGGCGAATCTGGTTAATGTCCCGTCCGTCAGGACGCTTGTGGTCTTTTAAAATCATTTTCCGCACGGTCTTCTTCTGATACTGGTAAACGGCTTCCCCTAACACTGCCAGCCATTCTTCATTTTCGGCAAATGCCTCGGAAAGTTTTTCCGTAATGCCTTTGATATTTTCTTCCCTTACCTGCTTTACATCTGTGAAAACCGCCTCTTCCATTTCCTGGGGAGGTACAAGTTTCTTTATCTCCTCAAACATCTCCTCAGGGATGGCACAGCTTTCGTATTCATGCTTGGGCTTTCCTGTCTCCGCCACGATTTTATTAATAAATTCAATAATGGTCTGGTTCACATCATGAGCCATATAGATGGCTTCTATCATTTTATCTTCGGGAATCTCATTTGCTCCGGCTTCAATCATAATGACTTTCTGGGATGTGGAGGCAACGGTAAGTTTTAAATCGCCGATATCCCACTGGGTCTGGGAAGGATTTATAATATACTCCCCATTTACCATGCCAATCTGGGT
>CANRJF010000100.1 GCA_947630855.1 uncultured Lachnospiraceae bacterium
GAAAATGATATTTTAGACCGGATGCAGGCAAAACTGAACATAACATTAGAAGAAGCCAGGGAATATATGGAAATGTTTGGAAGACAGACAGTATAGGATTCTAAAATCTGGAAATTGGTTTGAGTGATGACACAACGAAGATTATTTTAAATCCAATGGGATATTGGGTGATGTCACACCGGAAAAGAAAAAGGCTGTTTGCCACCAATTGGAACAAAGTGGAGAAGGATTATATGACCTTACAGATGAATTATCAGGAAAAATTTGAGCAGGGCGTAGAGCAAGGAATAGAGCAAGGAATAGCGCAGGGAATAAAGCAGGGAAATCAGCAGTCTGCGTTAAGAATGATTGAAGCAGGAAAATTATCTTCCCAGGAGATTGCATTTTATTCTGGATTAACGCTTGAACAGATACTGGAATTGGAGAAAGATATACAATCGGTATAAAAATTCATCTTCACTTTTCAATTATCTTTGGGGTTATTTAAGGCGTAAATGGAGTTTTTCACATCTTGAAAGCATATATAATTTGAAGTAATTAGAAATTTGTATGAAATAGCAGTTGCTATTTCAGTGTATTTGAGTATAATAAAAATGAGCAGGTGCTCGATGCGCTTTACAGTGTGCGCCGTTAACACTGTTTATTCAAGCACGTTTCGTAATGTACGGCACTGAAACATTGCTTATACAAGTACGCTTCACAATGTGCGGCACTGAAACATTGTTTAACAGCTTCCGGTGCAGACCGGGGGCTATTCGCTTTATACTCCAGAGTATACATATTTGCCAAGTTATCTGCTATTCTTTTTGAAACAGAGAATACCTGTTGGCGGAACATACCACATTGGCAGGACAGCATCACAAACCATCTTTTTATAAAAATTTTCTTTTAGAAGTAATTCGGCAGAAGTAGCGTCATAGTAAATTCACATGAATTGTAGGAGATATCCATAGTTCCATTTAATGCATTAACAGAATTGCGGATATTTTTAATGCCGATTCCATGGAAGGCATTGGCGTTTTCTTTTGTGCTTAAAAATTGGCTGTTGTGTTTGCGGATGGTTTCACAGTGGTTATTTTTGCATATAATTTCCAGAAATGATTCAATCTGCCGGATGGAAATATCCACATATCCATCTTGCATCTTGGCGGCAGCGGTAATGGCATTGTCTAACATATTTCCCAAAATAGCAATCAGATAAAAATCATCAATAGAGACAACGTCAAAGGAGCATGTTACATAAAGTTTGACGTTTTTTTCCTGGCATATATTGGATTTTGCATTTAGTATAGCGGAAATTAAAGGGTTTGGGGTTTGGATTAAGGTTGTGTCTTCCAGTTTTGAATTGATTTTGGATAAGTATGCCCTAAGGCTTTCATAATCCCCTTTTTTGGCATAGCTGCCCACTATAATCAGATAGTTTTTAAAATCATGGCGCATGGAAGATATTGCGCTTAATGACTTCTCCACATCTTTATAGTATTGCTGTTCTGTTTCGTACCGGGTCAAAAGAAGTTTCTGGTTCATGTTTGTTTCCAGGGATGTAAGTATCTGCTGGTAGGAGCTTAGGCAGACGGCGATGGCAATAAAGACAAAAGAGAATACAAAAGGGAGCATGATATTGGTATTGGCACCAAGCTGTCCGGAAATTAGCTGCAGGGAGAAATAACTTAGTACCAGGCAGGAAATAACTGTAATACCAGAAAAAAGGATGCCGTAATGACGCTTTTCATGCAATCGAAAGAGACGCTGAGCATAAATGTATGAACAAAGCGTAATATAGGTTAAGCATTTGCAAATGACTATTTTTAAAGTGTGATAGGTGGTATTACTTTCTAAATAATAAAAATCATTTATTAAAATACAGTGTAAGTTATACAGGATACTGAAAAACATTATAATATATGCTTCATATTTGAGAAATGTAAAAAAACAAGATTTAAACTGCCGCTGCCCAATGATATAGAAATATAGAAATTCGATAAAAACAGTAAGAAGGGTAATATCAGAAAATGAAGTTTGTATGGAATATATGGCACAGAGAATTATATAGCAAATCCGCAGAGGTATTTTTTTGGATGCACTATAATTGTTTAGCTGATAACTTGCAAATAATTCCATAGTAAAAAAGACAAATAATCGTCCAACAAATTCAAGATAAATTCGTGTTCCATTCATTATTTAAATCCTCCCTTGCGTATATAATTATAGGATAATTTGCAGAAAAAAGAAATAATATGTAGAAAAAACTTTTGGATGGCATAAAATTTTAATGAGATACAAAAGAAATCAAAAACCCCTCTGCAAGCAATGAGGTATCAAACTTGCAACGCTGCAGAGCAGCGGGGTATTTGGTCTACGCTCCGCTTCTCCGTTCCACTTCGGTCGGTTCAGAGCCAACGTCCCTCGTGGCAGCTACCAAATGCCTGCAAGCAGTCACTTGGCTCGTTGCTCGCGGAAATAAAAGATTGTTCAAAAACGGTGCTTGTCAACGTTGCAGGCACATAATATAATAGAAGTAAGGAAAAGAGGAAATATTGTTATGGAAAAAGCTTTTGAAGAACTGCAGATAAAAGATGATTTCATGTTCAGTGTTATTATGAGAAATCCAAAATTTTGTAAGCCTTTTTTGGAACGGGTACTTGGTATAAACATATCCTCCATTAAGTATCCTAAGTCGCAGGAAACAATAGATATTTCTGCGGATGCAAAAAGTGTACGCCTGGATATTTATGTGGAGGATGAAAAAGAAACGGTATATAATATTGAAATGCAGGTTACAGAGAATAGCAACATTCCTAAAAGGACAAGATATTACCAAGGGATGATTGACTTGAATATTTTGGAAAAAGGAAATAGCTACAAAGATTTGAAACGAAGTTTTGTTATATTTGTATGTACCTTTGATTTGTTTGGCGAAGGCCGGCACATTTATACTTTTGAAAACCGCTGTATTCAAAATCTGGAATTAGGTTTGGGTGATGACACGACGAAGATTGTTTTAAATACCAAAGGAACAATGAATGATGTCACACCGGAAATGAAGAAGCTGCTGGATTACATTGACGGTAAGCAGCCGATGGATGATTTTACCAGAGAATTAGATAAGGCGGTGCAGTCTGTCAGAAAGAATGAGAAGTGGAGGTTGGATTATATGACTTTACAAATGAATTATCAGGAAAAATTTGAGCAGGGTGTAGAGAAGGGAATAGAGAAGGGAAATCAGCAGTCTGCGTTAAGAATGATTGAAACAGGAAAATTTTCTTCCGAGGAGATTGCGTTTTATTCTGGACTTACTCTTAAACAGATACTTGAATTAGAGGGAGATAAGTCGTGAATGGTTTTTTTGGCGTCTTGAATAGCCATCAAAAACATGAGATTTATATGAAAAAGGAAAACACATTATTTTTGCAGATAAGAATAATGTGTTTTCCTTTTTTGTAAGATTATCCTTTAAAAGTAATTCGGCAGAAGTAGCGTCATAGTAAATTCACATGAATTGTAGGAGATGTCCATAGTTCCATTTAATGCATTAACAGAATTGCGGATATTTTTAATGCCGATTCCATGGAAAGCATTGGCGTTTTCTTTTGTGCTTAAAAACTGGCTGTTGTGTTTGCGAATGGTTTCACAGTGGTTATTTTTGCATATAATTTCCAGAAATGATTTAATCTGCCGGATGGAAATATCCACATATCCATCTTGCATCTTGGCAGCAGCGGTAATGGCATTGTCTAACATATTTCCCAAAATAGCAATCAGATAAAAATCATCAATAGAGACAACGTCAAAGGAGCATGTTACATAAAGTTTGACGTTTTTTTCCTGGCATATATTGGATTTTGCATTTAGTATAGCGGAAATTAAAGGGTTTGGGGTTTGGATTAAGGTTGTGTCTTCCAGTTTTGAGTTGATTTTGGATAAGTATGCCCTAAGGTTTTCATAATCCTTTTTTTTGGCATAGCTGTCCACTATAATCAGATAGTTTTTAAAATCATGGCGCATGGAAGATATTGCGCTTAATGACTTCTCTACATCTTTATAGTATTGCTGTTCCGTTTCGTACCGGGTCAAAAGAAGTTTCTGGTTCATGTTTGTTTCCAGGGATGTAAGTATCTGCTGGTAGGAGCTTAGGCAGACGGCGATGGCAATAAATACAAAAGAGAAAACCAGTGGGAGCGTGGCATTGTCATTAAGCTGACCAGAGATTAGCTGCAGGGAGAAATAGCTTAGAATCATGCAGGACATAATTGTAATACCAGAAAACAGGATGCCGTAATGACGTTTTTCATGCAATCGAAAGAGGCGCTGGGCGTAAATGTATGAACAAAGCGTAATATAGGTTAAGCATTTGCAAATGACTATTTTTAAAGTGTGATAGGTGGTATTACTTTCTAAATAATAAAAATCGTTTATTAAAATGCAGTGCAGGTTATATAGCATGCTAAAAAATGTAACAACATACATTTCATATTTTAGAAAAGTGACAAAGCAATGTTTCAATTTTCGTTGTCCAATAATGTATAAATATAGGAATTCATTAATGGTAACAATAAATGATATACTGGGCAATGGAAACGGTATGGCATATATGGCGCAAAGAATTACATAGATAATTCGTAACGGCACTTTTTTAGCAATATCATAATTGTTTAATGTGAAGTCTGCAAATAATTCCAAAGTAAAAAAGATAAATAATCGGCCTATAAACTCAAAGTAAATCTGTATCCAGTCCATAAATAATTCCTCCTAGCTTTGATTATAGGATAATTTGAGGAAAAAGGAAATATCATGTCGAGAATAAACAAACAGGATGCATATTTTTTAGAAATGGAAATACGAGAAATGAGCAGGATATTTGCAAAATAGCACGAAAAACCGGTTAAATGTCACATCTGTATTGAAAATATCATCGTAAGTGGTATGTTTAGAATATAAAACGAAGGAGGAACAATTGATGAAAAATAGTAAATTAGTATTGCCGGAACAGTTTGTAGAATTGTCAGAGAAAGAAATGGAACAGGTAGAAGGCGGAAATAAGGATTTGTTAGACCATATTGCTGATTTTTGGGCTAGTATTTTGAAGAGAGATAAGAAATAGAATCCAAAACCAATGACACATTACGCTTATATCCAACAGCATGACGCGACAGATTGTGCTGCCGCCTGTCTTGCTATGGTTTGCCTTTATTATCAGAAGGAAACCACAATTACAAAGCTGCGTGACCTTATGGGGACTGACTTAAAAGGTACAAGTCTCCTGGGTTTGAATAAATGCGCAGGCATGTTAGGCTTTACCTCCCAGGCGGTTAGGGTGGACAGAAAAGGCTTTTTCAGCAAATTCACCCTTCCCGCCATTGCTAACATTGTTACTTCGGAAGGAATGCTGCATTTTGTAGTAGTCTATAAAATTACCGAAAAATATGTGTTGGTGGGAGACCCGGCTAAAAGTCTGCATCGGGTGGCGGCAGAAGAATTCTGCCAGTGCTTTACCGGTGCAATGCTGTTGCTGATACCTAACGAGACATTTCAGACAGGGAAAATAAAAAGTGAGAGTTTATTAAAGCAGTATGTAAAGCTTTTAATGCCTCAGAAAAAACTGTTTTTCCAGGGTATTTTGGCAACATTTCTGCTGACAGTTCTCGGAATTTGTTCTTCCCTGTTTTATCATGTCATTTATGATGAAATATTGCCCTTCAGGCAGGAAAATATGTTGAATATTCTCATATTTGCCTTTGGAGGGGTAGCTTTGGCACAAGCCGTTTTGGGGTTTGTGCGGCAGTGGATGATGTTGCGTTTATCTGTAAAAATCGACCTTCCCTTAATGCTGGGATACTTTGAACATATTTATAAACTTCCCATGAAATTTTTTGCTACAAGAAAAACAGGGGATATTATTACCCGTTTTTCCGATGCATTTACGGTAAAAGAAATTTTTACAAATATTGCACTCACCCTGGTAATGGATGTGGTGATGGCTCTCGTAACAGGAAGTATTTTGTTCCGCATGAACGGAAACTTGTTCGGGGTGATTTTCCTTACCATTGCAGCCAGTGTTTTTCTTGTTTTTATGTTCCGCAAGCCATACCGGAACATAAACGAAGAACAGATGCATCAATCCTCCGTATTAAATTCCCGGATTATAGAGGGATTACAGGCAGTGGAAACCATTAAGGGCAATGCCAGTGAAGATTTGGAACTAAGCAGCATAAAGCGGGAGTATGTTGAGTCCTTGAAAATTAATTATAAAGAAGGCATGCTGTCCAATTTTCAGGAAACCCTTGCCCAGGTGATAACAGGCGTGGGAAATCTGCTGTTGATTTACTGTGGAATTACCCAGGTCATAAAGGGTGAGATAACCCTTGGGGATATGATGGCATTTACCACTTTGGCGGGATATTTTACGGCACCGGTAAGCAGCCTGGTAGGTCTGCAGTTATCCATTCAGGAAGCCAATATTTCCATGAAGCGGTTATCGGAAATTTTAGACTACGAAAAAGAGCAGGAAGGAAATTATTTTCATGCCTGTAAAAGGCTGGGACAGGTTCAGGGTGATATTGTCTTTTCGGATGTTACATTTCGCTATGGCAGCAGAAATCTGGTATTGTCCCATTTAAGTTTTCGGATTCCACGGGGGAAAAAAGTGGCTTTGGTGGGAGCCAGCGGAAGCGGCAAGTCTACCATTGCAAAACTTATGCTGAAATATTATGAGCCGGAGGATGGTAAAATTACAATAGACGGAATGGATATTTCCCGGTTAGAAAATGAATCTTTAAGAAAAGCAATATCCTATATGCCCCAGAAGGTGGAGCTTTTTTCCAAAAGCATTTACGATAATATACGCATCAGTAAACAGGACGCTTCCCTGGAGGAAGTGGAGGAAGCTGCAAAGGCGGCGGGAGCCCACGAATTTATATGTGGACTTCCCTTGCAGTACAACACGTATCTGGAAGAGGCGGGAAACGGGCTTAGCGGCGGCGAAAAGCAGAGAATTGCCATGGCGAGGGCATTTTTAAAAGACAGTGACTTTTATATTATGGATGAAAGTACCAGCAATTTGGATGCGGCTACGGAAAAACTTATATTTGATATGATTTACCGTAAATTTAACCGGAAAACCATGTTAATTATTGCCCACCGTCTTGCAACCATAAGAAACTGTGATGAAATTATTGTTTTGGACAAAGGCCAGATTGTTGAGCAGGGAACACATGAGGAACTGTTGCAGAAAAAGGGAAAGTATTATAAACTTTGGGAGATGCAGCAAGGAAATTATTTGCAGGATATGTAAAAGGGAGATGTAGAGGGCATGGTGGAGATTCTTTATTTTTCAGCCTTTTGTGTGCTGTTAGCTTTTATACATTTTAAAGCCGCGAAGCAGGAATCCAGAGGCGTTTATTTTGTTGGAATGATTTCAGAATTGGTAATTATTCTGATGATTTATGGGGCTTACATATTAAATATCGATGCTGTCATAGGGACGCTGGTGCTCCAGGCAGGGGTGATTTTTGCCATTAATATTGATATTAAAAAGGGAGAGAAGAATAAAAGGAATAAAATATCGTAAAAAAGAAGGGGTATTCTGCAGAATATCCCTTTTTGCTGCATTTTTCAGGTAAAAATGCAAAAGATATCATTTTATCCGTTTTTGGTAACATATTTCTTAATTGCCTCAAAACTTTCGGGGCTGATGACATGTTCCATACGGCAGGCATCTTCCACGGCAGTCTTTTCATCAATGCCCATATTGATAAGCCAGTTGGAAATAAATGTGTGACGTTCATAAATCATTTCAGCGATTTTTTTACCGGACTCTGTCAAAGTGATAAAACCGGCATCGCTGACGGTAATATGTCCTTTTTCCCGCAGGTTTTTCATGGCTACGCTGATGCTGGATTTTTTGAAATTCATCTCGGTGGCAATGTCAACGGAGCGTACCACCGGAAGTTTTTTGCTTAAAATCAAAATAGTTTCTAAATAATTCTCTGCGGATTCATTTATATTCATATAAATTTTTCCCCTTTGTTTAAATGTATCTGTTCTGTGCATTCACAGATACTGTATTTTAGTATTATATCATAGGCAAAGGAAAAAGAGAACTAAAAAATTTTCATAATATGTACAACCCGGTTTAAAATGTGATATAATATCTCATAATGTCAAGTGATAATATACTGCCGCGGCAAAGTCATAAGTTGGCATAAAAAAAGATATCTGTGGGTACGGGACAGACAGAAAAAAGATGGAGGCCGGGTATGAAGATAATATATAAGACGGACGATGGAGAACTTTCACAATTAGTTTCTTATGAACCGGATGTATGGGTACATTTGATTTCGCCTACCATGGATGAGCTCATGGAAGTGGCGGGCAATTATGATATTGATATTTCCGACCTTCGGGCGGCGTTGGACGAAGAGGAGAGTTCCCGTGTGCAGATGGAGGACGGATATACCTTGATTCTTGTGGATATTCCTTTTGAAGAGATTCGTAATGAGCAGAGGGCATACACTACAATACCTCTTGGTATTTTGCTGGTGAAAGACGCCATTATCACAGTATGCAGTGAAGATACTGTGATTTTAAATTATTTTTACAATAACAGGATGAGGGGATTTTCCACCAAGAAGAAAATCCGGTTTGTATACCAGATTCTCCTTCGCACTACCAACCTTTACCAGTCCCTGCTGCGGGTGATTGATAAGAAGAGGAGCGAGATTGAAAAGAGGATTGGTTCGGAGACAACGGAGGATAAGGATTTAATTACATTGCATGAACTGGAGACAAACCTGGTGTATTTTGCCACATCCCTAAGCGCCAATAAGATTGTTTTGGAGCGGCTTACCCGTTACGAGAGAATCAAACAGTATACAGAGGATAAAGATTTGCTGGATGATGTGATTGTGGAGAACAGGCAGGCTCTTGAGATGACCAATATCTACCGGGACATTATTCATGGTGCCAGGGAGTTGGTTTCTACCATTATCAATAACCGGCTGAATAATGTAATGAAAATGCTTACAAGTATTACGCTTGTTATGGCTATACCCACCATTATATCAGGATTGTACGGAATGAATGTCAGTGGGAAATGGATGCCGTTGTCTGATACACCCTATGGATTTTTCATAATATGCGCTCTGACAGGTGCAGTGTGCATATTAGCTTTGGTAGTGTTAAAAAAGAGGAAAATGCTGTAACGGTATAAGAAAAATGGAAGAGGAGTATTCAGATGAAAAATATCCGCAGGATGTATCTTATAATGTGTGGAGTTTCCATAATTCTTTTGCTGTTTATTATGGCGGGATTCCATAGAGATGTAAAAAATACCTATAATCCGGAAGAATCTGTGAGCCAGGCGGATTATGCCGTATCTTTTGACGGAAAAAACAAACTAAGCCTTCATGGGACGATTGGGCCTTCCCAGGCAAGGGACAGGACGATTGCTTTTTATACGGGGCATCAGAGCATATGCGTTACCATAGGAGGGGAAATAGTATATGAAGTTTTAGTCCCTGATAATCTTTTTGGAAATACGCCGGGAAGCGGCTGGAATTTTGTGCCCATAGATGATTCCCAGGTGGGAAAAGAAATTGAAATTGTTTTGGAGTCTGCATATGACGCCACAAGCGGCCGTGTACCGGATATATATTACGGTTCCAGATATATGATTGTAAAAAAAATGCTGTTAATGGATGTGCCGTCTTTTATTCTCTGCGGACTCACCATATTAGTGGGAGTGGCAATTTTAATTTATTGTCTTATTTTAAAAATAAAAGGTAATGCGGGAAGAAGCGTACTGACTCTGACATATCTTGGCACATTTGCCACAATCCTTGGTATCTGGTCGGGAAATGAGATTGACAGTATTACATTGGTATTTGGGTCAAGTTTGTTTTCCACTTATCTGGCGTACATATCCCTGATGCTTATGGTAATGCCTTTTATACTGTTTACCAGGGATATGTTTGCAGACAGGAATCATATTCTCTGGAAAATCAGTTGTTATATGAGTCTTGCTGATTTGATGGGGAGCATCCTGCTTCAGGTGCTGCACATTAAGGATTTTCGTGAAACATTGTGGTGTATGCACGTAACCTGTATCTTTTTTATGATTGTCGTTATCTATATGGCAGTAAAGGAAGCAAGGCAGGGGCTGCTGACAAAAGAAATGAAAATCAATGTGGCAAGCCTTATATTGATTATTTTGGGATTTGTGGTTGATTTGGCGGGTTTTTTAACCAGCGGAAGCGCAAATATTATAGGAAGGGTTTGCTTTCTGGCATATATTGTGATTCTCTGCTATATGTTCACCAGGGATATTGCCGCTTTGACCATTAAGGGAAAAGAGGCGGATATGTATCACAAACTGGCTTTTACCGACGCATTGACGGGTATTTGGAACCGTACAGCTTATTCCAGGAGAATCGCCCAGTATGATATAGAGGCGCTTAAGCAGGTTCAGGTATTTGTGATGGATTTAAATAATCTGAAGTGGTGCAACGATAATATGGGGCATCCTTTAGGAGACAGGTATATTATTCAGTCTGCAGTTTTTATCCAGGATTTATTTTCAAAAACGGCAAAGGTGTACCGCATTGGCGGTGATGAATTTTGTGTGCTCACAAGCGGCATGAGCATGGAGGAAATCAAGCGTGTTTTTGATACGCTGCAGGAGACAAAGATAGAGGTTCGTGCCCAGGGGGAGGATAAAGTTTTTTACGGCAGGATTGCCTGCGGATTTGAACAGTACCGGGAAGGGGATGAGGATGTCTATCAGATTGCAAAGAGGGCAGATGTAAAAATGTACGAAAAGAAACGGAAGTTAAAGGAGATGGATACCCTTTAAGGGTACTATCTGCCTGGTACATACCTGTATCCGGCTCCGTATACGGTCTGAATCTGCCCGGATTCCCCTGCGGCTTTCATTTTTTTTCGGATATCTTTAATATAATTATCCACATTTCTGTCAATTCCTTCATAGTCATGGAAAAAAGCTCCGTCCAATAGCTGTTCCCTGGATAAAACATGGCAGGGATGGCGCATCAGAAAAGAGACAATGCGGTATTCATTAGGGGTAAAGGGGATGTCGTTTGTCAGATAGCCATATCTTTTTAAAATACTTTCTATGCGTGCCGCTGCAATTTTGGGGCTTACCGGCATAATCATATAGTCTTGGGCGCCCTGGCGGAATGATTCCAGTATGGATTCCTCGTCATTTTTTTCAGAGATAATAAGAAAAGGAATGTCTTTTCTTTTGTGCAGGGGAGAATCGGTGACAAGAAAGTCGGCTTCCTGATTCAGAAATTCTCCTGTTATAATGTCTATTTGCTTTTTTTTGCAGATTTGCTGTAAGCTGTCTGTCCATTCTTCTTTTTGTCCCTGTACGAAAACATTCATTTGCTCCACCGCCTTTGTATAAGCCGTTGTTATGCCCGTGAGCCAAATGTATATGCTCAGGAGTATAAACTGCAACAGGGATGCCCCGTTGTTGTAACGGGGCATCTGATTCTCTGTCTTTAGTATGGCTGTTTTTTCCTGTGTTATGCAGTTTTTATACAATACGGCGCACAGATACTATGGGGCGGTAATTGGCACTGGACACTTTTATGCCTGTTTTTGCTGAGCTGGCATGTACAATCTGTCCGTTTCCGATATAAATTCCTACGTGGCCGGAGTAGGCTATAATGTCTCCGGGCATTGCATTATTGATGCC
Organism: uncultured Lachnospiraceae bacterium; assembly: GCA_947630855.1. GTDB lineage: Bacteria > Bacillota > Clostridia > Lachnospirales > Lachnospiraceae > Roseburia_B. The sequence continues at coordinate 11,717 of CANRJF010000100.1, forward strand.
TCCTGCATTTGTTCCACACTGTCCCTGTTCCCCGGAAGTTCTGGGAAGGCTGATGCCAAAGTGCAGGTATACGCTTTGGACAAACCCGGAGCAGTCTGCCCCATTGGTAAGGCTTGTTCCGCCGTAAACGTAGGGATTGCCTACGAATTTAAGGGCGTAATTGGCAATGTTTTGTCCCAGGCTGTTGTTTGCCGCTGGCTGGTTAGAGGAGCCGTGGGACGGGGAAGCTGCCTCCTGTGAGGAGGACGGGGAACCGCCGGTGCCCAAATTAGCGGAAGAAGAGCCGCCGGTGCCGGAATTAGCGGAAGAAGAACCGCCGGTGCCCAAATTACTGGAAGAAGAACCGCCAGTGCCAAAATTATCGGAAACAGAACTGCTGGCTGCAGAGTTTCCAGAGGCAGATGCGTCCGTTCCCAGGCTGCCTGAAGTGGAATTGTCAGAGCTAAAACTGCTGTCTGCCGTTTCCCCAGCTATACGTTCTGCCTCTGCGGCAAGACGTTCCTCCTCTTCCCTGCGGAGGCGTGCTTCTTCTTCCTCTTTGGATTCCGCTGTTTTATGCTCCGTATAAAGTTCTGCATAATCTGTGGAGATATAGCCTTCTCCCTGCTCGGTGGTAATTTTTGCCCATCCTTCTGTTTCTTCCTGTACGGGAAGTACTTCTTCTAAGGGAAGAAGTGTTACAATGTCTGATTCTGTGGTGGCTTCCTGGCGAACGCGCAATGTCTCTGTTGTTATTTTAGCATAGCGTTTTCCCACTTCCTCTGCCTTTTCCAGACCTTCTTCTCCCCGAAGGGCGTATTCTGATTTAATGTATCCTTCCACATTCCCGGATTGAATCAAAAGCCATTCTCCCTGGGATTCCTCTCCAATAATTTCACCCACGGAATCGTTATGCAGTTTTCCCACAACTTCACCTTCTATGGAGGGCTGGTTTCGCACATGTATGTAAGAATCTACCTGTGCCACTGCAAGCTCCGGTGTTTTTTCTTTCGGTGTGGCTTTTGCCGCCTCAAGTTCTGCCTGGTAAGTTTCTGCCGCCAAAGTAGTGACAGCAGATATTCCGGTGTAAAGTCCGTTGGATTTTACCGGTGTTTGTTTTGTTGTCCCGTTATCCTGGTTATGCTTTATTTCCCTGGCATCTGCCGGAGCTGCGTTTGCGGTAGTAAGTAATGCAGCCGTAATACACAACATGGCAAGCTTGATTTTTCTCTGTTTCATATTTGAAGTCTCCTTTTAATTTGCTTTTGGATTTTCTCAGAAGCAGTCCGTTGTAACCCGCTTCATTCAGAAGATGTTACAACTTTATTACAAAAGTGTGACAAGATTATAAGGATGACAGAGGAAAATATTGGAATTTTATAAAAATATTTGCTGATACACGAGATTATGTATTTAAAATAGGTTAGATGGGATGTTATGAGTTTTCGGATAAATACTGTAAAATTGCTTTTTCTACGGATGCTGCCTGTTCCATCATCTGGGGCTGGTGTTCTTTTACATATTCTAAATCTCCGTCTTTGCTGTGCAGTTCCAACTGGTATGCCGTTTCACTTACGGAATTTGCCCCGGCTAAACGAAGATTGCTTTTTAAAGCATGGATGATAATGGCATAGTTTTTCATATCTCCATCCCTAAGAAATTCATCCAACTGCTGATACCAGTCCTTTGCATCTTCCAGATAAAGCTGAAGGACTTCTATATAGAAGCTTTTATCTTCTGCAGAATTTTCAATTCCTGCGGAAATGTCAAGTATATCCGAATAAGATTCCATATGCTCTGCGGGGTATTCTGTTAATGATACGTTCACTTTCTTGTATGTCCTTTCTGTAAAATGTAATAAAATTATTGTATCTGTGGTATTGAACAGTTACAAATTATCATAGGATATTATATTCCCTGTTTTGGAAAATTTCAATATTATTTCCTTTCAATTGGTCAATTTTTAAAGTAAATTCCACTTTCCCAAAGTAAATTCCATCAAAAGCTACTGATTTTGAAAATATTATCAA
>CANRJF010000101.1 GCA_947630855.1 uncultured Lachnospiraceae bacterium
TACCACCACATATACCTTAGAGTCAACAAATCTGGAAGATATGCGTCATTACTATATAGCTTAACTAAATGACATTGCCTGCAACTGGTAACCCAACTAATACGGCACTTTTTACCTCGTCCCTTGAAGCTCCTAACTCTTTTGCAGATTTCACATGAAAGTCTATACCACTTGTCATTCTGACCGCAGCAAGCACGGAAATATAGGCAAGCTCATGTGTCTTTCTATCTAAGACACTTGCTTTTGCTTGCTTCTTAACCATATCCATGTATGCTTTTCCTGTTTCTGGGGTTTCATTCATAAATAAACTAAAACTGTTTGTAACATTTTTCATTTCGCCTTCTCTCCTTACTTAGATATTATTTTTGGCAGTGCTAATCCTATTTTTGCAAAATTTTCATAACCGGCTTCTGTAACTACATACGTTGCTGAAGTTCCTTCTTTTAGCTCAATCCATTTCTGTAAAATCAGAAAATCAAATAGAGTTGCGCCCAATTTACCGCCTAAATGGTCATAGCACTTTTTTCCAGTTATTTCATAACTGCGCATAATTCACCTCCTCATAGATTAAGATGATTATGCATTATCCATAGTCCCGGTAGAAAAGAAAAAAATTCAAATATTTTTAAATTGTGAGATTACCTTTTGATACCATTCTCTCCTCGGCATTTGATTGGGTATTTCATGATAATATAAAGCTAATTTTTTTCGTACTTCCAAATCAAATTCATATCCCTTTTCCATATAGTCAAGTATCTTATCTTGCATAAACGATTGCAATTCGTTTCGGGTTTGGAAAAATTCTGCCCATGCTTTGCAACGGCATGGATTTTCTGTATTCAAAAAATAACAGTGGCTTTGAAAAAAAGAATCTAAATTCATTCTTGCACGGTATAATAGTCCTTTAACAGCTTTAGGAGTAATTCCTAAAATATCAGCAACTTCTCGAATTGATAATCCAAACATATCTATTAGGGAAAATACAATTCTTTGATTTATTGAAAGTTTCCGTGACATAGCCAAAAAACAACCATTTCGCATACTTATAACATCCTCGCTTGCCTGTATCTCTTCAATAACATTTTCCGGGAGATTCACAAGTAATTCTCCGTCTTTCTCCAGTTCCTCTATGTTGTCAATGTATGTTATTTTTTGTCGAATATCTTTTCTCAACAACATTCTAAATTCATTAATACAAATGGTATGCAGCCATTGTTTTAATGCTGCTTGATCTTTCAACTCGTCCAGATGTTTCCACGCTTTTATAAAGGTTTCCTGCGCTATATCCTCTGCCTGTTCCGTTTTCCCTGTAAGTTTGTATGCAATATTGTAAATATATGTGCTGTATTTCTCCACAATCTCTTCTATTGATACCTTTAGGGTAGAAGTTTTATACCGCTTGTCTGTGGGCTTCTCTGCGCTTCGTGGAATTAACCATATACGGCTAATTCGTTCAACTCCCGGTATTCTATTTTCTTCACAAAGTTTTTGTACTCGTCTCTCTGAAATCCCCCATTTTTTAGCTGCTTCGGAAACAGGTATATAATCCATACAGTAACCGTCCTTTCGTATTTTTTTATGTTTTATATTATATACGTTTAAACGAATAACAACAATAACATATTTTGCTGATTAGCCTTTTCCCAAAAAGATATGAGGAATGAAAGGGATTCCGTAGTCGTTGGCATTGTGGAAAAATCAAAACTTTTGAATTTTCCCACAAATGGCTGCCTTATGGAGTTGTGGGTAACTCTTTTTGCAGGACGTGGGAAAGCTGTCCTTTGCTTTTCCATGTGCTGTGAACAGAGTTATTTTTCTTCTAAAATGTGACACTTTTTACTGTATTTTCTTTAATTGACAATGCGCATTATACGCATTATAATATAATAAAAAGAAAGGAGAGATGCCATGAATGAATAGGGAGGAATTGAATGAGATTTAGAGAAATTGAGAATATAATATTAAAAGATGGATGGTATCAAATAAATCAAAAGGGCTCACATCATCAATACAAACACCCAACTAAGCCTGGAAAAGTAACTATACCAGAACATGGAAAGGATTTGAATCCTGACACAGTAAAATCAATTATGAAGCAAGCAGGGCTTTAAGACCATTTGCTTATTCTTTTTAGACGGAGGTGAAAATATTGAAATTAATTTATCCGGCTGTATTTAAGCCTTTTTCAGACCAAAGCGGAGGATACGTGGTAGAATTTCCAGACTTGCCCGGTTGCGTAACGGAAGGCAAAGACTTAAAGCAGGCCATTGAAATGGGTATTGACGCAGCCAGTGGTTGGATATTAGGAGAGCTTGAAGACGGAGAACAAATACCACGTGCTTCTAATTATTCAGAAATAGCTGTTGAAGACGGGTGTATGATAAATATGCTATTACTGGACATTGATTCTTATGAGGAAAAATACGGTGAAAAAGCCGTAAGAAAAAATCTTACTATCCCTGCATGGTTAAATACTTTTGCCGAAAAAAATAACATCAATTTTTCTAAACTCTTACAAGATGCCTTATTCTCATTGGCTCAAGAAAAATAGACTTCGCCTATTTAATCTCCCCTGCCCCCTCAATAATAAGGGGGAATCAGGGGCTTTCTTTTTTATGCATTCAATAACAACATTCATGCCTTCCAGAATCATTTTTCCGGTCAGATAATCTCGTACTGCATCATCTCATACTTTAATTTTGTCCCTTCCATTATCTCAGCCGGAAGCAATGCCCTTGCCACAAGTTTTAAATCATCTGTTTCCATATCTGTTCTTTTAAGATTCGCATAGTCACCATCAATGCTTACTACTTCATAAAACCATGTTTCCATATATTTTCCTCCTTTGCTGCCTAATCTGCACGAATAATACCTGGCGCCTCCCAGCTTCCCCGCGGTATCTGTTCTGTGCCGCACGACTGATATTGTGAAAGCGTATAGCTTTTCATCTGCTCCTTCTCTGTGTCTCGTTTTTTAATTGCAATTGCTATCATTATAATTGCTGTTGAACGGACAGTCAATCCTATTGTTATAGTAAACGCATTAAGTAAATGCATTTACTATAAATAACCGATGCACACGATTGCAATAGGAAGGCCGCTTTCAGCCACTCGCAATCGGCGCAACAGGAAACGAATTAATTCGTTTCCTATATTAGGGAAAAAGCAAAACGTCAGGCACAAAAACTGTTAAAAGAAGAAACGACTGTTAACAAAAATCAAAAAACAAACATTAACAATTATTGTATTTTGTCCGATATACATTTTAAATCAAATGCCCCGCTGCAAGCAGTCACTTGGCTCGTTGCTCACGGGAATAAAAAGGAGGCCAAAAACATGGAAAAAGAAACCACCCCAAGTCAAAGCGAATGGCTGATTATGGAAGTAATCTGGGCGAATGATGCGCCTTCCATGACCGCAAAAGAAATTATCAGTAAAATGCAGGAAAGGTCAGATATGTCATCCAGAATGGTGCGTGTCCTGCTAAACCGTTTATGGCAGAAAGGCGTTTTAAGCTATACCGTAGATGAACATGATTCGAGGGTTTACCACTATTCTGCCCAAAAATCAAAAGAGGAATGCCAGAAAGAAAAAAGCCGGAAGTTTGTGGACAGCTATTTTGAGGGCAGCCAGAAAAATGCAATGGCTTCATTGCTGCAAAGCGCAAAACTGACGGAAGAACAGCTTCAGGAATTGGAAGAAATCTTAGAAAAGTGCAAAGACAAGGATAACGGCAAAAAATGACAGCATGGGAATTTTTGAATAGTGGAATACAGTTTTTTAATCTATGCACCGTTTATTATGTATTACAGCTTGTAAGGTGTGCGGTATTGTCCTTTGTTGTGTTTACTCTTGTCTTTACCCTGCGGAAAACGGCACTAAAAAACAAGGTATTCCTAAAGGGGGCATTATGGAGCTTGTTCATTCCTGTTTTGTTTATAGGAAGGATGAGGTTTTTTTATGAAAACAGAATAGGCGTAAAACTTTTTTCGTGGCTGACGGAAATGTGCATGAATCATATCTGGATATGCCGGCTGTATTTATGGGTCGTATTTCTATATGCTGCCCTGTTGTTTTACAGAAGAAAAAAACTGAAAAAAATGGTTTCATGCATGGAAAAAAGAAAGGTGAACGGTACAGTTATCTATGTTACGAAAACACCTGTTACACCGTCTACCATAGGAGTGTTCAGACCAAAGATCGTCATGCCGGAAGTCATACTAAAAGAATATGACCGAAAGGATTTTCAGACAATCCTGCTTCATGAAAAGACACATATCCGCCTTGGACATTTACTGTTTTATCTTTTGTGGGATATATTGCGGGTTTTATTATGGATCAATCCGTTTCTTGCCACAGGCACAAAGTATTTCCGGGAAGATATGGAAGAAATCTGTGACTGGGTAACAATTAAGCAAATTGAAGGAAAAGCACATGATTACGGACAGCTTTTATTAAAAAGCATGAGGATTTTGCAGGCAGAAATTGAAGATTTCAATATGTATGCTGCCTTTGCAGGTGATAAGGAATACCAGAGCCTCCGGCAAAGAGTGACAAGGATTGCCGCATATAAGCCGTATAAGAAAACTGCGGCAGCCGGCACACTGATTGCAGCAATGCTATGTGTGGCAGGTGCAGTTTTCCTAACAAAAAATGTTTCTTATGACAGATGCAATCTGATTGACAGCATTGATGTGTATGATATGGAAACAGGAACAGAACTTATCAGCGACGGTGAAGCATTAAGAGAAGCCGTCGGTTATGATGAAAAATACATTTATGTAAATGGGGAAACTTTTCAGGAATTGATAAAGGACAGCGGCGTATCAAATGAAAATATCTGTTTTTATTGCGGCGGTTATTATAAGTTACCGGGAATAGGCGGGAGCGGCGTTGGTTTTGGATATTTAGAAACAGCAGATTTGGAAAATGACGTTTGGAAAATAGAATACAAAACACATGAAGATATTTGGGGACGAATTTTGAAAATGCTTTAAGACATATTCACAAAAATTTTAAGGAGGGCTAAGATTATGGCAATGGAAATCAGTAATGTTTATAGTAGTTATGCTGGCAATTCTGCATATGCTGCAAAAAGCAATAACCAGAAAAAGACAATGGAGAATAATGGCTTTACTTTTGTTGCCGCGAATTATCAGAAAGGTATGAGATATGGAACAATGGCAACTACAAATATTGCAATTTCGCCCCAATTTCTAAAGAAGATGGCAGATAACCCGGAATTGGAAAAAGAGTATAAGTCATACTTTGAAGGTATGCGGAAATTAGACCAAGAGAATATACGAATCCATGAAGCAAGAGGAAGACGCATGGTGGCGCAAGGCTGGGCAATTGATAAAAATGGCGGCATTAGCAGGTGGGGAATCAGCGAGCCGACAAACAAGCGCCATTATGGTCAGGAAATGACGGACTATGCCAATAAAATACGGGAGCAAAAACTGGAAAAAAAGCAGGAGCAGGCAAAAATTGAAGAAAAGCATCAGGCAAACGTTACCGGCTTAAATATGGACTTAAAGGCATAACGGTTCACAGAAATCAAAGACACCGCTGCAAGCAGTCACTTGGCTCGTTGCTCGCGGAAATAAATTTTATAATATGGGTTGTAATTTTGCAGATTCAGAATATAATAAAAATGTGATTGGTATACACGAAATCATTAAAAAAAGTGTGAAGGAATGTATCTATGGAACGATTGATTCTGAAAAAGCTGCTGGATTGGAAAAATTCACCCTACCGCAAACCTCTGATGTTAAAGGGTGTACGCCAAGTGGGTAAGACCTGGATTCTCAAAGAATTCGGCAGACGCTATTATGAAAATACAGCCTATTTTAATTTTGATGAAAACGAAGAATATAAGCAGTTCTTTGAAACCACCAAGGATGTGAAGCGAATCCTGCAAAATCTGATGCTGACCAGCGGTCAGAAAATCGTGCCGGAAAAAAGTCTTATCATCTTTGACGAGGTGCAGGAATGCCCCAAAGTTATCAATTCCATGAAGTATTTCTGCGAGAATGCCCCACAATATCACATTGCCTGCGCCGGTTCCCTGCTGGGAATTTCCCTGGCAAAACCATCTTCTTTCCCGGTGGGCAAAGTCAATTTTATGCAGATTGACCCAATGACCTTCACAGAATTCCTGCTTGCCAACGGCGACGAAAACCTTGCCAGATATCTGGAAAATGTAGATACCATTGAACCAATTCCCGATGCCTTTTTCAATCCTCTATATGAGAAACTGAAGATGTACTATGTCACCGGAGGCATGCCGGAACCCGTGCTGATGTGGACGGAAGCACGGGATGTTTCCGCTATGCAGGAGGCCCTGTCCGGAATTATTGGTGCATATGAGCGGGACTTTGCCAAACACCCCAATATCAACGAATACCCGAAAATCTCTATGCTCTGGAAGTCTGTACCATCCCAACTGGCAAAGGAAAATAAAAAGTTTATCTACAAAGTTGTCAAAGAGGGCGCAAGGGCTCGTGAATACGAGGATGCCCTGCAATGGCTGGTGGATGCCAGACTGGTGCATAAAATCTACCGTAGCACCGCTCCCGGGCTGCCAATGGCTGCCTATGATGATTTGTCCGCATTTAAGATTTATCTGGTGGATGTGGGTCTGCTCCGCCGCCTAGCGCAGTTGGCTCCCACGGCCTTCGGTGAAGGCAACCGTCTGTTTACCGAATTTAAAGGCGCACTGACTGAAAACTTTGTGCTTCAAACCTTAATCACACAATTTGAAGTAATTCCCAGATACTGGAGTAAGAATAATCCGCCCTATGAGGTTGATTTCCTAATCCAGCGGGAAAATGATATTTTCCCCGTAGAGGTCAAGTCTGAGACCAATACCGCCAGCCGGAGCCTCAGGAAGTTTAAGGAGCTGTTTCCAGAGCAGGTCAAACTTCGTATCCGGTTCTCTTTGAATAATTTAAAGCTGGATGATGATATCCTGAATATCCCATTATTCATGGCTGACCAAGCGGAGCGACTGATTGGCCTGGCGTTGGAACAGCGGCAAGTTATTCCGAAGGAGTGTTCGTGGTTACTTAAAAATTCAAAACCACATGGCCACAGCGGGGACGGAAGTAAAAACAAAACACAATGAGGAAGAAATACAGATGAAATTTTTTAACAAAAACAAGAAACAAAATATCGAGAAAAATATTTGGATTGAACATCTTGATATTGATACAGGAAATTGGTTTCAAGTTTTTTCAGCCTGCTTAGGTAAAATGACAGCGATACAGACTGCTTGCAGCGAACAGGTTGTAAAGGGGCAAGACTGGAATGTTGATTTGTCAGAAGGCGTAATTCTTTTCGGAAGCCAAAAGTATCCTCTTCAGTTTATTGGAAGCGAGGCAATATCAAGCAATACATGGTTGTGGGGCTGGGAAAATATCAATGGTTTTCCCGAAAAAATCCTTCAAGCAGCCATGCATACAAAAGAAATCGGAAAACATTGGAAATTAGAGCCACTGACAACAGCAGAATTTACATTAGACGATACATTCAACGGACATAACCTGTCTATCGTAACTTGTGGCTTAGTTGATAAATATTGTTATTACAGAGGCCCGCATTCTGGCGGGGCAATTTTTGTTGCATTTTCGGGTGTTCCTGATAGTGTGTTTGCTTTCATAGACGCTCAAAAATTTATATCTATAACCACACAATGTATTCAACACTTCCATATTGACCATAAAATTTTTGTAGAGGGATTTCTTTCATGGAATGATACAAAATATGAATGGAATGGTCAAACACTAATCGCTCATTTTCAGCAGGATTTGAAAATTGAGTTTGAACAAATAAAAGACTTTTTGCGTATTTGCTCTATGAATACCATTTTATAAAATAAGTTGTATTTAATCAGAAATAGTGTATATTAAAAATTGCCTGCTGTCCCTTTTTGACTCCTTACAATAAAAAAGTTTTGCCATCAAACTGACTACAATAAAAGTAAGCGCTGCACTTCCAATCACATACAGCACAGTTTGATATGGAAAGAAGCCAAGTGGAAAAATTAACGATACGGGCAAGCCTGAATAAGCTGGAAAAGGTACTTGCATTTACCGAAGAGAAGCTGGAAGAAAAAAAATGTCCCATGAAAATGATGATGCAGGTACAGGTAGCAGTGGAGGAGATTTTTGTCAACATTGCCCGGTATGCATATGATTCAGAGGATGAAACCGTAACCATCCGCGTGAAGGTGGGCTGCACCCCCCTTCAGGCAATTATCACTTTCATCGTTCATGGCATACCGTACGTTCCGCTGAAAAAAGAAGATCCGAATATCGCTCTGTCGGCAAATGAACGGCAGATCGGAGGCCTTGGCATTTTTATGGTCAAGAAAATATGATCCTTGTCCGCCAGGTCATGCCGGAACTCCACTCATACCTCCCGCAGCAGCTTTACAGCCTGTGCAAAATATGCTTTCTCGGCTTCTTGCTCCTTTACTATTGTATTCATAGTAATGCACATCTCATTTTCAAAGGTGGCAATGGCAATCACACGCACCACGTAAGGGACTACCGGAGCCACAAAGCCAAAGTTTGAAATCTCATATTTCCCGTATTTGGCAGGGATAGAAACATTCGTCAGATTGGTAATTCCCAAATCCCGGGGATGGTCATCATATTTCATCAGCTCCTTCATTTTCTCCGTCACAGGATTTTGGTAGTCCAGATATTTCCCCATACAGACAGAATCCAAAAAGCTGCCATCTAACATATCAGAGAAGCGGAGAACAAAGTACTTGCGGGAATCCTTTTGCAGAAAATCATAAATCAGCGTATGTACCTTTTGACAATTTTCCGCAAAGCTCACCGAATTGTCATATTGACAGGTAATTGATAAACCGCTGGCCTGATTATTTATCATTCTGTTCCCCTGTTCCCGTATAGATATAGGCATCCCTACCAAAGCGGTCTTATTGTATGCTTTCAGAAAAGCAGCAGCCAGTACACTATTGACCGTCACTTTGGATTCCCTGGCAAAGACTTTCAACCGTCCAACCTCGATTGGAGATAACCTGTCCTCAAAAACATTACCTCTATACTGCTGTGCATAACTGGCGGTCAACCGCTCATAATCGCTGATACTGAAAACCTCCTTATGCCGCAGCCATCTACGGTTCAGCATTTGCAGATAGAGTCGGACAACCAGCCGCATTTTGCTTTTTGGGGGGAATCCTTTTACCGAAGCTGTCTGAAAGGGCAAGTATTCCATCTGCTGTCCGTTTAGTGTGCACAGGATTCTTTCTAAAAGGCAGGCGCAACCCAGTCCGTCCGCAATCAGGTGATGGCCCGCAATCATCAATTCCAGCTTATCCGGCTGTCGAATGATGAAAAACCGCACAAGTTCTCCATCAAAAATGCGAAAGGGCTTTTGGGGAAGTTCTGCCGCAATGTCTGTCCATTTTTGCTGTGTGGAAATGATATTGATCAACGGCTGGGCTTTTTCAAAATAAGCCCGCCCGTCCTCTGCGATTACAATCTTTTGACAAAGAGCCTCACAGTTTTCTGCTGACTTCTCTATGGCTGTCTTAATCTCTGCATCCCCTGGATTACCGCTGATTTCCACTTTCATTATTACGCTGATATTCGGCGCAAACAGATGAGTTCGTTCCGTCTTAATCTCCTGCATTTAATCTTCCTCGTTTCTCTATTCTTCACTATCTTTCCATTTTGCTCTATCCTCCCTGTTTAGTCAAGTATTTTTCCTTAAAGGATGTAGATATAAAATTTTTATCCGTAATTGCCGGATTTCCCTTGCGTGCATTTTCTCGCACTATCTCTTTATAAAAAAATATAATCGTTCCTCATAATTTATATCTCTCTTTTTTGTGCAGATATAGCGAGGACAAAATACAAAAAATGCTTTATAATGACAAGAGTAAAAGAAATGCAAATGTAAACTTTTTATGAAACGAGGAGGTATTCCCATGGAGTGGGTGGAAAGATTAAACCAGAGCATAAATTACATTGAAGAACACCTGACGGACGAAATTGATTATGAACAGCTTGGGCGGATTGCCTGCTGCTCTGCCTACCATTACCAGAGGATGTTTACCTATATGGCAGGCATTACCCTGGCAGAGTATATTCGGAGAAGAAAAATGTCCTTAGCGGCTGTTGACTTACAGGGGGGAAATGAACGGATTATTGATATTGCCGAAAAATACGGCTACCGTTCTCCCACCGCATTTAACAGGGCATTTCAGTCTTTTCACGGAATTGCTCCCTCGTCAGTGAAAAACGAAGGCGTATCTGTGAAATCTTTTTCCCCTATTGTATTTAGCATTGCTGTGAAAGGAGCAACAGAGATGGATTATCGAATTGAAACAAAAGAAGCTTTTCGTATTATTGGTGTGTCTGCACCCCTTGACCGGGAAATTGAAAACAATTTTATGGTGGTACCGCAGATGTGGCAGAAAGCTGTTGAAAACGGAACAATACAAAAACTGGCTGGCATGATGGATACGCCAACAGTAGGGCTTTTGGGCGTGAGCGTCTGCAACGATGCAGAACAGTGGAAATACTTTATCGCTGTGTCAAGCACAAAGACAAGTGATGAATTTGAAGAGTACACCGTGCCTGCATCTACCTGGGCAATCTTTTCCGGCACAGGAACAAATAAGTCTATACAGGAATTGGAACAGCGTATAATCACCGAATGGCTCCCGGCTTCCGGATATGAATATGGCAATGCCCCCGATATCGAGCTTTATCTTAATCCTGACCCGCAGAATGCGCAGTTTGAAGTGTGGATACCTGTAACAAAAAAACAGGAATAAAAACGAAATGTCCCTTGACAGCAAAAAAATGATGAAAATACAAGAATTGGCTCTCTTATCCGGTATTTATTTTTTTTCAAAAGATAGAATAAAAAATTCATAAAATAAGTTGTAATTAGCAAAAAAAAGTGTATACTAAATATAGTAGGTGATGCACAGCCTTATAAATGAGCGAGTTATGAGTGGGTGATGCACAGCCCTTTAATGAGCGAGTTAACAGATGGCAGGGACTGCTTAAGTCTCTGCCTTTTCTGTAAACAAACAAAAGGAGTTTTATGAAAAATAATATTAGAATATATAGCGTAAAAGATGCCTACATAAAATACTTGAGCAAATATCAGGAACACTTGTTTCTGCACGAAGGCGGCTCGTTCGGGCGAAAATACATAGGTACTGTTTTGGAGATTAACGGATTATCTTATTTTGCACCATTGTCTTCATTTAAGACCAAACACAAGAAAATGAAAGAAAGTGTAGATTTTATTAAAATAAAGGACTATGCAGTTATTAATATTAACAATATGATACCCGTTCCCAACGAGCAATTGATTGAGTTAAATATCAATGCTGAAAAAGACCCGCACTATAAATTTCTTTTGCAAGCTGAAAGCCGTGAAATCAACAGACAAAGAAATCGGATAAGAAAAAATGCAGAGATAGTTTATAACCATAAAAAACGAAATGGAAATTCAACACCATTGGCAAAAAGAACAAATGACTTTGAGATATTAGAAAAGAAATATTGGGTTATGATTTTATCACAATGAGATAATTAAAGGGTTAGACACAACACCGTGTCTAACCCGATTTTTTTGAAAAAAGACCAGTGATTTTCACATAAAATGACTGGACATTTTTCCCATAATATTTTATAATAATAAAAATTGATAGTATTACTATCAGAAATGGAGGCGGTATGGAAAAAACAACTGTATGGCAGAAAAATGCCAAAATACGGACAGAGAAAATTCTGACCGCAGCGTTGAAATTATTTTGTGACAGAGGAATTGAAGATACTTCTGTGGAAGATGTGGCGAAAGAAGCCCAGGTGGGGCCGGCAACCATTTACCGCTATTTTGAGACAAAGGCACAGTTGGCGGTGGAGGCCGCAATGTTTTACTGGGAACAGATAACGCAAAAATATACAAAAATTTTTGACACGCCGGATTATAAGGCTGCGGACGGAAGAACTCAGATGGCATGTATTTTTGAAGTAATTGGGGAACTATTTAAAAAAGAACTGGATTTCTTTAAATTTCTTTACGAATTTGATGTTTTTGTATTGAAACATCAGATATCCAAAGAACGTCTGGAGAAGTATGAGGAAGAAATTTTAAATCTGAAACCCTATGTAACAGAGGCGCTGGAGCGGGGCCTGGCAGACCAAAGCCTTGATTTTGCATACAGTGTGGAACAAATGTATTTCTCACTGATGCATACAATGCTCAGTCTGATGCAGAAACTGGCGGCAAATGGCCGTGTGCTTCCCTCGGACGACAGGGTGGAACCGGCACTTCAGGTACAAATTGCAGGGGAGCTGCTCCTAAAAGGAATGGCATGTCAGAAATCATAAAATCAGAGAAAGGTATGGGTATAGATATGAAAAAACTTACAACAGGAAAAATATGGCTTTTCGCAGTGGGACAGTTTGGCTGGGCACTGCTTTCAGGAATTATCTCCAACTGGCTGGTGTATTTTTATCAGCCGGACGAAGTGGCAATCAGTCAGGGGCAGACTGTATTTATTCCCCAGGGACTGGCGGTTTTGGGAATTATTACCGTAATCGGAGGGATTACCGCATTTGGACGGATTTTTGATGCGGTTACGGATCCTCTCATTGCATCCTGGTCAGACCGGTGCAAGTCCCCAAAAGGCAGGCGTATTCCATTTTTGAAATGGGCAGCCCTGCCGCTGGCGCTTTCCACCGTGCTTGTTTTCTGGTCACCTGTTTCACAGATGAGCTGGCTGAATGCAGGATTTCTGTTTTTCATGGTAATGGCATATTATTTATCCATTACTGCATACTGTACTCCTTATAACGCATTGATACCGGAGCTTGGACATACCCAGCAGGAGAGGCTTAATATTTCCACGGTTATTTCCTTCACTTTCATTGCAGGAACGGCAGTGGCATATCTTGCGCCCATGATATGGGGCGCCTTTATACCCACTTTCGGACGTGTGGGAGCAATTCGGTTTACATTTACCCTGATGGCTGCAGTTGCTTTTTTCTGTATGCTTGTTCCGGTGTTTTCCATCCGGGAGAAAGATTATGTCAATACAGTCCCCACAAAAGATACCGCCTATGGCTCCCTTGCCGCAACCTTTAAAAATGGAGAATTTCGCAAATTTGTGGGGTCTGATATTTTATATTGGATTGCCATTACCATGTTTCAGACAGGGCTTCCTTTCTTTGTAACAAGCCTTTTAAAGCTGCCGGAAACAATGACAACCTTGTATTTCGTAGGCATGACAGCATTGTCTTTGGTATTCTATGTGCCTATCAATAAACTGGCAGGAAAAATCGGGAAAAAGAAAATGATATTATTTGCTTTTGCCGTGTTTAGTATCTGCTATTTTTACACTGGATTTATGGGAAAAATCCCATTTATTCCCGCAGAAGTGCAGGGTATCATCCTTACCGTGGCTGCATCCCTTCCCATGGCGGTTTTCGGTATTCTGCCCCAGGCCGTAGTTGCAGATATTGCCCAGAGTGACGCCAAAGTAACCGGCAGCAACAGAGAAGGAATGTTCTATGCCGCCAGAACCTTTGCCTTTAAAATGGGCCAGAGCCTTTCCATGCTCCTGTTTACGGCAGTGTCTACCATAGGAACAGGAACCGGCAGAGGCTACCGGGTGGCCGCCTTTGCAGCAGCAGCTTTTTGTGTCTGCGGCG
>CANRJF010000102.1 GCA_947630855.1 uncultured Lachnospiraceae bacterium
GCGCCCTGCTGGTGGGCCCTCCCGGTACAGGTAAGACGCTGCTTGCCAAGGCGGTGGCAGGGGAGGCAAAAGTGCCCTTCTTCTCTTTGGCAGGTTCCGATTTTGTAGAGATGTTTGTAGGTGTGGGGGCTTCCCGTGTAAGGGATTTGTTTAAGGAAGCCCAGAAACAGGCTCCCTGTATTATATTTATCGATGAGATTGACGCCATCGGCAAAAGCCGTGATTCCAGGTATGGCGGCGGCAATGACGAGAGAGAGCAGACGTTAAACCAGTTATTGGCGGAGATGGACGGTTTTGACACGTCAAAAGGACTTTTGATATTAGCGGCTACCAACCGGCCGGAAGTTTTGGATAAGGCGCTGCTTCGTCCGGGGCGTTTTGACCGGCGGATTATTGTGGACAGACCTGACCAGAAAGGGCGCCTTGAGACGTTGAAAGTCCATGCCAAGGGCGTGAGAATGGATGAGTCCGTAGATTTGGATGCCTTAGCGCTGGCAACCGCAGGGCTTGTAGGTTCCGACCTTGCCAACATGATTAACGAGGCGGCTATTAATGCCGTAAAACATGGCAGGAAATATGTAAACCAGCCGGATTTGTTTGAGGCTTTTGAACTGGTGGCAGTGGGAGGCAAGGAGAAAAAGAATAAAGTGATGAGCGAGAAGGAGAAGAAACTGGTTGCTTATCATGAAGTGGGCCATGCCATGATTGCCGCATTGCAAAAGAATACGGAACCGGTGCAGAAAATTACCATTGTACCCCGTACTATGGGGGCTTTGGGCTATACGCTGCAGACTCCCGAGGAGGAGAAGAATTTAGAGACAAAAGAAGAACTTCTGGCAAAAATCGCCACCTACATGGGGGGCAGGGCTGCGGAGGAAATTGTTTTTAAAACCGTTACCAGCGGAGCTGCCAATGACATTGAGCAGGCCACCAATGTTGCCAAAAACATGATTACAAGATACGGCATGTCGGATAAATTCGGCATGATGAACCTGGTAACCGTGGAGAGCCAGTACTTAGACGGCAGGGCTTCCATGAACTGTGCGGAAAAAACAGCCGCCCAGGTGGATAAGGAAGTATTGAAATTAATCAATGAATGTTATGACAAGGCAGTCAGGATGTTAAAAGAAAACAGGGAAGTTTTAGATAAGATTTCCGATTACCTCTATGAGCATGAGACTATAACCGGTAAAGAGTTTATGAAAATTTTCCGGGAATTGAAAGGTCTTCCTGAACCGGAGGAAAAAGGAACTGCCATTGACCTGATTGCAGGTGACGATAAGGATGATAATTCATGAAATTTTTAATAGAAGAAGAATTAAAAAAACTCCCGGATGCGCCGGGAGTTTATATTATGCATGATAAGAACGATGTCATTATCTATATCGGGAAAGCCATTTCCCTGACCAAACGGGTACATCAGTATTTCCAGGCAAGCCACGATGAGGGAATCAAAAAAAACCAGATGGTAAAACAGATTGCCAGGTTTGAGTATATTGTAACGGATTCCGAACTGGAAGCGTTGGTGTTGGAATGCAACCTTATCAAAGAACACCGTCCAAAATACAATACTATGCTCAGGGATGATAAGACTTACCCGTATATAAAAGTGACTCTGGGGGAAGACTTTCCAAGAGTGCTGTTTTCCAGACAGATGAAAAAAGACAAATCAAAATATTTTGGGCCTTATACCAGTGCGGGAGCGGTGAAAGATTCCATTGACCTTTTAAATAAACTTTACGGTCTTCGCACGTGCAGCCGTGTGCTGCCAAGGGACACAGGAAAGGAACGGCCATGTCTTAACTATCATATTAAGCAGTGCCAGGCCCCGTGCCAGGGCTATATATCCCCGGAGGAGTACAAAGAGAGGATAAATAAGGCGTTAAAGTTTTTAAACGGGGAATACCAGCCGGTGATGGGGGAGCTGGAAGAAAAGATGATGGAGGCTTCTGCCCGCATGGAATATGAGAAGGCGCTGGAATACCGGGAGCTTTTAAACAGTGTAAAGCAGATTGCCCAAAAACAGAAAATCACCCATTCCGACGGGGAGGACAAAGATGTGGTGGGCATGTCAAAAGACGGGGAAGACGCTGTGGTACAGGTGTTTTTTATCCGCGGCGGAAAACTTATCGGCAGGGAGCATTTTTATGTAAAAGTGGCAATGGAAGATAAGGGAAGCCAGATTTTAACAGCCTTTATCAAACAGTATTATGCCGGGACTCCTTTTATCCCCAAAACCATTATGCTGCCAATGGCAGTGGAGGAACAGGAGGTTTTGGAGGAATGGCTTGCCGGAAAGCGGGGGCAGAAAGTGCATATTCATGTGCCCAAGAGAGGCCAGAAAGAAAAACTGGTGGAGCTGGCAGTAAAGAATGCCCGTCTGGTATTAAGCCAGGATAAAGAGAAAATCAAGCGGGAGGAAGGCAGAACCATCGGAGCCATGAAAGAGATAGCAGCCCTTCTTGACATGCCGCAGATTGTGCGGGTGGAGGCGTATGATATTTCCAATATCAGTGGTTTCCAGTCAGTAGGCTCTATGGTTGTTTATGAGAAAGGAAAGCCCTGCCGCAGTGATTACCGTAAATTCCGCTTAAAGACAGTGAAGGGCCCTGATGATTATGCGTCCATGCATGAGGTTTTAACCAGGCGTTTTGAGCATGGCATGAAAGAACAACAGGAATTAATGGAAAAGGATTTAGATGAAAAATACGGGAGTTTTACAAAATTTCCTGATTTAATTATGATGGACGGAGGAAGGGGACAGGTTAATGTTGCCCTTCAGGTATTAAATGAACTTCATCTTGATATTCCGGTGTGCGGCATGGTAAAAGATGATAACCACCGCACCAGAGGGCTGTATTTTAACAATGTGGAAATTCCCATCGACAGAAACAGCGAAGGCTTTAAGCTGATTACAAGAATCCAGGATGAAGCCCACAGGTTTGCCATTGAATACCACCGCTCCTTAAGGAGCAAGGGGCAGGTACATTCTGTCCTGGATGACATTCCGGGAATCGGGGCTTCACGGAGAAAGGCCTTAATGATGCGTTATCCCTCATTAGAGTCTATCCAGGCGGCTACCGTGGAGGAACTTTCCCAGACTCCGTCCATGAATATCCGGGCGGCGGAGGCGGTGTACCGTTTTTTCCATAATGTTTAGAAATTGTTATTTATAATGTATGGCTGTTATACTCCATACAGTTGATGAAGATTGGAAGATATGCTATACTGAAAAATAGTTAGCTAATGAAAAAAAAGGGAAAAGGAGCGACAGGTCATGGAAGGAGTAAGCGTAGCTAAGATAGCAAAGACAATGGATCTTATGAACTATACGCCGGATATTGATTTAAAGGAGCACAGGATTATACTTTCGGATGTGAACCGTCCGGCATTGCAGTTAAACGGTTTTTTTGAACATTTTGAGCAGTCCAGGGTACAGCTTATCGGAATGGTGGAATATGCATATTTAAGTAAAAAAACACAGGAGGAGAAAGAGGAACTTTATGAAAAGTTTTTGTCTTTTGATATTCCCTGTGTGATTTACTGCCGGGAGATTAAGCCGGATGAATCATTTTTGCAGGCGGCGTTGAAAAATAATGTACCCGTGCTTGGCACAAGGCGGGGAACTTCCGAATTTATGGCAGAACTTATCTATACCCTGACAGAGGAATTGGCGCCCTGTATTACCATCCACGGGGTATTGGTGGATGTATACGGCGAAGGTCTTTTGATTATGGGAGAAAGCGGTATCGGCAAAAGTGAAGCCGCACTGGAACTGATTAAGAGGGGACACCGTCTGGTGACAGATGATGTAGTGGAAATCCGCAAGATTAACGACCATACCTTAGTCGGCACATCCCCGGAGGTTACAAGATATTTTATTGAGTTAAGGGGAATCGGCATTATTGACGTAAAGACACTGTTTGGTGTGGAATCCGTAAAAGAGAAACAGAGCATCGATTTGTGCATTAAGTTAGAGGACTGGAAAAAAGAGAATGACTATGACAGGCTTGGGCTGGAAGAAGAGTATACGGAATTTTTGGGAAATAAAGTAGTATGCCATTCCCTGCCAATCAGGCCGGGACGTAACCTTGCGGTAATCTGCGAGGCTGCGGCAGTCAACCACCGCCAGAAAAAGATGGGATACAATGCGGCACAGGAATTGTACCGCAGGGTTCAGGCAAACCTGGCAAAAGCGGAAGAAGAGGAATAAAAATATAGAAAGAAGACAGTAAAATGGAAAATAAGAATGCATGGGAAAAATATTCTGAAGGTGACAGAAAGAAAGTTATGGATTTTGCGGAAAAGTACCGCAGATTTATTTCAGACTGCAAGACAGAGCGGGAATGTACAAGTGAATTTGAAAAACAGGCGAAGACGGCAGGATTTTTGGATTTAAGGGAAGTGATTGCCAAAGGAACTCCGTTAAATGGCGGAGATAAAGTATATTACAATCAGATGGGGAAATCCATTGCATTATTTGTCATTGGAAAAGAGCCCATAGAGCAGGGGATGAATATTTTAGGAGCACATATTGATTCTCCCAGGCTGGACTTAAAGCAGGTGCCTTTATATGAAGATACGCAGATGGCGCTGCTTGACACCCATTACTACGGAGGGGTGAAAAAATACCAGTGGGTAGCCCTTCCTTTAGCCCTTCATGGGGTTTTTGCAAAAAAAGACGGCAGTGTAGTATCCTTTAGTATCGGCGATAAGCCGGGGGAACCGGTTTTTGGAATCAGTGATTTGCTGATTCACCTTTCCGGGGAGCAGATGGATAAAAAGGCTTCCAAAGTCATAGAAGGGGAGAAAATGGATATCCTTATCGGCAGCATCCCACAGGAGATGACAGGGGAAGACAAGGAGAAGGCAAAAGAACTGGTTAAAGCCAACATGCTTACGATTTTTGAAAAAATGTACGGCATCGAGGAGGATGATTTTTTGTCTGCGGAAATCGAGGCGGTGCCTGCCGGGGAAGCGCGGGATTACGGTTTTGACCGCAGCATGATTATGGGTTACGGCCATGATGACAGAGTGTGTGCGTATCCTTCATTCCAGGCAATTTTAAATGTAAATGAGCCGGAGAGGACATGTGTGTGCCTGCTGGTGGATAAAGAGGAAGTGGGAAGCGTCGGGGCAACCGGAATGCACTCCAGATTTTTCGAGGACGCCTTAGCGGAAATTTTAAATTTACAGGGAGAGTATTCCGAGATAAAAGTGCGCCGTGCCATGCGAAACTCTAAAATGCTCTCTTCCGATGTGAGCGCGGCTTATGATACCAACTATTCGGAAACCATGGAGAAACGGAATGCGGCTTATTTCGGAAAAGGGCTGGTATTCAATAAGTATACGGGTTCCCGGGGGAAAAGCGGCTCTAACGATGCAAATGCAGAATATATGGCAGCACTTCGGCATATTTTAGATAAAAATAATGTCACATTCCAGACGGCGGAATTAGGAAAAGTAGACCAGGGGGGCGGCGGAACCATTGCCTACATTCTGGCAAATTATGGTATGCAGGTGATTGACAGCGGGGTGGCAGTATTAAATATGCATGCTCCCTGGGAAATTATCAGTAAAATAGATCTTTATGAGGCACTGCTGGGATATGAAGCATTTTTAAGAGAGGCGTAATACAGGTGAAAGACTTTCTGGAAGAGTTAAATCAGGTATTAGAGTTAAATCAGATTTTAAGAGATGAGCCTATGAAGAACCATACCACCTTTCGCACGGGAGGGCCGGCAGACTGGTATCTTATGCCGAAGATGAACCAGATTCCTCCTCTTTTGGCATTATTAAAGGAAAAGCAGGTTCCTGTTACCGTGATTGGCAACGGAAGCAATCTTTTAGTGGGTGACGGGGGAGTCCGGGGAGTGGTAATTGAAATCGGAAAGGCAATGCAGGAGATTACCGTAAAGGGCAATTTTATTTATGCCCAGGCAGGGGCAATGTTAGGCAATGTAGTGTCCAAGGCATATCAGAACGGCCTTACAGGACTGGAATTT
Source organism: uncultured Lachnospiraceae bacterium (assembly GCA_947630855.1). GTDB lineage: Bacteria > Bacillota > Clostridia > Lachnospirales > Lachnospiraceae > Roseburia_B. The sequence goes on from CANRJF010000102.1 coordinate 6,006, forward strand.
GCAGCAGGGATTCCGGGCAGTGTAGGAGGGGCAATGGTGATGAATGCAGGGGCTTACGGCGGTGAGATGAAGGATGTAACCGCACAGGTTATGGTATTATCCCGGGAAGGCGAAGTGATAACCCTCACCGGAGAGCAGATGGAGTTTGGCTACCGCCGCAGCATTGTAGTGGAAAGGGATTATGTGGTGTTGGAGGCGGGATTTTCCCTGCAGCAGGGCGATAAAACAGCCATTTATGAAAAAATGGAGGAACTGCGCAGGCAGAGGATTAGCAAACAGCCTCTGGAATATCCCAGTGCGGGCAGTACCTTTAAACGGCCGGAAGGGTATTTTGCAGGAAAGCTGATTATGGACTGCGGCCTGGCAGGGTTTTCCGTGGGGGGAGCCCAGGTGTCGGAAAAGCATTGCGGTTTTGTGATAAATAAAGACGGGGGGACGGCGGCGGATGTGCTGTCCGTCATCCGCCATGTACAGCAGACGGTACTGAAAAATTATGGGGTGAAACTGGAAACAGAAGTAAAATTGGTGGGTGAATTTGTATGAAAGTAGTAATCTTAACGGGAATGTCCGGGGCGGGGAAAAGCACGGCGTTAAAAATGATGGAGGATATCGGTTTTTACTGTGTGGATAATCTTCCCATTCCCCTTATTGAAAAATTCATTGAATTGTCGGAGACCGGCACGGACGAGATTCAGAAATTTGCCATCGGCGTGGATATCCGCAGTGGCCATTCTTTTGCGGAACTTCAAAATGTGCTGGAGAGACTGGACGAAAAAGGGAATATGCCGGAAATTTTATATCTGGATGCAGAAGACAGTGTGTTGGTGAAACGGTACAAAGAAACAAGAAGGAACCATCCTCTTTCGGGAGGGGAACGGGTGGAATCCGGTATTGCCCTGGAGCGGGAAAAATTGGTTTTTTTAAGAAAACGGGCGGATTATATTATTGATACCAGCCAGATGCTTACCAGGGAACTTAAGGCGGAACTGGAAAAGATTTTCGTAAATAACCAGGATTATAAAAGCCTGTTTATCACTATTTTGTCTTTTGGCTTTAAGTACGGAATACCCGCGGATTCAGACCTGGTATTTGACGTTCGTTTTCTGCCCAATCCCTATTATGTGGAGGGGCTTCGCACGAAAAACGGCAATGATAAAGAAATCCAGGATTATGTTTTACAGTTTAAGGAAGCCCATGAGTTTTTGGGGAAATTAACGGATATGGTCAGTTTTCTGATTCCCAACTATATTGTGGAGGGTAAGAACCAGCTTGTTATCAGCATCGGCTGTACCGGAGGAAAGCACCGTTCGGTAACGCTGGCAAACGAGTTGTACAAGCGTTTGGCAGACAACCGGGAATATGGTTTGAAAATTGAGCACAGAGATATTGAAAAAGATACATTGAGGAAATAGTATGTCATTTTCAAGTGAGGTAAAACAGGAATTATCTGCTTCTCTGGCAAAGAGCAGGCATTGCCAGATGGCGGAACTGGCGGCTATTGTAAGTTTTTCGGGTAAACTTCATTCAGCCGGGGGGAAAGTTTCTCTTGTTGTTGATTCGGATAATCAGATGCTCCTGGCAAAATACAGGATACTGTTAGAGCAGTTGTTCCATATTGATATTCAAAAAGATGAATTTGCCCAGGAAGATGTGCTTAGGGTATTAGAGGGAGTCAAGCTTTGGGATAAGGCACAAAACTGTTTTAAAAATACGTCTGTAACAGACGGCATATTAATCCAGCAGACATGCTGCAAACGCGCATTTATCAGAGGGGCGTTTTTGGCGGCAGGTTCCATGAGCAATCCCAACAAGGCATATCATTTTGAAATTGTATGCAGCTGCCTTCCCCAGGCAAACCAGCTTAAGACGATAATAAACAGTTTTGATGTGGATGCCAGGATTGTGGCACGGAAGAAAAACCAGGTGGTTTATGTAAAAGAAGGTTCCCATATTGTAGACCTTTTAAATATTATGGAAGCCCATGTTGCACTTATGAATCTGGAAAATGTACGGATTGTAAAGGAGATGAGAAATTCCGTAAACCGACAGGTAAACTGTGAAACGGCTAACATCAGTAAAACCGTAAATGCGGCGGTAAGACAGATTGAGGACATCCGGCTTATCAGGGATACCAGGGGATTGGAGAGCCTGCCGGATCATTTGAGGGAGATGGCTCTGCTGCGTTTAGAATACCCGGATACTCCGTTAAAAGAACTGGGGACATATTTAAACCCTCCGGTGGGCAAATCAGGCGTCAATCACAGGTTAAGGAAACTTTCAGAGATTGCAAAGCAATTGAGGTGAGTTTTTTTGAGAAAGGAATTAATTTGAATGAAAAAACTTTTATTTATCATTAATCCCCATTCCGGCAAAGCGTTGATTAAGAATAAACTTTTACAGATTATAGATGTTATGGTAAAAGCGGGGTATGAGGTCACAGTGTACCCTACCCAGGCAAAAGATGATGCAAGAAGCGTTACGGCAGAGCAGGCAGAGAACTATGACATGGTGGTTTGCAGCGGCGGCGACGGAACTTTAGATGAAGTAGTCAGCGGCATGATGAGAAGCGTGAAAAAAGTTCCTTTAGGATACATACCGGCGGGGAGTACCAACGATTTTGCCAATTCACTAAAGATTCCCAAGGATATGATAAAAGCGGCTTGCGTGGCAGTGGAGGGAAAAAGTTTTTTCTGTGATGTGGGAAGATTTAATGAGAAATATTTTGTTTATGTGGCGGCATTTGGCATTTTTACCGAAGTTTCTTACCGTACCAGGCAGGAATGGAAGAATATTTTAGGACATGCCGCATATATTTTAGAAGGGGCAAAAAGTCTGACAAGTATCACTTCCTATCACATGCGTGTGGAGCATGACGGTGAGGTCATAGAGGATAAATTTATTTTTGGGATGATTACAAATTCCAATTCCGTAGGTGGATTTAAAAATATGACCGGAAAAAATGTGGAACTGGACGACGGCCTGTTTGAAGTCACGTTAATTCGTATGCCTAAAAATCCTGTGGAACTTAACGCAATTTTAGCCTCCCTGACAAATCTTATTGATGATACGGATTTAATTTATTCTTTTAAGAGCAGCAAAGTTTCTTTTTTATGTGAGGAAGAAGTGCCCTGGACGCTGGACGGGGAGTACGGGGGAAGTTTAAGGGACATTACAGTGCAAAATGAGCAGAAGGCACTGGATATTATGGTGAAAATTTAGGACTTTCTTTTTTTTATAAAGTAGGCTATACTGTTTTATAGAAGTTAATATTAGGAAATAAAGGAGAGATTATCATGTTAGTATCTGCAAAAGAAATGCTTAACAAAGCAAAGGCTGGCCACTATGCAGTAGGACAGTTCAACATTAACAACTTAGAGTGGACCAAATCTATTTTGGCAACGGCACAGGAGTTAAATTCCCCGGTAATCCTTGGCGTATCCGAAGGCGCCGGAAAGTACATGACAGGTTACAAAACCGTTGTGGGAATGGTAAACGGAATGTTGGAAGAGATGAAAATTACCGTACCTGTTGCACTCCACTTAGACCATGGTTCTTATGAAGGATGTTTAAAGTGCGTGGAAGCAGGATTTTCTTCCATTATGTTTGACGGTTCCCATTATGCAATTGACGAGAATGTTGCCAAGACTAAGGAACTGGTAAAGATTGCCCATGACAAGGGAATGTCTATTGAGGCGGAAGTTGGCGCTATCGGCGGCGAGGAAGACGGCGTTATAGGCAAGGGCGAATGTGCAGACCCACAGGAATGTAAGTCTATTGCAGACCTTGGAGTGGACATGCTGGCAGCAGGAATCGGAAATATCCACGGCAAATATCCTGAAAACTGGGAAGGCCTTAGCTTTGATACATTAGATGCCATTCAGAAGCTTACCGGAGATATGCCTTTAGTGCTTCACGGCGGTACCGGAATCCCGGAAGATATGATTAAGAAAGCCATCTCCCTTGGCGTGGCAAAGATTAATGTAAATACGGAGTGCCAGTTATCTTTTGCAGCCGCTACACGTAAATATGTGGAGGCAGGCAAAGATTTAGAGGGCAAGGGATTTGACCCACGTAAATTGTTAGCTCCCGGCGCAGAAGCAATCAAAGCTACCGTAAAAGAGAAGATGGAATTATTTGGTTCCGTTGGAAAAGCTTAAACCACAGTTATTTTTAACAAAAAAGATGAAAAAAAATATAAATTATTGTAAAAAACAGAAAAATCAAATTAAATTCGATTTTTCTCTTGCAATTTATCTTTTTTTGATGTATCTTATTTGTCAGGAAATAAATATACGGATAAAGTAAAAGAACAAGGGTGTTCCAGGTGTGCTTGGAATGCCCTTCTTTATGCGTAAGAGTACAGGGTTACATAAAAGCAAACGCAAAAGGAAAGGATGGATTAGATATGGAAAAAAGCACGGAATATTTTAATGTAGCTGACATTTTTGGGGAAAATGTCTTTAGTGATGCAGTCATGCAGGAGAGGCTTCCCAAAAAGACCTACCAGAAAATGAAACAGACCATCAGCGAGGGAAAAGAGTTAGATCTTGCAACGGCTGATGTGGTGGCACATGAGATGAAGGAGTGGGCAATCGAAAAAGGGGCAACCCACTATACCCACTGGTTTCAGCCAATGACCGGAGTAACGGCGGAGAAACATGATTCATTTATTACTGCGCCAAAGGAGAACGGCAAAGTGTTAATGAGTTTTTCCGGTAAAGAGTTAATTAAAGGTGAGCCGGATGCTTCTTCTTTCCCTTCCGGCGGGCTGCGCGCAACCTTTGAGGCAAGGGGATATACCGCATGGGATTGTACCTCCCCGGCATTTGTAAGGCAGGATGCGGCAGGGGCAACCCTTTGTATTCCCACCGCTTTCTGTTCCTACACAGGGGAGGCATTAGACCAGAAAACGCCTTTGCTTCGTTCCATGGAAGCCGTAGATAAGCAGGCAATCCGCCTCCTTCGTTTATTTGGAAATACCACTTCCAAGAAAGTAACCGCTTCCGTAGGGCCGGAGCAGGAGTACTTTATTGTAGACAGGGAAAAATATTTAAAGAGAAAAGACTTAATCTTTACGGGTCGTACCTTGTTTGGAGCAATGCCTCCTAAGGGACAGGAGATGGATGACCATTATTTTGGAGCAATCCGGGAGAGAATTGCAGCATACATGCGGGATGTAAATAAGGAACTGTGGAAATTGGGAGTGTCTGCAAAAACCCAGCACAACGAGGTGGCTCCCGCCCAGCACGAGTTAGCGCCTATTTATGCCACGGCAAATGTGGCGGTAGACCACAACCAGCTTGTTATGGAGACATTAAAGAAAGTGGCAGGACGCCACGGGTTACAGTGCCTTTTGCATGAAAAGCCTTTTGCAGGGGTAAACGGTTCCGGTAAACACAACAACTGGTCTATTACCACAGACGACGGCATTAACCTTCTTGACCCGGGGGTAACGCCTCATGAGAATGTACAGTTCTTGTTAGTGCTTACCTGTATTTTAAAAGCGGTGGATATCCATGCGGATTTGCTGCGGGAATCTGCTGCGGATGTGGGAAACGACCACAGGTTAGGAGCCAACGAGGCGCCGCCGGCTATTATTTCCGTATTCTTAGGAGAGCAGCTTGAAGATGTGTTAAGCCAGTTAATCAGCACGGGTTCCGCAACCCACAGTTTAAAGGGAGGCAAATTGGAAACAGGGGTTACCACATTGCCTGACTTTATGAAAGACGCCACGGACCGGAACAGAACATCGCCTTTTGCTTTTACCGGAAATAAGTTTGAATTTCGTATGGTAGGTTCCCAGGATTCCATTGCCCAGCCCAACATTGTGTTAAATACCATTGTAGCAGAAGCGTTTGCGGAGGCATGTGATTTTCTGGAAAAGGCAGACAATTTTGACGCGGCAGTACATGATTTAATTAAAAGGTATGCCACGGAACATTATAGAGTGGTATTTAACGGCAACGGTTATTCCGAAGAGTGGGTAGCCGAAGCGGGGAGACGGGGGCTTCCCAACATTACCTCCATGGTAGATGCAATTCCTGCGTTAAATACGGAAAAAGCCGTAAAACTCTTTGAGAAATTCGGCGTATTTACAAAGGCGGAGCTGGATTCCCGTGTGGAAATCGAGTATGAGACTTATGCAAAAGAGATTAACATTGAGGCAAAGGCCATGATTGACATTGCCGGAAAACAGATTATCCCGGCAGTGATTAAATATACTACGGCTTTGGCAACCTCATTATCTTCCGTGAAGAATGCATGTTCCGGCGCGGACACCAGCGTACAGGAAGAACTTTTGACAGAGGTATCCAGTCTGCTTGCCAAGACAAGAGCCGCTTTGGTCAAATTAGAGAAAGTGACAGACCAGGGCGTACACATGGAAGAGGGCAGGGAGCAGGCTGTCTATTACAGGGATGAAGTGAAATCCGCTATGGATGCTTTAAGGGCGCCGGTTGACAAATTAGAGATGATTGTCGATAAGGATATGTGGCCGATGCCATCCTACGGTGATTTGATTTTTGAAGTATAGTATTATATATTAATAAAATAAGACACGTTTTCTTTTGAGCCACAAAGCTGTGGAATGAGGGGGGACGTGTCTTTTTTTATATATGCAGCAAAAATGAGGAGGGAAATATTATGACAAATGAAGTAATGGAAATGGTATCAGACAGCATCTTTGGCGTCTGGTTCCTGATTGGTGCAGCGTTGGTATTCTGGATGCAGGCAGGTTTTGCCATGGTGGAGGCAGGTTTTACCAGGGCAAAAAACTCCGGCAATATCATTATGAAAAACCTGATGGATTTTTGTATCGGCACGGTGGTGTTTATTCTTATTGGCTTTTCTCTGCTGCTGGGGGAAGATTTGATGGGATTAATCGGAAAACCGGGATTTGATATTTTTACAGGTTATGCAAATTTTGACTTTTCCAACTTTGTATTTAACCTGGTATTCTGTGCCACAACGGCAACCATTGTATCCGGTGCCATGGCGGAGCGGACAAAATTTTTATCCTACTGTATTTATTCCGCAGTGATTTCCGCTTTGATTTACCCCATTGAAGCCCACTGGATTTGGGGCGGCGGCTGGCTTTCCCAGATTGGGTTCCACGATTTTGCTGGTTCCTGTGCCATCCATATGGTGGGAGGCATCAGCGCATTAATCGGGGCAAAAATGCTGGGGCCCCGTATCGGAAAATTTACAAAGGACAAAAACGGAAAAATTACAAAAGTCAATGCATTTCCGGGACATAACCTGCCCATAGGAGCCCTTGGGGTGTTCATCCTGTGGCTTGGCTGGTATGGATTTAACGGTGCGGCAGCAACATCCTTAGAACAGTTGGGTTCTATTTTCCTGACAACTACGGTGTCTCCGGCAATCGCAACGGTAACATGTATGATTTTTACCTGGGTAAAATACGGCAAGCCGGATGTTTCCATGTGCTTGAATGCTTCCCTGGCAGGGCTGGTGGCAATTACCGCCCCCTGTGATGTGACGGATGCTCTTGGGGCTTCCGTAATCGGTATTGTGGCAGGGCTTTTAGTAGTGTTTGGCGTATGGTTTTTAGATGAAGTATTAAGAGTGGATGACCCGGTGGGAGCCGTGGCAGTACATATGATGAACGGTATCTGGGGCACATTTGCCACAGGTTTGTTTGCAACA
>CANRJF010000103.1 GCA_947630855.1 uncultured Lachnospiraceae bacterium
CTCCGCTTCCGCAGACACGGCTTCTCTGGGAAGTATTTTGATTCCCATGATGGTAGACCAGGGATATGATGATGATTTCTCCACTGCCGTAACCATTACCTCTTCCTGTGAAGGACTCCTTGTTCCTCCCAGCCATAATATGGTCATTTATGCCATGGCTGCCGGCGGCGTTTCCGTGGGAAGCCTGTTTTTAGCAGGATATATTCCCGGCGCACTGCTTGCCGTATCCCTTATGATTGGCTCTTATATTATTTCCAAAAAGAGAAATTATCCCAAGGGAGCAAAATTCAGTTTGAAAAACCTGGGAAAACAGTTTATTGTTTCCTTCTGGGCATTGGCAGCGGTAATTATCGTTGTGGTAGGTGTTGTAGGCGGCTGGTTTACAGCCACAGAATCTGCGGCAATCGCAGTTATTTACAGCCTCCTTGTCAGCGTATTTATTTACAAAGGGTTAAATTGGAAAGGCGTATGGAAATCCTTAGAATCCTGTATTGATACATTATCTATTGTATTGATATTAATTTCCACTTCCAGTATTTTCGGATACTGCCTGACAACTTTGCATGTGCCGGATTTGGCAGCAAACGCCATTATCGGAATCAGCAGAAATCCAATTGTCATTGCATTATTATTGGACTTGATTCTTTTGCTCCTTGGCTGTATTATGGATATGGCGCCTATTATTTTGATTGCAACACCCATATTGCTTCCCATTGCAACATCTATCGGAATCAACCCCATTCAGTTTGGTATTATGATTGTATTAAACTGTGGTATCGGTTTACTGACGCCTCCGGTTGGTGCGGTATTGTTTATCGGCTCTGCTGTGGGAAAAGTAAAAATGGAACGGGTGGTAAAGGCAACCCTGCCCTTCTACCTGTGTATGATAGTAGTACTTTTACTCCTTACATTTATCCCGGCAATCAGTATGTTCCTGCCTAACCTTATGGGCTAAAAGGCGTTGGAAGAGGATAACATATGAAATACCGTTTTAAAAGCGAAGTGAAGGCACTGGATTTTTGGAAACTGTCCATGTATAAGACTTATCACAATGTGGCGGGCATCTGCAATATTGTGTTTACCGTGGCAATGGCAGCCCTGCTTATCCGTTTTTGGAACAGGGTCAGCGATGTCTGGATTGGCTTAATCTTCTTTGGATGTATACTGTTTCCCATCATTCAGCCTGTATGTATCTATTTACGATGCCAAAAGCAGGTGGAGGATATTCCAAAAGATTTGGAACTGGAATTTGATGATTTCGGAATCCGTGTCACCACCGGAGGGGCAGAAGAAAAAATCCGCTGGAAAAAAGTGGGAAATATTATAAAACAGCGGGATATGATAGTAATCTACACCGACGACAAACACGGCTATATCCTGATGGAGCGCACATTAGGGGATTTGTCAGAGGAATTTTTAAGTTATTTGAAAAAACAGACTAATAAAATTTAAAAAAGAAAAAACAGGGTGCCAGGAATACCAGCAAATGGGTTTTTGTACCCTGTTTTTATACTCCACGAGTATATCTATTATAATCAAAAAATCGGGGGCAGGTTTGAAAGAAAAAATAAAATTAAAATGGCAGGCCTTAACCATAAAAAAGAAAATATCTTTTTTCTCCAAATTAATATTTATGCTCTTCTTTTTAATGATAATATTTGATATCTGGGTTATGCGTTTTTCCTTATACGATTTTAAGAATATTTTAGACGAAAACCTGGAAATCGGGACGCTGCTGCAATGTATCCAGGAGGAAACCCAGCTTTTTTCCGAATATATAAAAGAACCCCAAAAAAACACGGAGAAAAAATTAAACGCAGCCATCCACCGCACGTACCGGGCAGTGTACGATTTGCCCTACGACTATGACGCAATTGGGGAACGGCGTTACAATAAGACCTGGGCCATCCGTAATTTTTATGAAGTCTACCAGCTAAAACGGGATGAAGTCATTTCCATGAATGAATCCAGCCGGGAATATATTGTAAAACTTTACGAAGTCTATGATATGCAGGATTATCTTTTACAGTATGCCAGGGAGCTTATGAACTACGCCTTAAACGACGGAAATACAGTATATCAGAAAAAAGTGCCCGGACTTATGCGCGTACCTTTTTTTATGGTAATTGTGGGCTGTTTCCTGCTGGCAGGGGTAGTAAAACAGACGGAACTGCTTAATAAAAATATAACCGTACCGATTCTGGAGCTGGCAAAGGCGGCAAAACGCATTGGAGCCAATGATTTTTCGGGAAAGGACGTGGAAATAGAAAGCCAGGATGAAATCGGAGAACTGGTACACGCCTTTAATAAAATGAAATACGCCACCGGGGAATACATTCAGGTATTAGAGGAACAGCGGCAGACACTGGATTTGCTTCACCAGGAGGAACTGGAACGTTTAAATGTGGAAAAACATTTGGAAATTACCAGGCTGGAACTCCTAAAAAACCAGATTAACCCCCATTTTCTCTTTAACACATTAAACGTTATCGGAGGCATGGCTAACCTGGAGGAGGCACCCACCACGGAAAAAATGATTAGCGCCTTAAGTTCTATTTTCCGGTATAACTTAAGGACAACGGATTTGGAAGTGCCTTTAGCCCAGGAGCTTAAAGTGGTACAGGATTATATGTATTTACAGGAAATGCGTTTCGGCGGCAGGATTTCCTACCATATTTCCTGTCTGGTAGATTCAGATTATATGATGGTTCCCATATATACCTTTCAGCCCCTGGTGGAAAATGCCATTATCCACGGTCTCTCCCAAAAAGAGGAAGGGGGCAGAATACGCATCCGCATCTGGGAAAAAAATGCCGTTCTCTTTATTGCCATCGGGGATACGGGCATTGGAATGACCCCTGAGGAATTAAAACAACTTATGGAAAGGCTAAACTCCAATGAAAACCAGGGCATTGGACTGGGAAATATCTATAAAAGAATCCTTGCCATGTATCCGGGAGGAAACCTTAAAATATACAGCAAAAAATCAGCCGGAACAGTGATTCTTATTCAGATTCCCCAAAAACAGGAAATCACATAGGGAGGTATTTTATGTATCGTGTGCTGATAGCAGATGACGAGCCCATCGAAAGAATGGTGGTGACAAAAAAACTTCAAAACTTTTTTCCCGGACAGCTTGAAATTATTCAGGCGGTAAACGGCAGGGAAGCCGCAGAACTTTTTGAGAAAGAAAGATGCCAGATTGCACTGCTGGATATTGAAATGCCGGGAATCAACGGCCTTGAAGCCGCAGAAAAAATACGTGAGAAAAACAAGAACTGCAGCATTATATTTTTAACGGCATTTGACGAGTTCAGCTACGCAAAACGCGCCATTTCTGTAAGAGCCTTAGACTATCTTCTAAAACCCACAGACGACAAAGAACTCCAGGCGGTTGTGGAAGAGGCAATACAGCTTACCCACAGGCTTACAGATGAAAAATCCAGAGAGGCTTATATTACTCCGAAAAAAGATGTGCAGTCAGACAAATTGGAACCTGACGGCGAAGAATCCCAGGGCAGTATTCGTCTTTGCGCAGCATCGGAAAAAATCAGGCAATATATAGAAGAACATTACCAGGAGGATATCTCTCTCCAGGATCTGGCGGGAGCCATGGATTACTCCGACGCTTATTTCTGCAAAATTTTTAAACAGTGTTTCGACAAAAGTTTTATTGTGTATCTCACCGAGCTGCGGGTGGAAAAAGCTGCCACGCTGCTGGAAGACGCCATGGTAAACATTAAAGATGTGAGCAGCCGTGTAGGATACAGGGATTCCAATTATTTTGCAAAAGTTTTTAAAAGGATTAAAGGCACAACCCCCAGCGAGTACCGTCTGAAAATACTGCAAAAAGGAAAACAGGGTGAATAAATTGAAATATAAGAAAAGAATCATACAATCGCTAATTGTTGTATTGTGGGCAGCAGCAATCACATGTTATATAAAAGCAGGAAATCCTCTGCTTAAAGCGCGGCAGCCGGAGTATGTGTTTTCTTACGGGGAAAATCAGCCGGAAAATTACCCCACCACCATGGGGGCATACTACTTTGCCAGGCTGGTGGAAGAGCAGACGGAAGGCAGAATTAAAATACTGGTAAAGGCAAACGGGGAATTAGGGCAGGAGGCAGATGTTATATGGCAGATGCAGCACGGCGGCGTGGACTTTGCCAGGGTTTCCCTGTCCCAGCTTTCTTCCATGGACGCCAGCTTCAATGTGCTCCAGCTTCCCTACCTGTATGTAAATTCCGACCATATGTGGAAAGTCTTAGAGGGAAATATCGGAGATGATTTTTTAAACCTGGTAAATGAATATGAACTGGTGGGACTTTCCTGGTACGATGCCGGGGCAAGAAATTTTTACAATAATGTAAAACCCATTACATGCTTAGAGGACATGGAAGGAATGCGAATACGTGTCCAGCAGGCGGACATGATGGTAGATATGGTAGAGACATTGGGGGCGAAGGCAGTGCCTATCAGCTACGAGGAAGTGTATTCCAACCTTCAGCAGAAAAAAGTAGACGGAGCGGAAAATAACTGGCCCTCCTACGAATCTATGAACCATTACGAGGTGGCAAAATATTATACCGTGGACGAGCATACCAGGATTCCTGAAATGCAGCTTTGTTCCAAACACACCTGGGATAAACTTACCCCAAAAGACCAGAACATTATTGCCCTGTGTGCCTGGGAATCCGCACTGTATGAAAGGGAACTGTGGAAGGAACGGGAAAAAGAATCAAAAAACAAAGTGCTTAAAAAGGGCACCGTTGTCACGGAACTTTCACCGGAAGAAAAAGAACATTTCCGTAATGCCATGGAAGATATTTATGAAAAATACTGCAGTGAAAATATGGACATTGTGGAACAGATTATCCAAATGGGAACGGAATAAACAAAAGGGGTGGAAATGATGCCTTAACAGCAAATTCCCGCCCCTTAGATACTGCAAACCCTTAAACAAATTCTTCCCGCATAGGGGTAAAGAAATCCACTAAAATCCCTTTTTCCAGGCACACGCATCCGTGTTCCACGGACTCCCGCTTTAACAGCACATCCCCTGTCTGAACCGTTTTCTTCTCCCCATTTACGGTAAACTCAAATTTCCCTGCCGCCACATAAGTAATCTGGGTGTGGGGATGATGATGCATTGCACCGATTGCGCCTTCCTCAAAATGGTTTACCACACACATGGCCTCGTCTGCATAAGCCATAATCCGGCGGTTTACCCCTTCCCCGCAGTTCTCCAAATCCACATCTTCCTTAAAATTCCAGATTCTGTTTTTTTCTGTTTTCATGATAATCCTCCTTTAATTATATAATTCCTGTAACATATATTCTATCCACAGGGCCTTGCCCCCACATTACTTTCTCCGCCGTGAAAGGAACAATCCCACAATGAATGCCAAATCTATAATCACTACTACCACAATAGAACTCATGCCGTAAAAAATCCCTGCCGATTCTGCAATTTTACCGATAATGGAGGGCATGAGAATGGAACCAAGGCTTGCCATGGTAAGCATAAAACTCCATGACATATCATATTTCTGGATAATCTCTCCCCCCACAGACACCGTAGTGGGATAAATCCCTGCCATGCTGTAACCAAATCCCATAATGGCAATTAAAATAACGGGCGTCGTCCTGCTAAATAGCAGTACAAAGAAGAAAAATGCAAGCCCTATACCCATGACTACCAGCAGATTTTCTTTTGGCAGCCTGGTAGAAAGCCATGCCGCCGTAAGCCGCCCCGCCAGAATCATAATCCATAACACACTTGCCGTAATCTGGGATAATGTGGCGTTTAAAAGTCCGGTATCTTTAAAATATGTAATCATCCAGCCAATTACGCCCTGCTCGGTACAGAGATAAAAGAACATTGTGCAGGTGCAAATCCAAAATAAAGGCTCTTTAAAAAAACCAAAATCCGTGCCGCTCTTTTCCTTTTCCTTTTTCTCCATCTTATCATTTTCCAACGGGGTAAGGAAATATAAAAGCCAGCTTATCACTCCCATAATGACCATAAAAACACAGGCGTACACCCAGTTATCTGCATTTTGGTTTGTAAGAAGAATAATCAATATGGGAAACAGAAATGCCCCCACTGCAAAAGTGGCGTGAAGGGCATTAATTGTCCATGCCTTTCCCGGAGCCAGGTTATTAATAACCGCATTGCAGTAATTACTGGTAGCCCCCCTGGCAAGACCTGTCATAAAAAAAGCCGCCGCTATAATATATTTATTGGCTCCAAACACAATCATCAAATATGCTGCCGCCATACAGGCATTAAATATCAGTATAGTCTTTTTTCTTCCGATAAATACCGGTAATGTTCCTCCCGCAAAGCTGGAAATCAAATTGCCCACAGAATGAAGGCTGACAATCAGCCCCCCAAAGGCATAGCTTAACATCTTTGCATCCCGGATAAAGGGAAGCAGTGAGCCGATGGACAAAGCAAGCATACCATTCACTAAAAATGCACCATAACTAAAATAAAACTGTTTTTTCTTTTCCGATGTGTCTAAAAAATCCAACATTACTTTACTCTCCTTCTTTGATTTTTTCTTTGGGAATCCAATTTCTCATAACCTTTGCAATTTCCTTCATAGAAATAGGCTTCGACACAAAATCATTCATCCCTGCCGCCAGAAATTCTTCCTTCACCCCCTGCACCGCATCGGCTGTCAGGGCAATAATAGGAAGGTTCTGATAATATTCCCCCTCCATGGCGCGAATCCTTTTTGCAGCTTCCACTCCGTCCATAACCGGCATAAAATGATCCATAAACACCAAATCATATCTGTCCTTTAACACTTTATCCAATGCTTCCTGACCGTTAGAAGCCACATCAATCTGAATCTCAAAAGGCTCTAAAAGCGCCATAGCCACATCCTGGTTAATGGCATTGTCATCCACCAAAAGCGCTTTTGCATCCGGCACGGTAAAGGTAAAAACATCCTCCTGTGTCTCTTCCTGCTGCTCCTTTACCTCGGAGAAATCACCGATTCCTTCTTCGCTTTCTATGCCTTCCCATATGGTAAAATAAAACTCGCTTCCCTTCCCGTATTCACTGGATACCTGTAATTCTCCCCCCATAAGTTCCACAAGCTGGTGGGATATGGCAAGGCCTAAGCCCGTGCCCTCCTTGCCTTTGTTTTTCTTAAGATCCACCTGGGTAAATGCATCAAAAAGCCTTTCCAAATCCTGCTCTTTAATTCCCTGCCCCGTATCTTTTACGCTCATGTAAAGCTGTACATTTCTGCCCTCCCTCTTCTCCTGCTTCACCGTAACTTTAACAAAACCTTTCTCCGTAAACTTAATGGCGTTATTCATAATATTAATAATTACCTGGCGGATACGCAGCGCATCCCCGTATAAAAGCCTGGGAATTTCCCCGTCCACATCCATAATCAAGTCCACATCATTATCCCCGATTCTCGTATTTCCTATCACCTGGATATCACGAAGCATCTGCGCCATATCATAAACATCTTTGTTAATTTCAAATTTCCCCGCCTCAATTTTGGAGAAGTCCAGCAAATCATTAATAAGGCTAAGCAGCGCTTTCCCGGAACTTTTAATATTGAGAAGATACTTCTTTTCCTCCGGCGACATCTCCTTGCGCAGAAGTACATCCGTAAGTCCCACAATGGCATTCATAGGCGTTCTGATTTCGTGGGACATATTAGAAACAAAGGCTGATTTTGCCTGGTTTGCCGACTCGGCCTGTTCCTTTAACTCCTTCATAATTTCCGCCTGTTCTTTCACGCTCTGAGTATAATGATAATTATCCGTAATGTCGCTTAACACATACATTTTGCCATAGTAAACATTTTCCCTGTTAATCATATGACTGCCCACGGAATAAACACTTTTATCCCGGATAATATGCTTTTTCTCTAAAATACATTCATCCATATTCTCTAAAATTTCTTCGGATTTTTCAAGGGCAATCTTCTCGTAAATCTGATTTGCCTTCTGGTTAAAATAAATGATTTTGTCGTCATTATCCACTACTACAAGCCCTTCCGCCAGGGAATCTATTGCCAAATCTTTTGCCAGGGATAAGGTATCAAAAATTTTATCTTTAAAAATCAAAACGGAAAGCAAAATTGTATCTATCAGGTAAGCCGACAGGGTAATGTCATATCCTCCCGTAATGCCGCTCTGGTAAATGGCAAAACCAGCCACAGCCACCACATTGATGATAATAAGATTTTGAAACTGGCTTCTTTCCGCCGCGGTGTGGGCTTTTAAAAACCTGGAAGAACAGACGATTACCATAATTAAAGCATACGCCAAAAGCAGTGCGCTATGTAAATTGTACACCACGCCATGGCCCAGCACAATATGGGGGAACAGCCCTTTTTCTGTCCAGCCGATACTGGTGTAAAATAATGTATGATTTTCACAGGTAAGCACCAGAAACATAACCCCGATATGTATGCCGGCAAGGGTCTTTACCGTCCATTTGGGAATCTTAACTTTGCACACCTGCATCACAAACAAAAAAATAGATAATCCGATAAAAGGTTTCCCCACATACAAAAACTTCACTGCCTGCAATGCTTCTTTCTGATTGCCTGCCTCAAGTTCCATAAGATATCCCACAAAATTAATACACAAAGCCAAAATCAGAAATGTGAAATACTGCTGATGCCTGGAAGGACTTCTGCCAATTACATATATGGCTTCCACTATCAATATAAAAATCCCAATATACTGAACTACAATAAAAAATGTATGCATAACATTATCCCCTTTTGCAAAACCCTGTATTGTCAGGATTCCCGCTCTACTCTCTCATTAAATTCAGAAACCGGCATAGGCTTTGCGTAATAAAATCCCTGTATCATATCGCAGCCCTGCTCTGCCAAAAAATCCACCTGCTCCCTGCGTTCAATGCCTTCTGCCACAATTTTCATATTAAGATTTTTTGCAAGCTGGATTGTCTCCCTTACCACAATCTCACCCCGGCGTTCCGTTTCATCCCCTTTGCTTCGGAAAAATTCCATATCCAGTTTTAACACATCAATGGGCAAATCTTTCAGAGAATTTAAGGAGGAATACCCTGCCCCGAAATCGTCCATGGAAATATGGAACCCGTACATTTTTAATTCCTTAATAATCTTTTGCAGCATATCCTTATCCCCAAAGAAGGCGCTTTCTGTCACTTCCAGTTCAATGACTGCATGGTCCGCCCCATAACCGTCCACCAGATGGCAGATATGCTGGGCAAGATCCGGTTTTGTAAAATTGGCCCTGGAAACATTCACGGAAACAGGTATAGATTTTTTCCCCTGAAGTTTCCATTCAGACTGCAGCTTTGCAACAGCGGAAATCATATAGTCATCCAGTCTGGTAATAAATCCGTTTTCCTCAAAAATCGGGATAAAACGCCCCGGGGCAATCAACCCTTCCGTGGGGGAAATCCACCTTACCAATGCCTCCGCCCCTACGATTTTTCCGGACAGGGGGCTGTATTTTGGCTGTAAATATATCTGGAACTCCTTATTTAAAAGAGCAGGTTCCATGGTATCTTCCACTTTCCTCTTCCACAACTGCTCCTCTAAAATCTGATGGTCAAACACCTGGATAAACTGCCCTTCCTCCCCGTGAAGGTTTTCGCCTGCCGCCGTGGCATAATGGTAAATCTGGTCCACATCTATCTGCCGCCTCTGCTGTAAGCCGCTGTCTTTCTGGTTTGTCACCGGAGGAATCATATAAATTCCCACATGGTAATTCAGCCTTCTCTCCCGATTAATTCCCGTTAGCTCCGCTAACATTTTCTTCATGCGCTGCTCACACTGCTTTGTGCCCTCACATTTAAGCAGCAGCCCAAAATCAGCCTTTGCAAAACGGGCAAACGTCTCTTCTCTCCCTGTTTTTGCCTGAAGGAAACCATTGATATTTTCCAGAAGTTCCTCCCCTGCTTTATTGCCGTAACATGCGCAGTAATCCTGGTAACGATCCATATGAAGATTTATCATGGCATATGTATTTCTGGCATTTCTTATGCGGCAAAGTATTGTTTTACACCGCTGGACAAAATACACCCAGTTTTTTCCTCCTGTAATTGTATCCAGATACAACAGTTTTATCATGCGCTTCTGCATGGCAATGGAGGAAAGCACATTGATAAACAGCAGTATTACAGGCACCATCAGCACAATCACGGCAATAGCCCCCACTGCCAGTATATATATCACGTCTTTCCGCATCAGTTTCAGGGAATCCTTATAATAAACATGATATCCCTGAGAGTTTACCGGAATCTCCTTCCAGTAATCCAGGGAATATATAATTTCATTCAGCCATTTTTCCTCGGCTTCTGGCCCCTTTCCGGGAGGTGCTTTCATGGTAAGCTCCCAAAGTTCATCAATAGAAATAATAAATGCAGATTCACTGTTTAATACTTGGTCTTCCATATTTGGGATAATCGAATATTTTTCATCATCCGAAAAATCTTCATAAATCCGCATTTCTCCCGCCTCGTGAAAATTCGGCAGTTCCGTTTCACCCAAATGCAGCAGCACATGAAAATCCCCGTCTGTAACACAGATATCGTTCTCTTTTCTCAAATATCCGCTCACATAGGATACGGCATCTAAAATGTCTTCTTCCTGCATCCTGCCTTCAATCAGCCGTCCTAAATGCCGGGCATTATCGGAAAGTTCATCCATTTTGGAACTTATAATATAAACGCCGAACACGCTGATAAATGACATTACAAGCAGAAAACAAAATACAAGATACATGAAAAAGAGCACTATGGAGGGCCATATGCTTTTCTTATGGAAGCCTTTGATTTTCTGCTTTTTGCATTTATACCTGTACAGTCTCATGTAATGTCTCCTTATGATAACAGATTATTCCGTGAATATTCTATTCGTGCACATGTATATAGTATCATAATTTCAGGAAATTGACACATTAAAATGAAAACTTTTGACACTTCATAACTATTTTTCCCTGCTTCCTTTTTCATCAAAAATAATTATATCATCTAATTTTTCCATTTACAATTAATACCTTTGTCCTTTTTTACCTTACCCCGCCACACAAAAAAGCCTCAAACATTTGCCATTCAGGCATAATATTTATTCAAGCATAATATTTTATTTTTCTATTGCTTTTTTTACCCTGGTCGCATATAATTTAAACAACAGAACCCGACACGCCTCTCAACGATGCGTACCACGTCGGGTCGTTTAATTTTATGGAGAAAAACATGGAACGAAAAAAACATCAAGAGGCGTTTAGCATTCAAGAGCAGGTAGAAAACTTAAAATCCCTTAACCTTACAATTAATGACGAAGCCTTTGCTGTGAATTTTCTGAATGATGTTTCTTACTTCAGATTTATAAAAGCTTACAGCCTTGGTCTCAAACCGAAAAACGGCTCTTATCATGACGGGGTCACATTCGAACAACTTGTAGAGTTATATCTGTTTAACGCAAACTTTCGACAGCTTCTTTTTGCTCAAATAGAAAAGGTTGAAATCAATTTACGATGCCGAATTGCAAACTATTTTTCATCAATGTATGGTGTTCTTGGCTATAAAGACAGTTTCAATTTTGTTGATGCAAATTATCACGCCGCCTTTCTGATTGACATCAATAATGAAATTAATCGAAACAAGAGGGCACCTTTCATTAAAAATTTTCAAACCAATTACGAAAATGGAGATATTCCTTTTTATGCTTTGGTTGAAATATTCAGTTTTGGCACCTTATCAAAGTTCTATAAAAATATGCAGAACTCTGATAAAAAGGTAATTGCTGGTACTTATGGGATTGGATATACATACTTCGAGAGTTGGATTGAAAGTATCGCTTATGTTCGGAATCTCTGTGCCCATTATGGACGCCTATATAATGCCAAGCTCACAAAGACCCCAAAGCTCTATCAACAGGACAGAAGTTTAGGAATCACCAACATCCGTGTATTTGGCATTCTTATTTGCTTAAAACATATTCTCCCGGCAGATAGGCATTGGATTGAGTTCGTCGATACCATTGAACTACTTTTTGAGAAATACCCCCATGCTGAAAAAAGTACGATGGGCTTTCCAACCAACTGGATGGATATTTTAAAGAAGTAAACTTGCGCTATTGCAATCCTCACAACAAGCTAAAAAATAGTTGCCATTTCGCATCCATAAACAAAAACAGCCTCAAACACCTGCTGTCTGAGGCTGCCCTGTCTTATTTTATCTGGGTACGCTTGTAAACAAAAACAATAAAGGGACAAATCACTGCCAGAATAACCGTATACATACACAGCAGAATAGGAACTGCCCCCACAATCTTATCCCCGATTTCATAAACATAAAAATAATTTACCGCCTGACGCATCATCAAAAGCTGGTCCGGCATCAGCCCTAAAGCCTTAAAAGAAGCTCCTCCAAAAAACGGGTCTATCCAGATGATTAAAAAGGGTATGGTAACTGCAAGCACCGTAGAACGGGTTTTGGCAGATACCAGCATAGCCGCTCCCAGGATAACAAGATTCCCCAGATACCCCCCGAAAAGCGTAAGCAGATAACACTGCTTAAAAGTCAGATGATAAAAACTTTTCCAAAGGCTGATTTGGATAACACAATCTCCACCGCCAGTTCCAAGAACTCCCAGCACAATCACGCTATACAATAGCATAACGCTCCAGTACACGGCTGTAATGATAATCAGCCCGGCAAAAAGTTTGCTGTACACCCCTTTTTCCCTTCCCCACCTGGAAGAGAAAAATATGGCGTCCGATTTTAAGGTAAACTCCCTGGAAAAAATTCCCGACACAAGAAAGGACAATATAAGCATTCCCAGCATAATGATGGTATTGGCATACTCTGCCGCCGTCTTCCACCCTTCATGATACTCATAATAAAAGGGCGTTTCCAATTCCCGGAATCGGGTGAGAAAAAACTCCTTTTCCTTAGCCGTATACATGGAATCTCCCTCCGTATCCAGCCAGTCTTTTAAGCTTTGTATTCTGTTTTCATACAAGTTTCCCACTTCCTCTAAAGAAACGGAATCTGCCCTGTAATAATCATAATCCCTGAACGGCATAAAACCTTTGTTAATCATTTCCCTTATATCCGAAAATCCCTGCCTCATGGCGTATGCCTTCTCCTGGTCCGTTATATTCTTTGATAAATACTCCGGGGTATGGAGAACCCTGTCATTTTCCCTAAGGACTTTTTGCAGAAGTTGTGTGTCCACCCAGCCTGCCCACTGGTTTTTCGTCTCCATCAACTGACGGCTTGCTTTTATACCGCTGTGGTGCTCTCCATTTTCGTCCACAAATTCTACCTGGACAATGGCAAGCCAGGAAGTGACGGCAAGCATAAGAACCAATAATGCCGCCGCCATTTTGCCGCCAAATCCTGCGAACACTTTTTTTATTTCAAAATAAATCATTTTCTTCATCTTTAT
>CANRJF010000104.1 GCA_947630855.1 uncultured Lachnospiraceae bacterium
CCACAAAAAACTGACAATAGAGGCATAAAAAAGGAGGAAATCTAAAATGGACATTGGAACACAATTACAGAATTTACTGGATGAAAAAAACATCACACAGAAAGTCCTGGCAGGAGAACTTGGCATCTCTGCCACGACTTTAAACGGTTACATGAAAAACCGACGACGGCCGGACCCGGAAACAGCCGTCCGCATTGCCCACTATTTTCATACTACCACAGACTACCTTTACGGCGCCACCTCCGTAAAAGGAATCCAGACACAGCCTTACAGTGATATGGAACTGTTTCTGCTAAACCTCTACCGGAAACTGCCGGATAATTTAAAAACCTGCTATATCGCAATCGGAAAAACCCTCTTGCAAAATGCCGGACAAAAGCGGCTGCAGCTTCTGATATCATTTTATTCTTCTATTACGCAATGGGCAACGGCATATTCCAAAAGCCTGTTAATCAATTCATTTCTGCTTCGTCCTGTCTTGTTAGAAATAGCATCTATCTGCACTACAAGTTCTTCCTTAACCCTTATGGAAAAGACTTTGTGCCCGTCCTCACCTCTTTGTTTCTTTGATGTTATAACCAAATTTTTATTATCCATGCTACACCTCCTAACAATCATATATTATGCTCAATTGCTAATCATTTATATGTTAAAAAACATGTTATATCTTTGTCCTTAAGGATTTTAAAGAAGCGAAAATGCTTTACAGATAATTAAAGGAGTGATACAATTTCAAAGATGTATTTTTGACACCTTAACCATATTTATAAGAAGGATTTATATGTTAGCAAAAATAAAAAACCGTATGTCTGGAACCCAGATGATAGCAGTGGGTTTTTTCATTATAATCATGGCAGGAACTCTGCTTCTTATGCTGCCCTTTTCTTCAAGGAGCGGTGAGAGCGCTCCCTTTATAACCGCCGTATTTACCGCCACAAGCGCAACCTGCGTAACAGGATTGATTGTAGCCGACACCTTCAGCCAATGGTCCCTGTTTGGGCAGCTTGTTCTTTTAGCATTAATTCAGATTGGGGGGCTGGGATTTATCTCCTTAGGAGCTACCGTATCCATGCTTCTCCGTAAAAAAATCGGTCTCAAGCAGCGGGGCTTAATCCGGGAAAGTTTTAATGTCCTGGAAATCCGGGGCGCTGTGCGGCTGACGAAACGTGTTATCTTTGGCACCCTGCTCTTCGAGGGAATCGGCGCCATTGTCCTGTCCGCCTGCTTCATCCCAAAAATGGGACTGGCACAGGGCATTTACTACGGAATATTTCACGCCATATCCGCATTCTGCAATGCAGGATTTGACCTGATGGGACGTTATGAGCCCGGCTCCTCCCTAATGGGCTATCAGAGCCATCCCGTAGTTTTGATTACCATTATGCTGCTGATTTTAATTGGAGGGCTGGGATTTATCGTCTGGTCTGATATGTTAGACCACAAATTCCATTTCCGTAAATATGCGCTACATACAAAAATCGTACTCCTGGCAACCCTGGTATTAACCTTCGGCGGGGCACTTCTTTTCTACTTTATGGAAGGCGGACGCCTGTTTGCAGATATGGACGGAATGGGTAAATTTATAAATTCCATGTTCTGTTCCGTCACCCCCCGGACAGCAGGATTTAACTCGGTGGATACCGGCGCAATGACAGACGGGGGAAAACTGCTTACCATTGTGCTCATGTTTATCGGGGGAGCCCCCGGCTCCACCGCCGGAGGCGTAAAAGTGACTACCATTGTCGTCCTGATTGTCTACCTGAAAGCCACTTTTACCAGAACCCCAGGCACCAACATACTCGGCAGACGTTTGGAAGACTCCGCAGTCCAAAAGGCTTCCGCCGTATTTTGTACAAACCTGTTTCTGGCAGTGACTGCCGGCATATGCATTTGCAGCGCCCAGAATTTGGACGGCATAGATGCACTGTTTGAAACATTTTCCGCCATCAGCACGGTGGGAATGACTGCGGGAATCACCGGCAGCTTAAACACATTTTCCCGGGTGATAATTATTTTGCTCATGTATCTGGGCAGGGTTGGCAGTTTATCCTTTGCCATGTCCTTTACCGACAAGAAAAAAATTGCCCACGTTATGCAGCCCGCAGAAAAAATAAACCTTGGATAACCATATAAAAAGGAGATAATTTATGAAATCGATATTAATGATTGGTATGGGGCGTTTCGGTTCCCATCTGTGCAAAAACCTGGCAGATTTGGATAACGAAATTATGATTGTAGACAGCCAGGAAGAACGACTGGAAGATTTGCTTCCCTATGTCACCAGCGCAAAAATCGGTGACTGTACCAGCGAAAAAGTCTTAGAAAGTTTAGGGGTTTCCAATTTTGATTTATGCGTTGTCTCCGTGGGCAACAATTTCCAGAACAGCCTGGAAATCACCAGTCTTTTAAAGGAAATGGGGGCAAAACGTGTTATCAGCAAGGCAGACCGGGACATTCAGGCAAAATTTCTTCTCCGCAACGGAGCGGACGAAGTTATCTTTCCCGACCGGGACATTGCAAGAAAACTTGCAGTCCGTTTAAGTGCAGACGAAATATTTGACTATATCAGCTTACAGGACGGATATTCCATTTACGAAATTGCATCCATGCCGGAATGGATAGGCAAGAGCATAAAAGAGATTAATTTCCGGGTAACATACAATTTAAGCATTATCGGCATTAAGGTCAACGACCATATACAGCTTAACCCCAATGCAGAACATGTTTTTAAGGAAAATGAACACCTGATGGTGATTGGACATGAAAATGATATGAAAAAAGTTATTCAGAAACATAATAAAAAGCGGGTGTTTGAATAATGATAAAACGAACGGATTTACTTTCCTTTCCCTTCTATAAAAAAGATAAATTTACCGGAAGTTTTAAAGGGATGCGGTACTTAATCAGGAAAGCCGACGGGGAGGGTGAAGACATTTTTGAAGTCTTCACCTGGCCTGGCCCCTACAATTTTGCCTCCACGGATGAAAGCAAAAAAGCAAGGAAAACCTTTCCCTTTGAACCGGATTCCCTGGATACCATTACCCAATATTTAAACGATACCTATGAATCCGGCAAAAATAACTGGCATACCTCTATCTGACAAAATAAACTCTGTGATTTCACTCACAGAGTTTTTCTTTATTTTAAACGTTTTAAGACTTCCAGTAAAAATTCCCATGTCCGTGCCACGGAGCCCACATCCATCCGCTCATTTACAGTATGCACATCCTGCATGTCCGGGCCGATTGATATGCAGTCCAAACCCGGCATCGCTCCCGAAAAGAGTCCGCACTCCAATCCCGCATGAATTGCCTGGACAATAGGTTTTTTCCCATACAT
Organism: uncultured Lachnospiraceae bacterium; assembly: GCA_947630855.1. Lineage (GTDB taxonomy): Bacteria > Bacillota > Clostridia > Lachnospirales > Lachnospiraceae > Roseburia_B. The sequence goes on from CANRJF010000104.1 coordinate 3,340, forward strand.
ATCCTGATATACTTCCACCATCAAATCCCGTATTCTGGAATCTTGTTTATACTCCCACGCCGGGTAATCTCCCTCACAAAGCAGGCTTCCTCCCAACAGCTCCATAAGGCTTCCTATCCGGCTGACCAGTGCCTCTTTTTCCGAACTTAAACTGCTGCGCACCGAAAAACTCATAATGGCCACATCTTTCTCTGTTTTTAGAACTCCCATGTTAAGGGATGTCTGAACCAAACCGGGAATATCCGAACTCATGCGCAAAATCCCTCCCGGCAGATGCAAAAGGGCATATATCACACCCTTCTTTGAATCCTCGTCCATTACATTCTCCGCTGCCCCGCCGCCAACGGAAACCGTAAAGGAAAGATTAGGGTCGGCAACACTGTATTCACCGGCAAAAATCTCCTGATACTGCTTTACAAACCCTATTAAGGCATCTTTGTCATCTTCATGGATTAAAATTTCAGCAATTGTCTCCCGGGGAATGGCATTGTCCTTTAATCCCCCTGCAACTGAAATCAAGGAAAAAGGCAGGACTTTGCCCAGCTCATTTAATGCACGTCCCATCAGGCAGTTGGAATTACCCCGCTCCTTTTGAATTTCCACACCGGAGTGGCCTCCAGACATCCCGTTCAAACATAATTTTGCAAAAACCCCTGTTTTTTCTTCACGCTTTATGGGCAGCTTACAGATGGCGCTAACGCCTCCCGCACAGCTTACCAGCAGATATCCTTCCTCCTCGGAATCAATATTAATCATTGTACGGCCCTTTAAGGCTGTGCAGTCCAAAGCCGCCGCCCCCAAAAGTCCGATTTCTTCATCCGATGTAAAAACTGCTTCTAACGGCGGGTGGGGAATATCATCCGATGCTAAAATTGCCAGTGCATATGCCACGGCAATCCCGTCATCTCCTCCCAATGTAGTTTTGTCAGCAGAAATTACACCATCTTCCAGGCGAAGGGAAAGTCCGTCTTTATTAAAATCAATGGTACAGTCCGCCGTCTTTTCACAGACCATATCCAAATGTCCCTGGATTATAACAGGGGCAGATTCTTCATAACCTGGGGTTCCCTCCTTGTATATAATCACATTATTCACATCATCCTGTATATACCGCAAACCATGTTCTTTTGCAAAACGGACGCAGTAATCGCTAATCTGTTTTGTATTCCCTGAACCGTGGGGAATGGAACAGATTTCTTCAAAATAACCAAATACACCTGCCGGTTCCAAATTTGATAATACTCCCATATACTTGCTCCTTTACTTTTTTATATATAAAAACAGACATCTCTTTCTTACTGTTTCTTCCGGTAAATCTGCCTGCCCTTTTGTGCAGGCTCAATCAAACCGTCATGCAGCATGGCATTGATTAACTGTGCTGTAAATGCCTTATCCTCCCGGACAACGGCACGTCTTCCGCTGAAAAATTCAGAACTGGTAATACCTGCCACAAGTTTTCTCATTTCCTGCTCTGTTATGGTGGGATTTGTTTTCAGATATTTCATGACTTTATCTGCAGATTTGGACAGCAGCATATTCGTCAGCGTCTGCTGCCGGAAATAAGATTTTCTCATGCCCCAGACAACCAGAACTGCCGTCACAAAAGCAAATAGAAAAATGCCGCCAAATATCACGGGAACAGACATTATTTCTTTACCTCCATAGTTATAAACTCATTTCTCTGAAGCATAGCAATATAAGTCACTACCCGGTCTAACATCCTGCTTTTTTCCCCGGGAAACTTCTGCTCCATAATCCGCACAATATCATGTACCGAATTTTTCCCGTCAATACTCTGCCAGACAACAGAGCCGTGGGCATCTAATGCAATATGGCTTACCCGGGGTTTTCCAAAAAATTTCTGGGCAATAAAATGATAAAATCCTTTATTTTCCACATCAATTTCTGCTACTCCGTCTTCCCGCATACGCCAGGGCCTCTGGTCTGAACGTTTTGGAATGTTGTCCATATAATTTTTATTAATCTTCTTCTGACCGGCCATCTTATTCCTCCAATCGAACAGGGTCACTACTCACCGCGCCGGGCGTCCGTCAGCCTTGGCTGGCACTTTTCCTTTGGATGCCCTTGTGCAAAATATATTCGGCTGCACAATATGTCTATTATACAGCCGAAAAAAAACATTTTATACTATCATAAAGTTACTGTCTGCCTTTACTCTTTCTCGTGATTAAGAAAATCATAACTGCCACCATCACTGCAAAGAATATACATCCGCCGATATTGCCCAGGCTGATGCCAAGAGCCACATCCAGGCCAAACACTGCAAAAACTGCCAGCAGGATTCCCACCAGCCCCTCACCGGCAATCATACCGGAGGAGAAGAGAACACCGTTGCTGATAAATTCTTCCCGCTGTTTTTCATCGCTGAATTTGCGTTTCTCCAGCCACACACGAATCAGGCCTCCTACCATAATAGGCGTGGACATATGGATGGGCAGATACAAACCAATGGCAAAGGGAAGTACCGGAATGCCAATGATTTCAATAAATATAGCAATAAATACTCCCACAAATACAAGGCCCCAGGGAAGATTGCCGTCCATAACGCCTTCCACAACCATTTTCATCAAAGTTGCCTGAGGCGCGGGAAGCTGGGGTGTACCATATCCCCATGCCGCATTCAGAAGGTAAAGCACGCCGCCGATAGCAAGACCGGAGCACACGGTTCCCACCAGTTCACCAATCTGCTGCTTTATAGGGGTAGCCCCTACAATATAACCTGTTTTTAAATCCTGGGAGGTATCTCCCGCCATTGCAGCAACAATACAGATTACTGTACCGATGCAGATTGCCGTGGTCATACCGGCAATTCCAGTATAGCCTGTTGCCTTAAGAAGTATGGTAGCAAGCAGCAGAGTTGCAATTGCCATACCGGAAACAGGGTTATTGGAAGAGCCTACAATTCCGACCATACGGGCGGAAACCGTGGCAAAAAAGAAACCGAATACAATAATAATCACTGCCGCCAGAGGCGTAATAGGAATATTAGGGATAACGCAAAGCAAAATTGCAATTACAGCCACTCCAATCCCCGCATAAGGAAGGGGTAAATCCCTGCTGGTACGCTCCGAACCTCCTGCATGTCCAAAGCCTTTGATTGCCTTGGAAAAAGTGGTAATAACCAGGGGAAGTGACTTAATCAGGCTTAAAATACCTCCTGCTGCAAGCGCCCCTGCACCTATATAACGCACAAAGCTGCCCCATAACGACCATGTGTCCAGCGTATTAAACGCCTCTGTTGCCGGATACATAACATTGTCACCGCCGATTAACACCAAAAGAGGCATAATCACAAACCAGCCTAACACTGCACCGCCTGTCAGGTAAGAAGCAACCCTGGCTCCGCAGATATAACCTACGCCTACCAAAGCCGGAAGCACGTCCATACCAATACCGGAACCCGGATAAGCGGAAATAGACCAGTCTACTTCACTGGGAAACAGGCAGAGGCCGTCTGCAATAAACTTGTAAACTGCGGCAATACCAAGGCCGGAAAATACCAGCTTGGACTTCTCGCCTCCCTCTTCACCTGCAAGAAGCACTTCCGCACAGGCTGTTCCCTCAGGAAACGGAAGAGTTCCATGCTCTTCCACAATAAGGGCGGTACGCAGAGGAATCATAAACATAACTCCCAAAACGCCTCCGCACACTGCAATAATTGCAATAACAATAAATGACGGGTTTGCCACGGAACTGTCCTCTGCCGCCCACATAAATAATGCGGGAAGGGTAAAAATTGCCCCTGCTGCCAGAGATTCCCCGGCGGAACCTATGGTCTGTACCATATTGTTTTCCAGAATGGAATCTTTTTTCATAATAATACGTATGACTCCCATGGAAAGAACCGCTGCAGGAATAGATGCCGATACGGTCATTCCCACACGCAGCCCCAGGTAAGCATTTGCCGCACCGAAAATAACAGCAAGAACCACACCCAGGATAACAGATGTTACCGTAAACTCCGGAACTATTTTTTCCGCCGGAATAAACGGCTTAAATGATTGATTTTCTTCTTTCATAGTTCCCCTTTCTAAAACAAAATATTATAATTTTCTGATTTCTCTCAAGATTTGAATGGTTTTATTTATCTTTTGTAAGAAATCAGTAAAAAGAGTATATCAAATACATGAAATAAATTCAAGTATTAAGATTTTATTTTATCCGCATCCAGCAGTTTTTCAAATTCCTTCTGACATACAGGGCGGGAATAATAATATCCCTGGAGCAGCGTAACGTCCATTTCTCCCACAATATCCGCCACCTTGCCGTTTTCCACTCCTTCCACAATGGAGTCGTATCCCAAACGTCTGCACATATCCAGCAGGTTGTCGATGATTACATAATCAATGTCATGTCCCGGCTCGGACAGTTCCCTGACAAAGGAATGTTCCACCTTAATATAATCCACATGAAGGCACTTTAACATTTCCAGAGACGCATATGCCGTACCAAAATCATCCAGCGCAATTTTAAATCCTCTGCTCCGAAGCCTGTCAAACATGGAAGATAATTCCTGGGGTTTGTCAACCTGGCAGCTTTCAGTCAATTCTATAATCATGCTGGAAGGAGAGCCTTTATATTTTTCAATATAAGAAATCAATTTATCCTCAAAGTCCTCATCCATAAACTGTTGGTAGGATACATTAAAACTCACCTGCAAATCCCCGTATTTTTCCCGCCATGCAACCTGCTGCTTAATGGCCTGTTCCATGACCCAGAACCCTACTTCACGAATCCCCCCATAGTCCTCTAAAACCTTAATAAATTCCATGGGATAGGAATCTGTAATTTTCTCCCCTTTCCAGCGGAGAAGACATTCGCAGCCAGCAATCATATGGGCGTCAGGATTGACAAAGGGCTGGAAAAACAATTCAAATCCGCTGAATCCGTTTCTTATGCTATTCCTTAAATCCTCCCTTAAAGTCAGCCCCCTCCTGTGCTTTTCTGCAATCTCTTCGGAGAAAAATACCAGCTCTCCCCTGTAATGATTTTTGGCATATTCCAGGGAATGTTCCAGTTTATTGATGAGAAGTTCTCTGGAATCCGCATCCTGGGGAAACATAACCGCCCCTCCCGATACCGATATGCCGATTCGCTGTCCGTCTGCCATTTCAATGGTATCTACTTCCCCGCAGAATTTTTTATAAAGGCGTTCTGCTTCATCTTTATCCACTAGGGATGTGATAATAAGAAATTCATCTCCGCTAAACCGGAATACCCTCCAGTCCCGCTCACAAAACTCTTTTATCTTTTTGGAAAATGTGACTAAAAGTTCGTCACCTAAATTATACCCATAATTGCTTACCACTTTCCGAAATCCGTCAATTCCCATTAACAGGGCGATTCCTTTTTTCATGGAAAAATCATAATGATGCAGTTCGTGGGTAGTAAGCAAACCTGTCAGGGAATCAAACTTGTTCTGCCCGTCCAATCTTGTCATCAGCCCGGCAAATATTATGGGATTTCCGTCTTTATCTTTTATAATGCTGCCTTTGCACTCTAACCACACATATTCCCCATAGCAGTTCATTGCCCTGTATTGGCATTCATGCCGGCTTTTTGCCCCTGAAAATACGCCGCCGATATCCTCGTTGTATACATCCCGGTCATCAGGGTGAATATGCTGCTCCCACATTGCCCCGGCATCCTCAATGTATTCCCCTTCCAAGCCAAAATATTCAACGGAAGCCTTAGACCAGCGGGAAACATTTGTCCGCATATCGCAGACATAAATATATACATTATCAGAAGCTTCCGCAAAAGCCTCAAACAATTCATTATTAAAAATATCGCTCATAATGCCATCACTCCCTTTTATTCATCTCACGGTAGTTGCATAGGGTGATTATAACATAATGTGAAGGGATTTTCTATAATAAAGTTGGTTAAGATGTCAAAATAGAAACATGGATATTTTCAAATGCATTTTTTGAAAGTATCCATGTTTATTATTTGTCTTTTAAATTGTTCTGATTTTCAAAGCCTACTTCTTAATTTTGACTTTCTTAATGTTGCTCCAGGCAGAATAGAAGGTTGTGCCGTTTGCTTTCTTGTAAGTGCGGAGCCGCACATAATAGGTTTTCTTTTTCTTTAACTTATTAATGGTGTAGGATTCTTTGGAAGCTGATTTCACTTTCTTTATTTTTGCTTTGTTATTGAAATCCCTGCTTGTGCTGTACTGAATCTCATACCCCTTTACCTTTTTAACCGCGTTCCACTTAGCCACAGCCTTCTTTGAACCGTTATTTTTTACGGAGGTTAATTTGGGAGCTTTTAATCGGCATATAATTTTCTCGTCGCTGAATTCTCCCATTACCCCTTGATTGACTGCCTGGATTTTGTAGCCATATACTGTGCCGTTCTTGGATTTTACTGCTGTATCTACGTATTTTGTAACACTGCCGTTGACGGTGGCTATCTTCCCCCATGCCTTGCCGGATACCCTGCGGTAAACATCATAACCTGCGGCATTGCTTACAGGATTCCATGTGATTTCAATTCCCTGAGAGGCATTTGCAATGGCGGATATTGCAGCCTTGCTTAGTGTTGCCGGGGTTGTGGTGTTATCGGATGTACCACCTGTGTTTCCGCCCGGATTCTGCGGGTTTGTATTGCCCGTGTTTCCGGTACTATTATTAATATCTCCGTCAGAACAATGGATTACCACGCTATCAGCCAATTCTATTCCACTTACGATATCTGCCCATTGTGCTTTGGTGCCTCCGTAATAAATATCTTTTAGAGCATCACACATATAAAATGGTTCTTCGTCATTTATACTGGTTACACTAGATGGTATATCTACGCGCGTTAAGCTGTCACAACCAGAAAATACATCCCATTCTATGCTGGTTACACCATCTTGAAAAATTATATTCTCTAAGCTACTGCAACTATTAAATGTACCATAGTTTATATTCGTTACACTACCCGGTATCGTTATGCTCGTTAAGCTGGAACACCTACGAAACGCATAACTTTCTATACTCGTTACACTAGATGGTATATCTATACCCGTTAAGTTGAAACAACCATCAAACGCACTCGCTCCTATACTCGTTACACTGGATGGTATCGCTATGCTCGTTAAGCTGTTACAAGCATAAAACGCACTCGCTCCTATACTCGTTATACCGTTCGGCAACGTTATGCTCTTTAAGCCACACTGATAAAACACAGAATTTTCTATATTAGTTACACCGGATGGTATATTTATGCTCTCTAAGCTGGAACAATAACCAAATGCACGTTGTCCTATGCTTGTTACACTGTTCGGCAGCGTTATGCTTGTTAAATCGCCACACATATAAAACGCACCTATTCCTATGCTTGTTACACTTTCCGGCAGTGTTATGCTCGTTAAGTCACAACTTATAAACGCATTAGCACCTATGCTCGTTACAGGTTTTCCACCCAAGGTATCAGGGACTTCTATTTTCGTGGCACTTGTATCCGTATACCCTGTTACCGTTGCGGTGTCACCTTGTAGTTCATAGTTGAAATTGTTTTCTGTTGCTGCATATACAGTACCCCCCCCTGCTATCGGGCAGAGAACCGTGCCCGCACATACACATGCTGCAAGCAAAATTGTTAATATTCTTTTTTTCATATGTTTTCCCTTTCCTTTTATAATGTTATTTTTTATGTTTATGTTTTTTGAATCCTTTCAACAGCCCTCCTTCCCTTAACATAAACATCTTTACATTTTAATAGAGCATTCTTTTTCCTTAAAGGTTGCAGTTTTAGTAAATTTTTTATTTCTTTTTTGTCATTTTTGGTGACTATCAGTTGTATTATACATCTCGTTGCATTGTTTTGCAACTGTAAGTTTCTTATCTCTCTTTTTCTCTCAAAAAAAATAAGACATCCCGAATAAATGGAATGTCCTATGTAATAGTATATCAATGTGCTGGCACTGAAAAAAACAGGATATTTTTTACTTATTTTTCAACTTCCCGCGTAATTTATCAATCTCTTCATCTGTCATGTGCGTAAGAAGCCTAATATATTCATTATCTTCGCCTCGTTGAATCATTATGGCTGCATGTTCCATGTCATTTTTTCTTGCATAATTTTGGGCATATTTTTCTGCATAATCCTGGGCATATTTTTCTGCATAATCCTGAGCATATTTCTCTGCATAATCCTGGGCATATTTCTCCACCTCCGGCTTCATTAATTCCATCAATGCTGATGCCATAACACCCTCCTTTAACGTACTTATCATTATACAATCCTTTCCTCTGACCCGTAACTGCATTTTCCATACTTCAATTTCAAATTCATCAATTTATCCATGTATATAGAACGAATCAAGCAGGAGTCTGGATATTTTTTACTTATTTTTCAACTTCCCACGTAATTTATCAATCTCTTCATCTGTCATGTGCGTAAGAAGTCTAATATATTCATTATCTTCGCCTTTTTGAATCATTATGGCTGCATGTTCCATGTCATTTTTTCTTGCGTAATCCTGGGCATATTTCTCCACCTCCGGCTTCATTAATTCCATCAATGCTGATGCCATACGTTTATCCTCCTTTATTTTTTCAAATAATTTCCCATTTGCAGATGTTAGAACCTGCACAATAGATTCCGCCAGACGCTTATCCTCGCTTTCTTTCAATCCATAAGCCGCGCCGACTAATTTCTTTGCTTTTGTCTCCGTCAGGTTATCCGTAAGTGACGAAAGCCATTGAAATGTTTCGTCATCCAATTCCTCTGTCACTACTATCTGCATTTTTAAAAAATTTATCCCATGAAGCGTATAAATTCCGTCATATCTTCTGGTATAATCCATCCCCTGTGAATCAATCCATTTCATTATATTAAAATGTTTCTTACTTACTATTAAGGAGGCAGTAACATCTTCCGTCTGGAATTTACAGCAGTAATAATATGCATAGGATAATACCTGATAAATCCCATACTTATTAAACTGGTGATCCGTAGGGCTCTTGTATTCTAACAGATTATTTCCCTTAAAAAATTCACCAATGGGATTATCCACCATAACATCTGCCGGCTTTTTAATAACCAGCATATCCACTTCAAGGGGCTTCTCCGTTAAATTAAATTCATTCGTGAACTGTAATGCGGGATTATCTTTTAGTTCCAGCCGCATTGCTGCGCAAAATGCCGGATGCCATTGTGTTTTTGCCATAAAACCTCCTTAATATACTTTCATTATACAGTCCTTTCCTCTGACCTGCAACTGTATTTTCCATACTTCAATCTCAGATTCACCAATTTTGAATCATGTTCTTAGCCTGGCGCTCAGCAAGTTGCTAAGTGCCAGTGGCACTTGTTTAAATTCCGTTTTCAAAAGATATTGTCTGATGTATAATAAAAATGGCGAAAGAAGGTGATGTTTTAAATACAACGAAGCCAATACATTGGCAGGATAAGAAAGGAGCAGCGATCATATGTAAGGTTATAGAAGATATAGCCGACTATACAGAATTAACCCCTGATACTATAAAAAGATTTTAACAAATGCGGGTAACAGGACTTGAACAAATTTCTAATCCTGCAAACGCCCAAAAGAAAGGAGTTTCCAGCACTTCATCTTTGTTTGTTCTCAAATTTGTTCTCAAACTCAACAGAGTATGTCAATCCCTTTACCGGCAGGCACTTGCGGAGCAAGTGGGGATTTACATACGGTGTAAATTATAGCA
>CANRJF010000105.1 GCA_947630855.1 uncultured Lachnospiraceae bacterium
TATGGTTAGGTGCATAAATCATTTGCAAACTCCTTCCTAGTATTTTTCCCTTATTGTTAACAAACTTTTTCATCAACTTCTTTTATAAAATCTTCTACTTCTTTCTCTGTTGCTTTAAATGGACTTATTAAATTTTTAATTTGATTTTGTATTTCCTTGGCCATTCCCATCCCCTCCTTCCTCATATAAGGGTTCGCCCTCATGGTATATACCGGACTGTCTGTCCGTTTTCAAGCAGTTTTTTCAAATAATTGTCGTTTATTGCCCTAATATCTCATTAAATAATTCCTCTAACGTATCTTCATCTACATCATACACTTCTAATATGCCCGCTTCTATTCTGCAATAAAGTTCTGCCCTTTCTTCTTCGCTCTGGTTCTCAAAATCTTCCTGACTCTTAATACCCAAATCTTCTAATATGGAGATCAATTCATCTTTTGCAGCCTGCCTGGATTTTTGTTCCCATTCCACTTCATTTTCATCTATATTATCCGTAATTTCTCCCGCTTCCACCACTACTCCCATGCGTTCTTTAATTTTTGCAATGGCAATGTTGGCGCTGCCCCGTACATCTCCGTTTACGCTTTTGGTGTGCTTCTCTAAAACAGGGATATCTTCTGCACAGCCTATTTCTGCAAGCGCCATATTTGCATTTGTAATTTCGTCTTTAAAAGTTTTGACATCTTTCTGCTCAATATAATATCTGAGTGCCTGTCTGCTCTCTGGCGTTGCGGATGATTGAAGCGCATATATTGCATTTCTGCGTACCATCCAGTCTTCACTTTTTGTTAAAGATATAATACTATCAGGTACTATGGCAGGTGGTATTTTTATATCGCTGGTAGAAGAAAGCACAGAACTAAGAAGATTTCTATCATGTTCTTTTTCTAATTGCTTTAAATAAAAAATAAAATATTCATCCTTAGGAACATTTTTTAATAATTGTATAAGAATATGGTATGCAGCCTCACGATAATCTACATATTCTTCCTGCATAATCTTTCTCCTTCTTCTCACATATTTATTTTTCAAAAACAGATAACTGTTATGAATGCTTCTAATACCTGTATCTTTCAGCCAACAACATTAAATTCTATATAATAATTGTACCTTTCATAACCATATCCAAAAATTCATAAAAACTGCTTGCAATAATTTCGGTTTCTTCAAATTCTGGCTCTTCTCCTCTCACAATATTGCCACAATTATCTTCCAGGTCAATTGCAAAAAATGAGTAGCCGTCCCTAACAGACATTATAATTGGTAATTTTTTGTCCCACCACCTTTTTATCTCTTCTCTCCATTCATTATCATCTTCTGCAGCTTCTAAACTTAATTCTTCAAATTCATTCCATTTAAATGCTGATTCGGATACACCATTATACTCATCACAACATAAAAACCAGGTTTTTTCATCACCAGATATTACCTCTTTAAAGTGTCTTAAAAATTCTTCATATTCATTGCCAAGATAAGGATATCGACTAACAAAATTTTTATTAAGATCTAAACCTGGCTCTACATTTAAAGTTACATTCCATCCCTGTGCTTTTAACCATTCATTAAATTTCTTAATCATAATTTCCCTCGCTATAATAATTTTTTTTGTAATATTTATAACACGTGCTTTATATAATTACGCTGTTTCGTCATCAACAATTATATTACATCTTTCTCCAAACATTTACAATCATTCTAAAGTCCTGATTCATTATACTTATAGTTCTGTTGTTCATAGGGCTAAAATATTATATAACAGCACTTACCTTTGAAATAATTATAGCAAAATCATGTATTGAAAACAAAAAAAATATTATGTTATACTGTTTAAAGAATCTTAACATATGCCGGGAGGATGGATATGACAAAACAGCAATACGAAAAAATCTCTACTCCGTTTAGGGAAAACCCCAGGGCGCTTTTTTTGCTTACCCGGATGGATAAAGGAATTACCGCAGGGATTTTCGCCGCTTATCCTCTTTTGCTTTTATATCTGTTTTTTACGGAAAGGGAAAAATGCCTGCCCTGCCTTTTCATTCCGGCAGTTTCATTTTTTCTTATATCTGTTTTCAGAAAAATCTATTCTGCAAAAAGACCATATGAAGTTTTGGATATTACGCCTCTGATTTGCAAACACACTGTGGGCAAATCCTTTCCCAGCCGTCATGTTTTTTCCGCATTTATCATTGGAATGACTTTTTTTTATATCAATAAGCCATTGGGTATTTTTGTGGGAATTTTGGGGGTTCTTATGGCACTTGTCCGGGTGGTGGGAGGAGTGCATTTCCCAAAAGACGTGATTGCCGGGGGACTGGCAGGAATACTGTGGGGACTGGTATATTTTATTCTTTAAGGCAAAAATTTTATAAAATCACCTGATACGTTCCCCCACTACAAAAAATGTGGAAGCAGAAACCTGCTTCCACATTTTCATTCTAACCTTCTATTGCTTTACTGGGCACCGCCGCCTGTGGCACCGTTACCACCTGTGGCGCCGCCGCTGCCTGTTCCGGCATCATCTGTTCCTGTTGAACCTGCACCTGAGCCCTGGCCGTTTTCTGCTCCGGCCTCCACATCATTTCCGATGTCCTCGGCTCCGTCCATAATGGCATCCCCTGCGTCTTCCACCGCATCCACGGCATCATCTACAAGGCCGCCGTTATCGGAATCGTCCACAACGCCGTCTTTGTTTTCGTCTGTTCCGTTTTCATGGTCCTTCTCTCCTGTGGTGGATTCCACATTTGTTCCATCCGTATTACCCTTGTCGGCTCTTCCGCAGGCCGTAACTCCGACCAGTGACATAGACAAAACACAGCAAAGCAGCAATTTTTTCATTTTCATGTTCTGCTTCCTCCTTTATCCCTTGCAGTTTTCATATATCCTCCAAGGATAGTCTGTGCTCGTATTCAAAGAATATTCCTGACAAAAAATGTAAAAATCATGTTCTTACGCCTCAAACAGCCATGTCAGGATTTCATTTTTGGCTCAAAAACAAGGCTGGCAAGGTATCCAAATACTAACGCCGCAGAAATTCCCACTGCGCTGGCTTTAAAACCGCCCATAAAAATACCGATAAAGCCCTCATTCTCCACTGCCTCTTTTACGCCTTTCCACAACACATTGCCAAAGCCCAGCAAAGGCACGCTTGCCCCTGCGCCTGCAAACTCCGTAAAAGGCTCATAAATTCCTATTGCCCCCAGCACTGCCCCGGTACACACTAAGAGTACCATAATACGCCCCGGGAGCATTTTTGTTTTTTCCATTAAAATCTGGGTTAAGGCACAAATCAGACCTCCTACCCAAAATGCATTGATATAATCCATCAAAATCCGGCTCTCCTTTCCAATTCATTCTTCTTTCAGACAGCTTTAAACATCCCGCCGCCCGTCAACACTCTTCCTGTTCTATCACCACCCCATGGGCAATTCCGGGCACGCTCTGTCCCTCATTGAAACTGACCGTAGATAAAAGCGCCCCTGTGGGGATAAATAAAATCCTCTTTAACTCTCCCTTCTCTAACATAGGAAGATAGTGGGAGGCAAGGGTCACGGCAGAACAGCCGCAGCCGGAGCCGCCGGAACCCGTCCCCTGTTTTTCCTTGTCATAAATTAAAATACCACAGTCCTCATGTACATTTGATATATCGATTTTTTTCTTTTTTAACAGGTCAAATAAAATCTCCTGGCCCACATAGCCTAAATCTCCGGTAATAATCCTGTCATAATCCTCCGGTGCCCTTTTAAAATCCTCCAAATGCTGGGCAATGAGATTTGCCGCAGCCGGAGCCATGGCAGCCCCCATATTCATGGAATCCTTCACTCCCATGTCCACGATTTTACCAGTGGTAATCCCGGTAATTCTAAGTCGGCTCCGCCTGGAGGACAGGATAAAGGCACCACTTCCTGTAACGGTCCAGGTAGCCGATACGGGTCTTTGATTGGCATACTCCAGGGGAAATCGAAACTGCTTCTCCGCACTGGCAAAATGACTGGAGGTAAGGGCTGCCACAGTCTTTGCGTACCCTGCCCCTATGCACATGGCGGCTAAAGACATGGATTCCCCTGCGGTGGAACATGCCCCGTACAATCCAAATAAAGGGATTTCAAAATCTATAAGCCCAAAGGAGGTGGCAATGCTCTGTCCCAGCAAATCCCCTGCAAAAAGATAACGTATATCCTCCGGCTGTAATTTGGCTTTTCCCAAAGCAAGAGATAAAGCCTCTTTCTGCAGTGTGCTTTCCGCCTGCTCCCAGTTGTCTTCCCCGAATTTATCATCCTCGCAAACCATATCAAAGCATGTGCCCAAAGGGCCTTCCCCTTCTTTTTTCCCCACTACGGAAGCGGCAGATGTAATGTACACTCCCTGGGAAAAACGAAGGCTTTGCTCTCCTACATAAAGTTTCTCTTTTTCCGGCATAGTCTAGCCTCCTATCTTTTAATATTTTCTTAATATTATTCTTCCAGAAAAAGAGAAATTTTATACCCGTAAGCCAAATGATTTGCCAGCAGATATTCTCTGCTTTCAAAAAAGCAACAAATCATTTGGCAAATATATATGCTCTGGAGTAAAGTATGGAAAATTCTGTAAAAAATATTTTCACTTATTATCCATCGTACTCTCTTAACCTTTCCACAATGGATTTACCCTTAAAGAACCGGTAAACCGCCAGCGGCAGAAAAATTCCAAGAAGGAGGAACACCGGAATCATGAAAAATACCGGAATGATATTAAACCGGAAGGTAAAGAACCAGAACATCCCCTCAAACATATTTCCTGCCAAAGGCTCCAACACAATGCTTAACACCAGAGAAACCACACCGGAAGCTATGGCATAAAAAAGGCCTTCCCACACCAGCATGGATTTTAACTGCCTTCCCGTCATGCCGATGGACTGTAACATGGCAAATTCCCGGCGCCTTGTAATAATTCCCGTAAGAATGGCATTAAAAAAGTTCAATATGCCCACCAAAGCCACAATAAAACAAAGCACTCCGCCAATTAAAAGAAACATATTCTGAAAGCTCTTAAAATCTTCCCTGATAATTTTCTTGCTCTCATACATAAGGCCGGAAGCATCATCTTTTGTATACTCCGCCAGAAATTCTTCCGCCTCCTTTTCCGCCATATCGTCCTTTGCATCAAAAAGATAATACATCCTCATTAAGTCCATGCCGCTGTCATTTTCCAACTGCTGTGTGGACAAAAGCGCGTCATATCCACCGCTTAAGCCATACCGAAAACCCATGCTGGAAGGGAGAATCACCTTTGCACATACGGTATAATCCACCTCATTCACCTGGTCACTGTACGTTTTTAAATACTCCATTGGCGTAGATTCGTTCGCCGGCTCTCCTGTCCGGGAATCCACATAATATTGGTCTTTCAAATAGCTGACGGGAAAGGATTCCCCGATATCCGGATATTCCCCATAGGGATTGCCGTAATCATCCACATCTACACAAATGGCAATCTTATGGCTGTCCTTATCTTTTAACGGCTCTATATCTCCCTCCAGCACGGTGAGTTTGGAAAACAGGCTCTCATCCAGCCCCGAAATCAACAACTCCGATTCTATCAGTTCCCCCTTCCTTTCTGCAAATTCCAGATACTCGTTTATATATTTTTCTGGCATAAAGGATCTTTCTTTATAAAGTTCTTCCCTGATATAAGCGACACATCCCGACACGGAATAACTGCATCCCTCTAAACTGCATGAGGTATTCTTTTGAATTTCCTCCACTGTCTCCCGGGGAAGTTCCACTTCACCGCCCCCCAAAAGAAATTTACTCTGAAAATATTCTGTTGTACTCACAATAAAATCGGCGTCAATTTGATAGCTTACATATTTTTCCATATCAAACCCGCTTACAAAAGTCACCAGGATGGCAAAAAGCACTACTGCCAGGGACAAAGACATAATGACCAGCGCCGTCTTGCTTTTGCTCCTTCCCATATTGGCAAGGGCCATGGAAAATACATCCGCCCCCCTGGTGGCGCGGACCCCTCTTTTGCTTTTTGACTGCTCCGTATACCTTAATGCTTCCACCGGGGAAACTTTTGCCGCCATCTTTCCGGGACGGGATACGGACAGGCACACGGTCACCAGGGAAAATACGGCAGCCCCGGCAAAAATCACCGGAGATATGCTTAACTTTGATACCGACACGTCGGAAGTGCCCAGCGCCACAGGCAGCAGTACCGCGCCCACTCCATATCCCAGTACAATGCCCAGAGGGATTCCCACAGCAGACAGGGCAAATGCCTGATAACGTATCATCCGCCGAAGCTGCCTCGGGGTAGTTCCGATGGTTTTTAACATGCCGTAAAACCGGATATCATTTGTGACGGAAATCCGAAATACATTGTATATAATCAGGTAGCCTGTAAAAACAACCACGCAGATAAAGGCGGCAATGGCCAAAAACATCACAGGGTCTGCATTGGAACCGGCCTCGGAAGCCACATAGCCCCAGTTCACGCCGATACGCACACAGTTATCCGCCCCAGTGTCCTCCCACTGGTAGCCCAAATCCTTCTCTACGGACTGCATCACCTTTTCAATGCCTATGCTGGAAGAGAGCATTACATTTAAATCCGTGCGGAACTTTGTTCCCCCCTGGGCAAGTGACTCTTTTTCCACCATCTCTACGTAATCCCTTGCCACATTGATATAATGCACAGGAAGCAGGTTGTCATACTCCCAGAACCCTGTCAGGACAAAAGTATCCGTCCGGGTCACTTCCTTCCCCTGGCCGTTGAAAACTACATAGGTAAGGATTACCTCCTCCCCCAGTTTTGGCTTTATGGAAAGGGCTTCTAAGGCCTTCGTATCCATGGCAATCTCATTTCCTTTTTCCGGCATACGCCCGGTGGTGGGTGTGGCATAACTCCATTTCGTACAGTTTTCATCCATCCAGCTTACTTCCGCCGGAACTTTTTCAAAAGGCTCTTTATTAATATAGCCCGCCACGGTACGGGCTCCCGTTTCTTTTATTTTCGGATGGCCTGCAATTGCCTTCCACTGTTCTTCATTTACTTCTTTAAATGTGCCATGGCCGTATCCCCCCGCCTGGCGGAAACTATATTCCTCATAACTGGACTTAATGGACAGGGCAATGGTAAAAAGGGACGTAAACAATAAAGTTGTCAACATAATTGCGGCAATAGCTATGAAATTCCTGACTTTTGCGGCTTTTAACTGCCGAAAGCCCAGACGGCGTATGCATCCTCTGTTCTTTACCTTCATCAAAACCACCCCCTAAACCGGCCCCACAATTTTGCCGTCCTCAATGCGGATAATCCTGTCCGCAAGCTGGGCAATTTCTTCATTGTGGGTAATCATAACAATGGTCTGGGAAAATCTCTGGCTGGTAATCTTCATAAGGCCCAGCACATCCTGGCTTGTCTTGGAATCCAGATTTCCCGTGGGTTCATCTGCTAAGATAATGGCAGGTTTCGCCGCAAGGGCCCTTGCAATGGCAACCCTCTGCTGCTGCCCCCCGGATAAATTATTTGGCAGATTCCTTAACTTCTGGCTTAACCCTAACGTATCAATGATTTTTCCAATATACGCCTTGTCCGGGGCTTTTCCGTCCAACTGCACGGGCAGCACAATGTTTTCATACACATTTAACACCGGTACAAGATTATAATTCTGGAAAATAAAGCCGATTTTCCTGCGGCGGAAAATCGTAAGGGCCTCGTCTTTTAAGGAAAAAATATTTTTCCCGTCCACAACTACATTCCCGGAAGTGGGACGGTCCAGTCCCCCCAGCATATGCAGCAGGGTGGATTTCCCGCTGCCGGAAGTTCCCACGATGGACACAAACTCCCCTCTTTCCACGGAGATATCCACGCCGTTTAAAGCACGGACTTCACTTTCCCCTTTCCCGTAAATTTTTTTCAGATTTTTTGTCGATAAAATTGTCATACTTACCTCCCTATAATAAAAAGAAATCTGTATTGCAAAAAGCTGTCCCATACAACAACTTCTTACAATACAGATTATCTCACACAAATCTTTCCAGAATCTTTCCAGAGAAAATTAAATTCTTACAGTTTTGACAGATTCTATGGCAGAAACTTATGAATCCTTTGATTCCACTACCATAAGCACCCCTTTTTTAAAAGAAATCACTGCCTCCTCCTCCACAATCTCGTTGCTGATACCTAAGGAAGAAAAACAGGGGTAATTATAATCTTTAAGGGGATACTTCATCCCTTTTAATGTAAGCCCTTCTACTTCCCCGGCAAAAGGAAGGAGGGACACATAATCCCCGAACTGTTCCTTCTTTTTTATGGAAATCCCTTTTTCCGTCAGGCGGATGCGGTTGTGGGTATCTGCCATAATGATTTGCACACCCTTCCCAAATCCCATGCCCAGAAGATGGATATTGGCAAACACATGGTCAATCCGGCTTCCTGTGGCGCCTAAAAGATGGATTCTTTCACACTGGCTTTCTATGGCGCCCCGGATTGCCGCTTCCGTATCCGTATCGTCTTTTTCCGGTATCAGCTCCACCCAGTCTATTCCGTCCTTTTCCCTGAAAAATTCAAGGGTTTTTTCCTTTACGGAATCAAAATCCCCAACAATCCTGTGGGGTATTATACCCGATTGATAAAAAAATTCCATGCCGGAATCTACGGCAATCAAAAGCTGGGGCTGTATCTTTTTTATATATTCTTCTCCAAAGGCAGGCTCTGTCCTCCCTCCGGTAACTATCACTGCCTGTTTCATCTTTTTACTCCGCCATGCACTCTAAAAATGCTTTTACGTTTTCTTCCACGTCACCCTGGAATACGGCGCTTCCTGTGACAATAATATTTGCCCCGGCGTCCATAATCTCCCCCAGATTATCCAGAGTCACGCCCCCGTCCACTTCAATATCTGTCTTAAGCCCCCTTTTCTTTACCATCTGCCTTAAATCCCTGACTTTATCTAAAGTGTAGGAAATAAGCCGCTGGCCGCCGTAACCGGGATTTACCGTCATAATTAACACCATGTCCACTTCCGGGAGAAGATATTCAATGGCGCTTAAAGGGGTAGAGGGATTTAATGCCACCCCCGCAATGATATCCTGTTCTTTTATCATGCGGATGGTTCTGTCCAGATGACGGCAGGCTTCCGCATGTACGGTAATCAAATCCGCCCCTGCCTCCACAAAATCGTCAATATACCGCTCCGGGTCAAGAACCATCATATGTACATCAAAAATCCGCTCACTCACAGGACGTATGGACTTCACCACCGGCATTCCCATGGAAATGCTGGGGACAAACATCCCGTCCATAACATCAATGTGTACATATTGTGCCCCCGCCTGGTCAATTAAAGCCACCTGCTGCCCCAGTCTGGAAAAATCCGCTGCTAAAAGTGATGGTGATAAGCAATTCATAAATACCTGCCTTCCATAAAATCAATACTTTTTTCTTTGCTCTAACTCCTGATACAATGCTACATAATTATTATAACGCATCTTTGATATTTTTCCCATATTAAGCGCCTGTTTTATCCCGCAATCCGGTTCTGTAATATGGCTGCACCCCTGAAATCTGCATGATTTTTCATATTCCGCAAATTCCGGGTAATACTCCCATAAATTGCTTTTTGACAGCCCCGGAATATCCAGTGAACTAAACCCCGGCGTATCCATAATATAAGTATTTTCTTTTACATAAATTAATTCCGAATGCCTGGTGGTATTTTTCCCCCTGCCTATTTTTTCACTGATGCTGCCTGTTTCCATGGCTGCCTTTGGCTGGAGATAATTGACAATGGATGATTTTCCCACACCGGAAGGCCCTGCCAGCACACTGGTTTTCCCCTCTAAATAAAGGCCGAGTTCCCCTAAACCCTCCTGATTTTTCACACTGGTAAAAACCACAGGCACGCCGCATCCCCTGTAATCCCACGCTATCTGCCGCTCCTCCTCTTCATCGAGGAAATCCGACTTGTTAAAACACACCTTTACCGGCACATTCTGATATGCCATCATCACCAGAAAACGGTCTAAAAGATTGTAATTGGGCTCCGGTTTTGCCGCCGCAAAAATAATAAGCGCCTGGTCTATATTTGCCACTGCCGGACGTACCAGCTCATTCTTCCTGGGCAGGATTGCCGTAAGGCTGCCTTCTTTTTCCCCTTCATCCAAAACGGCAATCTCCACATTATCCCCCACTAACGGTTTCTTTTTATCCTTTCGGAATATTCCTTTTGCCCTGCATTCATAAACACCGGATTCTGCCGTATGAACATAGTAGAACCCGGCTATTCCTTTTATTATTTTTCCCTCCATGCTTTTTCCTACTGCCTGGTAAAGGGCACATTTTTATTCTGGACGCTTGACGTACCGTCCGACAAATGCCAGGTAATCTCTAACGTCCCTGAATCGGCGCCTTCAATATCATACACGGAAATGGAGAAGGGGAACCTTTCAATGTCGATGCCAGGCCATACCTGAAGTACCTGGCCGCTGGAATCCCTCAATGTAATATCCGCAGATACCACATCACCATTGTCCGGCGCGCCCACGGTAGCGTTACAGTAATATTTGGATACCTTTGGCCCAAGGCTTATTACAAGGCTGACATTTGTACCTTCGTCCACGCTCTGGCCGCCTACCACACTCTGGCTGATTACATGGCCCTGCTCAATATTATCGCTGTAATCCGTGGATGTGCTGGTGACGGTTAATCCTGCCTCGGTGAGCATGTTCACCGCTTCATCCTGGGATTTGTCCACTACATTAGGCACGGAAACTTTCTTTACTTCCTTGCCGCTGCTGATGACAATGGTAACAGAAGCCCCTTTCTTTGCTGAACTGCCGCCGCCTGGAGTCTGGGAGATAACTTTCCCTTCCTCCACGGTATCGCTGAATCCCTCGCTGACGGTAACGGAAAAACCCTTCTCCGCCAGGGCGTTTCTCGCCTCTGTCTCGGTGTATCCCAGCACGGAAGGCACGCTGATGCTGCCCTCTCCGCTGCTGACAGTCACATAGACAGTTGTGTTCACCTTCACCTTTTCCCCTTCGTCAACATCCTGGGAAATAATCTGCCCCGCCGGATACTCATCCGAGCTTTCCGTGCCTGACTGGCGGATTCCTAAGCCCATTTTATTTAAACTTGACCGTGCCTCCTCCATGGTCATTCCAAGGACAGATATCATGTCCACTTCTTCTTTTTCCTTCTTCTCCGTGGTAATGACATCCCTCTCCGTATCCTTTTCTTTATCTTTTGATGCCTTTCCCCCGAAAATTCCTGCCATATGCCCAAAGAAATAGATTAAGATTCCCACGATAATCAGGCCTGCCACAATTCCTCCGATGGTAACTGCCTTCTCCATTCCCGGATTTAAAAAGCCCTCATCGTCGTCCTCATCATCTTCTTCTTCTTCCTCGTCCTCGTATTCGTACTCTTCCCTGACTTCTTCCCTTCTTGGCGTATACGCAGGTTTCGCATGTTTAATCTGTTTCACCTCATCCTGGCTGATGACCCTTGTTTTATCCTGGGAACTTTCCGAACCCATGGATACAAAATCATCATTGGGGCTGATTAACACTTTTTTCAGGTCTACCAGCAAATCACTCATGGAATTGTAACGCCTGTCCGGGCTTTTCTGGGTACATTTTAATATAATTTTTTCCAGGCTTACGGGAAGGTTGGGGGCATAAGTGCTGGGAGGCTCCATTTCCTCCTGGAGATGCTGGATTGCCACCGCCACCGTGGTATCGCCGTCAAAGGGCACACGGCCTGTCACCATCTCGTACATCACAATGCCAAGGGAATAAATATCACTTTTCCCGTCCACAAAACCGTTTCTTGCCTGCTCCGGGGAGGAATAATGTACGGAACCCATCACGTCTGCACTGATGGTATTGCTGGAAACTGCCCTTGCAATTCCAAAGTCCGTCACTTTTGCCTTCCCTTCCGTAGAAATTAATATATTCTGGGGTTTAATATCCCGGTGGATTATATGTTTTGCGTGAGCCGCCTCAATACCCCGCCCCACCTGAATTGCTATGCTCACCGCCTCTTTGTAGGTAAGCTGCACTTTTTTCTCGATGTAAGTTTTTAAAGTAACGCCTTCCACATACTCCATTACAATGTAGTGCATCCCGTCCTCACTGCCTACATCATAAATATTTACAATGTTGGGATGCTCCAAGCCTGCGGCAGACTGTGCCTCCGTGCGGAATTTGGTGACAAAATTCACATCTTCGCTAAATTCCTGCTTTAACACTTTAATTGCCACGTTGCGCCCTAAAATGTGGTCTCTTGCCTTATACACATCGGACATTCCGCCGGCTCCTATTTTTTCTATAATTTCATATCTATCCGATACAAACATTCCCGTTGTCAACATATTTTCACCTGTCCTTCTAATAACCAAACGGTTGAATTACAACTACTGTAATATTGTCTTTTCCTCCATTGGCATTGGCAGTTTCCACTAATTTCTCCGCCTGCTCCGCAATATCCCTCTGGCCTTTCATCAGCCTGCGGATATCTTCATCTTCAATCATATTCGTAAGCCCGTCAGAACACAGTAAAATTTCGTCCCCCTCATTCAGCTCCCTCTCAAAAAAATCAATGTCAATATCCGGCACTGCTCCCACAGCCCGGGTAATAATATTCTTATCGGGATGTTCCCTTGCCGTCTCTTTATCCAGCTCCCCAAGGCGCACCATCTCTTCCACCAGGGAATGGTCCCTGGTAACCTGCTCTATTTCCTGATTTACAATGTAGAGTCTGCTGTCTCCCACATTGGCGGCATAAAGCTTATTTCCTGCAATCACCGCAGCCACAATGGTAGTCCCCATGCCTTTCATGGATACATCCTCGTATGCTTTTTTTATAATTTCCTGATTTGCCTGTACAATCGCGTCCTTTAAGATAAGGGAAATCTCTGTATCCTTTGACTCCCCTGCCGCCCGAACAATAGTC
>CANRJF010000106.1 GCA_947630855.1 uncultured Lachnospiraceae bacterium
CCACATGATTTGCCAACAGGTATTCTATATTTCAAAGAGAATAGCAAATCAATTGGCAAATATGTATGCTTTGGAGTATAAGAAAAAATTTTATTTTTCTAAATCAATTACAATATGACGGGGCTGTCCGGTAATCATAATAGGCGTTAATTCTGCCTGAATTAAAGGACGAATATAATTTACCAGTTTATCGCTTACATATGTTCCATTTTCCGTAATCCATTCTAAAGGTACTTTCTTTTCTATATTTGCAATTTTATGTACATCATATAAATCCGTAGTACAAATATATGGGTCAGTGGAAACACGTTTTAAAATAACTACTTTTCCGGTTTCTCCGTCATAGGCAGCTTTTACAGCAGAACCTCCTACCTGATAAGCCTCTGTAATATCCACACGGGATGTTAAATGGCCGGCACATCTTTGCAGACTGGATAATTCTACGGGCCTTGTCTTACATCCATACTTTTCACTAATAATAGAAGCAAGGTAACGAGCCGTACCGCTTAATTGTTTGTGGCCAAATGCATCTACATATTCCGTATGATTTGTAAGTTCAAAGACATATTTTCCTTCTGCCGTTTTTATTCCCTCGGAAACAGCCACTACTACATTGTTTTTCTTTTCTAAAAGCTCCCCTATCCGTTTCATAAATTCGTCTACATCAAAAGGCAATTCCGGAAGGTACAATAAATCTACCCCTTCACAGTCCTCACACTTTGCCAAAGCGGCTGCGCCTGTGAGCCATCCTGCATTCCGTCCCATAATCTCTATGATAGAAACATTTTTAACATCATATACAAGACCGTCCCTGATTACTTCTTTTGTAACGGATGCAATGTATTTTGCCGCACTTCCAAATCCCGGAGTATGGTCTGTCACTGCCAAATCATTGTCAATGGTTTTTGGAACACCGATAAAACGAATATCACTGTTTATTAAGATTGCATAATCGGACAATTTTTTGATGGTGTCCATGGAATCATTTCCGCCAATATAAAAGAAAGCGGTAATTTCATATTCTTTTAATATTTCAAATATGTTATCATATAATTCCCTGTTGCTGCTGATATCATCCGGCAGTTTGTAACGGCAGGAACCTAAAAATGCGGAAGGTGTTCTTTTTAACAGTTCCAAATCTAAATCGGAACGGATTTTTTCGTCCATATCCACAATTCTTTTCTGTAAAAATCCCTGAATACCATGGCGCATACCATAAACTTTTTTTGCTCCCAGGTCTTTGGCTGTTTTGTAAACTCCTGCAAGGCTGGAGTTTATCACTGCCGTAGGTCCTCCTGATTGTCCCACAATTACGTTTCCTAACATAATCAATACCTCCTGAATAAATATATAAAACCCTATGTGTAATTATAACACACCAATAAATTTTAAAGGCATAATTTATGAAGATGGAATCTATTTTCCGTATTTTGTACTATTTTTGCAATGCATATTCTAATGTTGCCGTTTCATAAAGATTATTTCCCTTACTGTCAATTACTACAATTACCGGAAAATTTTCAACCTGAATTTCAAGGATTGCTTCTGCCCCTAAATCTTCATAACATAAAGTGCGGGATTTTTTGATGCATTTTGAAAGCAATGCCCCTGCTCCTCCCACTGCTGCAAAGTAAACCGCTTTATTCCTTATCATGGCATCTACCACTTCTTTTGACCTTTTTCCTTTTCCAATCATAGCTTTTTGACCTAAATCTAATAATGTTGGAGCATATTTGTCCATGCGGCTGGCTGTGGTTGGGCCGGCAGAGCCGATAGGTTTTCCTTCTCTTGCCGGTGAAGGCCCCATATAATATATGGCAGCATCTTTAATATTAATAGGAAGTTCTTCTCCACGGTTTAATGCTTCTATCATACGTTTGTGAGCGGCGTCCCTTGCCACATAAATAGTTCCTGTAATATAGACATAATCTCCGCTTTTTAAATCTTCCGTTACCTTTTCCGTAATCGGAGTATTAATATATTTGTCCACGATATTTCTCCTCTTATTTCTATAAATTTCTCACTACATGGCGGTTTACATGGCAGCATATATTTACTGCCACAGGAAGTCCTGCAATATGGGTGGGATAAGTATTTATATTTACCGCTAAAGCTGTGGTAGTTCCTCCTAATCCTCCAGGCCCTATTCCAAGACAGTTGATTTTCTCAAGCATTTCTTCTTCCAGCTCTTTTACATATGGAATGTGAGAACGTTCATTTACACTTCTCGTCAATGCTTTCTTTGCAAGAAGGGCACATTTCTCAAAGGTTCCCCCAATTCCCACTCCAACTACCATAGGTGGGCAGGCATTTGGCCCTGCATCTCTTACTGCCGTAAGAATAGCATCTTTTACTCCTTCTATGCCGTCAGCAGGCTTTAACATAAAGACACGGCTCATATTTTCACTTCCAAATCCTTTTGGAGCCATGGTAATTTTTATATTTTCTCCCGGCACAATAGAATAATGGATAACCGCCGGGGTATTGTCTTTTGTATTTTCCCGGATTATTGGGTCATTTACCACGGATTTACGGAGATAACCTTCTGTGTAGCCTTGACGCACACCTTCATTAATGGCATCTTCTAAATTTTCCCCTTCTACATGAACTTCCTGTCCAATTTCTATAAAAATAACTGCCATCCCCGTATCCTGACAGATGGGAATCATTTCTTCCGCCGCAATATTAAGATTATCTTGAAGCTGGTTTAATATTTTTACTCCAATCTGGGATTTTTCTGTTCCCATAGCATCTTTCAATGCTTTATCCATATCTTCTGAAAGATAATGGTTCGCCTCAATACACATTTCTTTTATATTTCTTATAATTTCATCCGTATGTATTGTTCTCATATTTTTCCCTTCCTATATTTATTAATATTAATGCAGATTTATTTTCTTCACCTTTTCCAAAATATCATTATGCTCCCTGGACAGCATATTTGGGAAGGCTTTCATTAAACGGCGTGATATGATATTTTTGTGCTCCAAAAGCTCTTTGTATTTTGCCGCAAGTTCTTCCTGTTCCTTTTTCATCTTCTGCTTTCTTTCTCCTACTTCTTCTACAAATTCTCCATAAGCCTCCTGGAAATCTTCTTTCTTTTCCATTGCCTCAATCACATTTTCATAGACATTTTCTCCAAGTTCATTAGAAAATGCTTTTAATTTCCCTGCAATTTCATTTAACAGACTTAAACGTCTGTTAAATTTAATAATCGTAGATACAGTTACAATCAAATCCACGGAAAAAAGCAGCATCAGAAAAATTAATATAAAAACTCCAAGCATATGGGGAATAGTTTTTATAAATCTATAAATTATGGGATGCAGCACTAACATAATAAAGGAACATGCAAGACCCCACAGAATGGAAAATTTTAAACACACGTATCCTTTGATATTAAAAGGTTTATCGGAATAATCCCACCATTTATTGTGGAATGCTTTCTCTAAAATAAATCCGGTGAAAAATTCTAAAAGGGAAGTCATCAAAAAAGAACCTAAAAACAGAATAATTAAATTATGTTTTAATGGTGTAAGCACTGCAACTACAATCAAGACACCGCAGCCGTAAATTGGACAATAGGGCCCGTTTAAAAAACCGCGGTTTACGAAAACACCCTTTTCTGTGGCAGCATAGGCGACTTCGGTACACCAGCCGATAAATGCATAAATAACAAATATCCATACTACTTCATAAAATGTCTGGGGCATATTTTTTCTCCTGTTAATTATACTGTTAGTGAAATGAGGCTGCCGCACTAAGCCTTTAACGCTAAAGATACTTAAATTGAATCACACTTTAACGCTGAATTACTTAATGCGGCAGCTCCCTTTTAGAACTGCCATAGACGATATTTTCAGCTTTATTCTTCTAAATCTTCATCCGAAATATCATCATCAGACTCTTCTTTTTCAAAATCTTCTGCTTCCATAATGGATTTATCTTCCCTTACTTTTGCAATGCCGGCAACGGCTACACCTTCATCCAGGTTGATAAGTTTTACCCCTGAAGTAACACGTCCCAAAAGGGCTATTCCCATAACCGGAATACGGATAATTACTCCCTCCGTAGTAATTAACATAACTTCATTTGACTGATTTACTGCCTTTACTCCCACAATATTACCGGTTTTTTCCGTAATCTTATAACATTTAATACCTTTGCCTCCCCGGTTTTGAGGTGTAAACTCTTTTAACATGGTACATTTTCCGAGACCTCGCTGGGATACAATCATTAATGCTTCTCCCTGGCTGTCTAACTGCATACCCACTACTTCATCTCCGTCAACAAGATTCATTCCGATAACACCCATGGAATTTCGTCCCGTATTCCTTACATCTGTCTCATGAAAACGTATACACTGACCAAATTTTGTAACTAATATAATGTCATTGGTATTGTCTGTTTTCTTTACCTCAATTAACTCATCATCTTCACGGAGATTGATTGCAGTAAGACCTGTTTTTCTTACATGGGCATAATCTCCTATGGAAGTTTTCTTTACGATTCCGTTTTTTGTTGCCATAAACAGATAATTGCCTTCCAAATACTCATTTATGGGTATCACGGCAGTAATCTGTTCTCCCGGCAGAAGCTGCAATAAGTTAATGATTGCAGTACCTCTGGCGGTTCTGGAAGATTCCGGTATCTCGTATGCCTTCAGGCGGTACACCTTTCCCATGTTGGTAAAAAACATAATGTAGTGGTGGGTGGTGGTCATAAGAAGTTCTTCTATATAATCGTCTTCTATGGTCTCCATTCCCTTAATTCCCCTGCCACCTCTGTGCTGGCTGCGGAAGTTATCTACACTCATTCTCTTGATATAACCAAGTTTTGTCATACAGATAACCGCATTGCTCTTTGGAATTAAATCTTCCATGGAAATATCAAATTCATCAAAACCGATAGAAGTTTTTCTATCATCTCCGAATTTATCGGAAATAGCAGTAATTTCTTCTTTGATTACCCCTAATAATTTCTTTTCATCTGCCAAAATTGCCTTCAACTCCGCAATTTTTTCCATTAATTCTTTATATTCCGCCTGAATTTTCTCCCGTTCCAATCCGGTAAGAGCCCGAAGACGCATATCTACAATTGCCTGAGACTGCACTTCCGTAAGGCTGAAACGTTCTATTAAACGTTCCTTTGCCTCCACCGTGTTTTTACTGCTGCGGATAATGGAAATCACTTCGTCAATGTTATCTAAAGCAATTAACAATCCCTCTAAAATATGGGCACGCTCCTGTGCCTTGTTTAAATCATATTTTGTTCTCCTGGTGACCACTTCTTTCTGGTGCATCAGGTAATAATCCAACATCTGATAGAGGTTTAAAACCTTTGGCTCATTGTTTACCAGGGCAATCATAATCACCCCAAAGGTATCCTGAAGCTGGGTATGTTTGTATAACTGGTTTAAGATTACATTGGCGTTTGCATCCCGACGCAGTTCAATACAGATTCTCATACCCTGCCGGTTAGATTCATCCCTTAAATCCGTGATGCCGTCAATTTTTTTATCACGGACAAGTTCTGCAATTTTCTCAATTAATCTTGCCTTATTTACCATATATGGAAGTTCAGAGACAACAATTCTTGTCTTTCCATTGGACATTGTCTCCATATCAGTCACTGCCCGTACTTTAATTTTTCCTCTTCCGGTACGGTAAGCCTGGTCAATGCCGGAGGTTCCAAGAATCATACCCCCGGTGGGAAAATCCGGCCCTTTTACAATTTCTAATATCTCTTCTAATTCTGTTTCCCTGTCCTCCAATATCTGGTTGTCAATGATTTTTACCACTGCCCCAATGACTTCCTTAAGATTGTGAGGAGGAATGTTGGTGGCCATTCCCACGGCAATGCCGGAGGTTCCATTTACCAAAAGATTGGGATAACGGGAAGGAAGCACGGTAGGTTCCTTTTCCGTCTCATCAAAGTTGGGCATAAAATCAACAGTATCTTTGTTGATATCTGCTAACATTTCCATGGATATTTTGCTTAACCTTGCCTCGGTGTAACGCATGGCTGCTGCGCCGTCACCGTCCACGGAACCAAAATTCCCATGTCCGTCTACCAATGGATAGCGGGTTGACCATTCCTGTGCCATATTTACCAAAGCACCATAGATAGAACTATCCCCATGAGGATGGTACTTACCCATGGTATCGCCAACGATACGGGCACATTTCCTGTGTGGCTTATCCGGTCCGTTATTCAATTCAATCATGGAGAATAAAACCCTTCTCTGAACAGGTTTTAAACCATCCCTTACATCCGGCAGCGCCCGGGATGCTATAACACTCATAGCATAGTCAATGTAGGATGTCTCCATTGTCTTTTTTAAGTCCACATCATGAACTTGATCAAAAATTTTGTCATCCATTTAAAGTACACTCCTCCTATACATCCAGATTCTGGACGTATTTTGCATTCGCTTCAATAAATTCACGCCTAGGCTCCACTTTATCCCCCATTAACGTAGTGAATACAACATCAATTTCCGATGAAGCCTCTTCATCCATAACTACACGGCGCAAAATTCTCCTCTCAGGGTCCATGGTTGTTTCCCAAAGCTGTTCTGCATCCATCTCCCCAAGACCTTTATAACGCTGGATTTTATTATTGTTATCCCGACCTATTTCCACTAAAATTTTATTTAACTGCTCATCGCTGTACGCATACCACACCTTTTTATTTTTTTCAATTTTAAAAAGAGGCGGCTGGGCAAGGTATACATACCCCTGCTTAATCAATTCCGGCATAAAGCGGTAAATAAAGGTCAAAAGCAATGTACTAATATGAGCGCCGTCCACATCCGCAACCGTCATAATAATTATCTTATGGTAACGAAGCTTGCTGATATCAAAATCATCATGGATTCCTGTGCCAAAAGCAGTAATCATAGCCTTTATCTCTGCATTTCCGTATATTTTATCAAGCCTTGCTTTTTCCACATTTAATATTTTGCCGCGAAGAGGAAGAATTGCCTGTGTAGCCCGGCTTCTTGCCGTCTTGGCAGAGCCTCCTGCCGAATCTCCCTCAACAATGTAAATCTCACAGTTTTTCGGGTCTTTGTCAGAACAATCTGCCAGTTTTCCGGGCAGGGATGTATTTTCAAGGGCTGTCTTTCTTCTTGTTAAATCCCTGGCTTTTCTGGCTGCCTCTCTTGCCCGCTGAGCCAGCAGGGACTTTTCACAGATTGTCTTGGCAACGGCAGGATTCTGCTCTAAAAAGTAGGTAAGCTGTTCGCTTACTATACTGTCTACCGCTCCCCTTGCCTCACTGTTTCCTAATTTCTGCTTTGTCTGTCCCTCAAACTGAGGCTCTTCAATTTTGATGCTGATAATGGCAGTAAGACCTTCCCTGATATCGTCCCCTGTCAATCCCGCATCCGTATCTTTTAAAATTTTATTTGCTTTAGCATACTGGTTAAAGGTTTTTGTAAGGGCATTCCTAAAACCGGCTAAATGTGTTCCCCCTTCCGGGGTAATGATATTATTTACAAAACTAAAGGTAGTGTCATTAAAGGAATCATTGTGCTGCATGGCAACTTCCACATAAACACCGTCTCTTTGTCCCTCACAGTAAATAATCTCAGGATATAAGGGTTCTTTGCTTCTGTTTAAATAATTGATAAATTCTTTGATGCCCCCGGCATAATGAAATTCTTTTTCCTCTTCCGGCTCTACTCTGGCGTCCTTTAAAACAATTCTTAAATTCTTTGTAAGGAAAGCCGTCTCCCTTAATCTCTGCTTTAACACATCATAATCAAAAACTGTCTCTTCAAAAATAGTATTGTCCGGTAAAAAGGTTATTTTTGACCCTGTTTTTTCTAAAGGACACTCTCCAATGACTTTTAAAGGAACTACTGTCTTTCCTTTTTCATACCGCTGATGGTACACTTTCCCCTCATTACAGATTTCTACTTCAAGCCAGGTAGAAAGAGCGTTTACCACGGAAGCGCCTACTCCGTGGAGCCCGCCGGATACCTTGTATCCCCCGCCGCCGAATTTACCGCCGGCATGAAGAATGGTAAATACTACTTCTACCCCTGTAAGTCCTGATTTATGGTTGATTCCCACAGGAATCCCCCGTCCGTCATCTACAACCGTAACAGAATTATCCTGATTTATGGTAACATATATATTTTTACAAAATCCTGCCAATGCTTCATCCACTGCATTATCCACAATTTCATAAACCAGATGGTGCAGACCCCTAGACGAGGTACTTCCGATATACATACCGGGTCTTTTGCGGACTGCCTCAAGCCCTTCTAAAATCTGAATCTGATCTGCTCCGTATTCCGTGCTCATTGAAATCCTCCTATTCGCTGCTCTTTTCGTATCTGTTCAATACATTCACAGATAACTTTTTTCAAATATCTGCCCTTCAATTACTTCAAATGTCCGGTCAATATAAAACCTGTTACGAACAAACTCATCTAAACCCGTACAAGTAATAATAGTCTGGGTTCCGCTTATATTATTCAGCAGATAATTCTGCCTGCTGCTGTCTAATTCCGATAATACATCATCTAACAATAATACAGGTGAATCTTTGATAATTTTTTTCACCAGTTGAATTTCCGCCAGTTTTAAAGAAAGTGCACAGGTTCTCTGCTGTCCCTGGGAACCGAATTTACGGATATCCATGTCTTTTATCCGAAAAGAAAGGTCATCTTTGTGGGGGCCGATAGAAGTCTGCCCTAACTTCAAATCCCTTTCCATAGAATTTTTTAATTCCTGTTCAAATTCCAATTCCCCTGTATTTGGCTCATAACCCAGTGTAATCCTTTCTTTTTCTCCGGAAATCTTAAAATGAATATCTGTTACAATCTCATTTAACTGCTCCACAAATTTGAAACGTTCCCTGATAATTCTCCTTCCGTATTCAATTAACTGCATATCCCATACCGGAAGAGTATCTTTTAACTCCGGCCTGAAATAAATATCTTTTAATAACTTATTTCTCTGGTTTAGTATTTTATTGTATTTTGCCAGCTCTGCCAGGTATATTTTATTTAACTGGCAAAGTTCCGAATCTAAAAACCTGCGTCGTTCTTTTGGGCCGTTTTTAATGATGTTTAAATCCTCTGGAGAAAAAAACACAATATTCAGTATTCCAAACAGTTCACTGGCTTTCTTAATGGGAATCCTGTTAATGGCTATTCCCTTTGTACGATTCTTCTTTAAGTGCATGTCAATCTGAAAAATTTTATCCTTTTTTTCAACAAAGACACGAATATGTGACTCTTCTTTCCCAAAACGAATCATTTCTTTGTCTTTACTTCCCTTGTGGGACTTTGAAGTGCCGCTTAGGTAAACTGCTTCCAACACATTGGTTTTCCCCTGGGCATTGTTACCGTACAGGATATTGGTTCCCTCTTCAAAATGAATATTTAACTTGTCATAATTACGAAAATTATCTAATTCCAATGATTTTATATTCATTTGAATATTTCTAATATTTCTCCATCAAAAGATACCGTATCTCCCGAATAGAGTTTTCTTCCTCTTCTCTGCTCTGTTTCACCGTTCACGGTAACTTCACGATTTAAAATCACCATTTTTGCATCTACCCCGGAACCTACTAAACCTGCTTTTTTTAATGCCTGGCCTAATTTTATATATTCATCTTCCTCCCGGATATTTACTTTCATGCCAATTCTCCATTCCTTTTATCATCTTAATAGGACGCCGTATTGAAATTTACCGGAAGAATCAGGTAAATATAACTTTCTTCTGCATTTTTTATAAAACAGGGCGCTTTGGGGTTCATCATATAAATTGTTATCTCCTCATCATCAATTACCCGCAATGCATCGATAAAGAATTTTGGATTAAACCCGATAAGAATATCTTTTCCTTCTTTCTCAATGTCAATATCCTCATTCATAGAACCTATAAAAGAATTTATTTTAAGCTCCATGTATTCGTCTGTAATATTCATGATAATCGGCTTTTTGTCACCTTCTTTAATCAAAAGGGTAGCCCTGTCGATACAATCTAATAATTCACGTTTATTTATCCTTATTTTTGTCTCATAATCAGAGGATAACATTTGTTCTATTCTAAAATAATCCCCTTCGATTAACCGGGATACCACAGTTGTCTGGTCAAATTCAAAGATAATATGGTTCTCCGTAATAAATATTTTTACTTCCTCTTCCGCAGAGCCGGGAATAATCTTACTTATTTCATTTAATGTTTTTCCGGGAACAACTACCTTTTTAGGCTCGTAATTATCTTTTAAATCTATATTTCGTATAGAAATACGATGCCCGTCAAGAGATACAACCATTAAACGATTTTCATTAATCTCAAATAATTCACCTGTCATCAGTTTATTTGTGTCATTGTCTGCAATGGAAAATATTGTCTGATGAATCACTTCTTTTAACGTAAATTGTGAAATTGTCACAGCTTCTTTTCTTTCCACATATGGAATATAAGAAAAATCCTCTCCTGACTTGCCAATAATATTAAAATTCGCTTTTTCACAGGTGATAAGTGTTTTGAAAGAACTGTCTGTTTCTATGGTTACATCATTGTCCGGAAGTTTTCTTACAATTTCTGAAAATATTTTTGCATCTAATGCAATAATTCCCGGTTCAAGTATATCACCTTCGATGATAGTTTCAATACCAAGTTCCGTATCATTGGCAGTGAGTTTTATTTTGTTTGAAGATGCATCAATCAGAATACATTCCAGGATTGCCATTGTAGTTCTAGTTGGAACAGCTTTAGAAACAATGTTTACTCCTTTTAACAGATTCGTTTTTGAGCATATCAATTTCATAGTGTGTATAACTCCTTTCAGGCTGCATATATAAAATATAATAAAATATTTCAGAGTAGTAATAATAAGGGGTGTTTATAAGTTCATAACTTCTGTAAGCCAGATAAATTCAGGGTTTTAGAAAAAATAAGACCGGTAAAAGCCTGTTTAAACCCTGAGGATTAATTCTGGATGAAGTGTGGAAAATATATTGTTAATTTGGATTAATTTTCTTTTTGATTGTTAAAATTGTATTGCGCATATTTTCATCCATATCATATTCTTCAGTTATCGTCTTAACACCGTGGATAATTGTGGAATGGTCTCTTCCTCCTAATATGGCACCGATAGAATCAAATGGCGTATCTGTCATATTTTTACATAAATACATGGCAATCTGCCTTGGTTTGGCAATATCTTTGCTTCGTTTCTTTGATATCATCTGGTCTATGGGTATCTGGAAATGGTCTGCCACTACCTCAATAATAAGCTGGGGGGTAACTTCCTTTGGCTTGTCCGGTGTTATAATGTTTTGAAGTTCCTTTTGGGCAATTTCCATGGTAATTTCCGTCTGGGTAAGATTGCCCAGGGCTAACAGTTTATTTAATGCCCCCTCCAGTTCTCTGATATTTGATTTAATATTGTTGGCAATGTAATTTAATATTTCATCTTTGATTACCATTTCATTTTCTTCCACCTTCCGGCGAAGAATTGCCATACGCGTCTCATAGTCCGGTACGCCGATATCTGCCATAAGTCCCCATTCAAAACGGGAGCGTATCCGCTCCTCTAATGTTTCCATATCTTTTGGAGGCTTGTCAGAAGTAAGTACAATCTGTTTTTTTGCGGAATGAAGCACGTTGAAAGTGTGGAAAAACTCTTCCTGTGTGCTTTCCTTTCCTATTATAAATTGTATATCATCAATCATCAGTACATCTACCGTGCGGTATTTTTCTCTGAATTTGCTCATAGTAGTAGCATTACCACTTCTGATGGCTTCAATCACTTCATTGGTAAATTCTTCCGAAGTTACGTATAAAACCCTGAAATCCGGGTTCTGCTGCAGCATAAAATTGCCAATGGAGTGCATCAGGTGGGTTTTTCCAAGTCCTGGCCCTCCGTATATGTACAGCGGATTGTATGATTCTCCCGGTGATTCTGCCACTGCAAGGGATGCTGACTGGGCAAAACGGTTATTATTGCCAACTACGAAGGTATCAAATGTGTAGCTGGGATTTAAATTTGACTGTTCCGCCAGTTCAGACAATGGTGCTTGTTTTTTGACTGGGCCTTTCCGCAGTAATTTGGCCTGTTCCGATAATACAAAGACCAGTTCATATTCAATGCCGGTAATTTCAGCAATGGCAACTTTTAAAGGAAGTTCATATTTTCTTGAAATATAATTTAAACCCATCTGTTCACCAGGAACTAAAATATATAATTTATTTCCCTCAACTGCACAGATTTCCAACGGTTTTAACCATGCATTAAAGGAAACATCAGCCAGTTCGTGCTCTTTCTTTACCGTTTGCAGGATTTGTTCCCATTTTTGTATAATTGCTTCCATTTAAATAAATTCTCCATTACATTTCATTGCTTTTCTATGGGAAAGGACACATTACTCCCATTCTCTATAATAAACTAATTTGTATGATTTAGCAATGAAAAAATTTATGGTGTAGAATAGAAGATGTATAAATAAGAAAAGTTATCCACTATTTATCAACGAATTGTGCATGAATTGTTGAAAATTAACAAAATATAGAATATGTGGATAATTAAATTGTGGATAACTTTTTTTATGATTAAAAATTATTAAAAGGTCAATTTTTAAAGTAAATTCCACTTTCCCAAAGTAAATTCCATCAAAAGCTACTGATTTTGAAAATATTAT
>CANRJF010000107.1 GCA_947630855.1 uncultured Lachnospiraceae bacterium
AGCCTTCTTCTTGCCAGCGGATATTTGAAAGTGGAAGGCTATACAGTGGATGAAGAGACAGACCGGGCACTCTATGAACTGAAACTTACAAACCGGGAAGTAAAAATTATGTTTGAGGGGATGATACGTGACTGGTTTTCGGATTATACATCAGATTACAATGGCTTTATCAAGGCTTTGCTGGCAGATGATTTGGATGCTATGAATGAATATATGAACAGAGTGGCTTATACCACGTTCAGTTTTTTTGATACGGGAAAACATGCTTCCAAAGCGGCGGAGCCAGAGCGTTTCTACCACGGGTTTGTGCTGGGGCTTATGGTGGATCTTGCAGGGCGTTATGTAGTCACTTCCAACAGGGAAAGCGGTTTTGGACGTTATGATATTATGCTTGAACCAAGGAAAGCAGGGGACAATGCTTATGTGATGGAATTTAAAGTTTATAATCCAAGGAAGGAGAACAGCCTTGAAGACACAGTGGCATCAGCCTTAAAACAGATAGAGGAAAAACAGTATGAGGCAGAGCTTAAAAACAGAGGGATTCCGGCAGAAAAGATAAAGAAATATGGTTTTGCCTTTGAGGGCAAGACGGTATTAATCGGATAAAAAGGCGATAAAACAGGACGCAAAAAGGGCAGATGGATATTCCACCTGTCTTTTTTCTGCCTTTAAAAATACCTGAAGTTTTCAAAGTAAAGTCTTTTTTAAAAAAAATCTGTAAGTCGTGACAAAAATCTGTATCTCGTGACCAAAGTATTGATTTTTCCACAGAAAATCATATAAAATGATAAAAAATATTCCAATATGACATGGCACAGATATATGGGGAAAGAGCATTTGTTAGAGAAATACAGGGGGCATTATCTATGAAAATTGAAAAAATAAATGTAAGCATTATGAAAAAAAGATGTTACAGAATAGTGAGTTTGATGATTTTTTTCAGTATTCTGGCAATGGTAATATGCAGAGCGGAGGATAGGCCTGAAGAAATTATACAAGAAGACAAACACTTCAAAGTATTGTATAAGGGAAATTATGAATATTATTATGCCATATATAACACGGACGGCAGAATTGTACAAGAAGGTGAAGGGAAGCAGCCGGGGATTTGGTACATTAACGGCAATATAATTAGAGTGGGCATCAATGCGGGAACAAATACCCTTTGCACGACCTATTATGATACGAAAAATGACAGGCTTTCAGAAGTATATATCAGTCCGGTAGCAGTTAAGTATGGCAGAGTGGCTTATGTGAGTTATAGACGGAAAGATGCCTTTTTAGTTGTAAAAAATATTTTTGATGAAGATTATTATCAGGAATTTTTTTTGGATTTTTCGTTTGGAGTTAGCCTTGTTTACGACGCAGAGTTTTTGGATAGAAATACATTATTGATATATTATAAGTCTGGGGAGGAGTATGAAAAAAAATTACGGATATTAAAGTTGGATGCTATCCCATTATTGAATTGACAATTCCCATAACATTATGTATTTGAAAAAATGAAGGAGGCTTTCAGAAATGAAAAAAAGATGGTTAAGAATATTTGGCATGGTATTGTTTGTCAGTGTATTGATAATACTGGCAGGAAGGGACGGAAAGCTTAATGGGAATATCCAGGAGGAGACTGCCGGACTGGAAGGGGAAAATCTGGAAGGGGAGACAGAGAAAACAGAACAGGAATGCGCTTTTGAAGGATATCAGGAGCTAGATGTAAATCTGTTTGGAAACGAGTTTTTAGGTCAAGTGATAGTGGATAGGGCAGCAGAGGACACAGGGGAAGAAAAAGAAGAATTTGTGCCTGTGGTCTGTGAAAACAGCAGTTTCCCTGAAGGGCTGATTGTTAAAGTGGAAAAGGTTTTGCACCAAATCCGAGACCCTCTTTCACGTGCCGGTTGGTCCATTGACATTGAGATGGAGGAAGAGGTTCGCAGACGTATTCAGGGAGACAGTTACGGTGTGATGGAAGAATTTGGTTTGCATGATTTCAAGGTAACAGGTACGGAGGAGCTGGACAGGCTGTTCCCGAAAGCAGCCCCTGTATATTATGATTCTAAGGACGAGACACATAGAGACACCTATGAATGGATTGGCAGGTATTATGACATACCGGAAGATGTTGTTTTTATGTACCGTATGGAGTTGCTGCCTGGGAAGGATAATTACCTGTTTGAAAGCCATAACGTTGGTCTTCAGAGACATAGAATCAGGCTGACGGAACGGATTGGGGATGAATTTCGTACATTATATGAGTTTGATATAGGAAAAGAAATTATGCTGACCGGTGTAACCCGGTATGAAGACGAATTTTATTTTATTGCAGAGAATGTGGATATCAATGTGGGGGGAAACAATGGCATTACAATTTACAGGCTTGGCTATGATTCCCCTGGGGACAGCATGCGTATCCTCTACCAGCCGGAGGAATATGCAGCGGAAGCCTATGATGTAGACAGCGAGAAACTCTGGCCTTTGATAGAGGCGGGGTACATGGACAAAGTGCTGCAGGATTTTTCATCAGGGAAGTACCTGCATGAAGGGAACCGGCAGGACGGGGCGGAAATTTATTATGGGGATGAGGAAAGGGCATTTGAACGGGAATCTGAGGACAGCCCCTATGAAGTATACAGGATGGATATTGCAGACCGACGCTGCCCTGTATATCTGTGCAAAGACATGCACGTACCCAAAGACTATTTGGAAAAGGTAAAGAAGCTGGGAGTGGATTTTTTCTATTATGACACCGACAAAATGGTTTTTCAGAAACTGGAAGAACTGAGTATACCAATATTGGGGGGATATGGTCAGGTGGGGTATCTGACCCAAATGTGGTTTAAAGAACTGGCAGGAAAAGTATATATATTCCGCGTATATAATTTGTCAGATTATAATTACCTGATGAATATAGCGGTGGTGAAAGGGGATAAAGCCACTTCGGTGGGAACATATTTTTTATGGCCTAAGAAGCAGTTTGTTTTGAAAGAAAGACACATGGAAGAGAATGTGGTACAGAAGGACATGTATTTTAAAGTCACATATGGGGGAGATTCCAGATACCACTATATGCTGTATGACAGGGAGGGAAATGTTTTAAAAGAGGGGGAAGGGAAAAAGCAGCCGCTGATTACATATATAGATGAGGCTACCATTGTTTTGAAGGAATACGGGGAAGAAGGGGAGTGGCATACGGTCTATTATGATATAGAAAATGACAGGCTGTCAGAAACTTATCTGAATCCGGTGGCGGCGGGAGAAGGGAAAACGGCTTATCTGGATTACCGGGGTGATGAGACGGTTGTGGTAGTCAAAAATATGTTTGACAAGGATTATTACAGAGAAATTCCTTTGGATTTTTATACAGAGGATATGGTGTTTACTTCTACAGGATCCATAAAATATGACAGTTTGTTTATTTATTACGGATATAATGAAAAGGGAGGACTGAGGAGCCAGGATTTTGATTTATAAGTAAAATGACGGAAGGATGGCCGGAAATCCCAATCAAATACCCCGCTGCAAGCAACGGGGTATTTGGTCTACGCTCCGCTTCTCCGTTCCACTTCGGTCGGTTCAGAGCCAACGTCCACTGGACGTTGTGAACCGGTCGGCGCTTAACGTGTGCCACCGGCACACAGCGCCCCTCGCGGCAGTCGCCAAATGCCTGCAAGCAGTCACTTGGCTCGTTGCTCGCGGGAATAAAACAACGGTAATAAGTTACAATAATTTAGGGGGTATGGATAGATGACAAAAAAATGGATAAGGGTATTTATTGTACTGGCATTTTTAGTGTTCTTGTGGACAGGGGCAGGCAAGGGCATAATATTTGAGGCTGAAAGCAGTAACGATGCTATGGAAAGCAAGGAGACGGAAACGGAAATCATTGCAGGAGATATGGAAGAAGCAGTTACAGAATATGGCGGTAATGTACTATTTTCAGAATATGATTGTCTCAATGAATATGGTCTGATAAGAGGGGAGCATTCGAGCCCTACAACTAAGGAACTGCGAAAGATGGGAATGTGTCTCTATTCAGAGGAATTAAAAGGAAAATTTACCCCGGTGATTCCAGAGGATTGCAGTTTTCCAGAAGAATTGGTGGTTATCATGGAGGATATTTTTTACAATTCTGCTAATTATTTTCAAAGAGACAAGGAGGACAGTTATGCTAAAGAAAAATTAAGGGAACTGGGTTCGGAAAAATTTAAAATAGAACAAAAGGAGAAAAGAGACAGGGCTAAAAAGCTTTGGACAGATAACGAACTTTTATTAGAGCAATGTATTGATGTGTATCATTTTAAGCTGACAGAGGAGACTGAGAATTACATGTTTGTGAACTATTTTGTCAGTTCATCTCTGGAAGTGGGGGATGTGTATCTTATGGAAAAGGTGGGGGACAGGCTTGTGGAGCGGAACTATTTTGAAATAGAATCCTGTGGAGGGGAGTTAATACAATATGGCGGAGAATTTTATTTTATTACATGGGAAGAAAATGACTCTTTAGGCATAACGGAAGGAATCAGGATTCACAGGCTTAACGGAAATCCTGAAGAGGAAACGCTGTGCATCCGTTATTTGCCGGATGAATATATCTGGTCAGGTTCTGATATGTATGTTGGTAATACAGATGATACACCTGCTGTTTACACTGAAAAATGTGAGTATGTGGAAAACCTGGAAAAGGAGTTTGTACATGGAAGGTATTTGAGAGGGGAGGAAGATGATTTTGTGGGGACAGAAGAACCCGTAAACGTAACCCGCCGACAAGGGTAAGAACAGGAGCAGTGCGTGATGCAGAGGGATTCCGGCAGAAAATCATATAAAATGACAAAAATATACCAATGTAAATCATAATGGTACACATGTATGAGGATATTATACAAAAAAGAGAGGGACGGGAAATTTGAAAAAAAAGATATACCAGACAGCGGTTCTTTTCGGTATGGCGGCAGTTCTTTTCTGCGGGGCGGCAGACGGAACTGTCAAGGATAACAGAAGGGAGATTATTTTAGGGAATGAGACTGTTTCAGACAGTGAGGGAACGGCGGAAACAGAGAGCATTGTAGGGGCTGTGGAGGAATACAATACAGAAAAAGACGGCATCATACCATATTTAGAGTACAGTTGTCTCAATGATAAGACTTTGCGGGATTCAGAATTTTTGGACGTGGCAGGCAGAGATCTGATAACAAAGGGAATGGCTCTTGAGTCAGAAGAACTAAAAGGAGACTTTACCCCAGTGGTTCCTGAGGACTGCAGTTTTCCAGAGGAATTGGTGATTATTATGGAGGATATTTTTTACAATTCCTCTAATTTTCTTAAAAGAAAAGAGGATGATAGTTATTATAGAGAAAAAATAAAGGAACTGGGTTCAGAAAAATTTAAAGTGGAACAAGAGGAGGAACGTAACAGGGTTGAAGCATTATTTACGGAGGAACAATTAGAAGGGTGTGTCAATATGTATCATTTTCATTTGACGGAGGAGACGGATAATTACATTTTAGTGACAAGCTGCATGGGCAGTTCACACATACAGGGCATCAATATTCATCTAATGAAAAGGGAGGGAGACATACTTGAAGAGTTGTACAATTTTGAAGCAGAATCCTATGGGGACTTAATACAATATGGAGGAGAATTTTATTTTATCACATGGGAAGAAAACGATGCTTTAGGCGAAATAGAAGGACTTCGTATCCACAGACTTAATGGAAATCCCCAGGAGGAAACCCTCTGCATCCGTTATCTGCCGGAAGAATATGTCTGGCGGCCTTCTTATTCAATTGCGATATATTCCGATGATACGCCTGCTCTGTTTGAGCAGAAGATGAAAAGAGACGAAGCAATAGATAACTATGTAAGGCAAGTGGAAAAAGAGTTTGCACAGGGAAGATATTTGAGGACAGATGAGGAAGATACGGTGAGGACAGAAATTTATTATGGGGATGAAAAAGATGCGGAATCATTGAAAATAAATGAATATTGGGGCATGGGCTATCAAATGGATATAGCAAACTGCGGACTGCCTGTTTATGTCAGTAAGAACAGGGAGTGGGAAAGGCCAGGACAGGAATACCTGGGAGTCAGATTCTTTTATTACGATTCGGTGGAAAATAATTTTGAGCAGCTTGAAAAATTGTCTTGCGGAGCCACTCAGCTTTGGTTTAAGAAATTGGGGGGAATGATATATATATGCAGGATGTATCATATCTGTGATTTTAATTATATTTTCAATATGGTGTTATTGGAGAAAGATGGGGAGAACGTAGAAAGTACCATCGTCTATTCGGCCACAGTAATCCCTCAGAGAAAATTTGTGGTGACGGAAGGGCCTGTATATGTAACGCGTCTTAAGGGGTGAAGATAGAGGATGGCACTTTGGATGACATTAAAGAGGGTTTGGGTTTCTAAAATGTACATAAAGGAGTATGCATTAATGAAAAAAAAGTGGACAAGGGTATTCATTCTTATTGCCTTTATGGGCGAACTGCTAACGCAGGCAAATGGGGAAGTGGGTTATTATAGGGGGAAAACGGGATATGATGATATAGATTATTCATTTCTTAACGCAGATTTGACTGGCAGAGAATTAATATGTGATGACTGGAACAGCCTGCTTGTCCGGGGAACATATGACTATGCGCAGGAAATACAGGGCGAATTTCTCCCAGAAAAATAT
The DNA here is from genome assembly GCA_947630855.1 of uncultured Lachnospiraceae bacterium. Classification (GTDB taxonomy): domain Bacteria; phylum Bacillota; class Clostridia; order Lachnospirales; family Lachnospiraceae; genus Roseburia_B. The sequence goes on from CANRJF010000107.1 coordinate 6,677, forward strand.
GACGGCAAGGAATTTCCGGAAGATTTAGTGGTCATGATGGAGGACATTTTGTTTCATTCCTCAGATATAGAATTGAAAATCAATAATAAAAGCTGCTATTACGATGATAAATTAAGGGAATTTGGAGCCGCTGGCAGTTTTCTCATGGGATTGGAAGATGCGTATGCGCAATTTCCTGAAATGGAAAATTATCAGGAAGGGATAGAAAGTGCAGAAGACGCTTATAAACAGATAGAAAAACTTTATGTGGGGGTGAATTCGGATAATTGTTATGAAATCCATCATTTTTCCACAGCGGAGGGGCAGGATTTTTTTCTCTTTTGTTATCATTCAAGAGGAAAGGACACTACGGAATACCTGCACTTAATGAAAAGGGAGGGGAATGAGCTTGTCCGGGTGCAAACCATATACAAGAAATCCCATGGAAGGGGAGAATTGATACAGTATGGCAAAATGTTTTATTATGTTTACCTAAACGAGAATGATTGCAATAAGGATTTTGACGGAATCAGGCTGGTGAAACTAAACGACAAGGCGGGGGAAAATACGGACAGCGTGTGGATTTTTTTTGTGCCTATGAAATATGTCTGGAATGATTTGAGTGGAGAACTTGTGAAAGATAAGGAGGAAATAGATGCATATATTGAAAGTGTAAAAGAAGAACTATTGATTTTAGACGAAACAGCAGAAGAATATGGGAGACCGATTCATTATCTGGGGTATGGAGATGAATATAGCGTGACGCATACATATTTTGGAGATGAGAAAAAGGGGGATGTTTTTAATTTAAAAAATGACCCATATGGCATAGAGAATGACGTGGATATGTTTTATAAATTGGATATGGCAAATTGCGGTCTGCCGCTATATTTTAGTAAAGATAAAAAGATATATGATTACACGGGAGAGTATATGGATGCCAGATTTTTTTATTATGATTCCCAGGAAAAATCTTACAAGGAGCTTGAGCAGTTAGGCTATTCAAACGGGGGACTGAGTAACATTAATCTTGTGCAGATGTGGTTTAAAGAAATCGGGGAGAAAATCTATACTTGCCAGGTTTATCATGTGGGCGGGTATAATTACATATTTCAGATGTTATTGTTGGAAGGAAACAGGTCATCCGTAGTTCGGACAGCAATCATTCCAGCCAAAAAGAAATTTGTAGTGATGGAGGAAAAGATACCGGATTTAAGAGAATAAATACATTTTGCAAATATGCAAAAGAGAAAAGTTTACCCCTACTCTGGCTAACCAGAGAAACCTCGTCGGTCAAACTATCTTACCTAAGTGGCTTCGTCAGCCAAAAAATTGAAAGCATCTTGCTTCATTTATATTATATACGATTTTTAGGAAAAGTTCACAGGAAAATTTTAAATTTTGCCCCATGCTGGAAGGAGGAAGCAGTATGCCGGCATTGGCAAACAGTATACGGAAACAACTATTGAAGCAGTTAATGATACAGTATTCTTAAGCGGCGGGAAACGCTTCTTAAAGAAGCAGAAAAAATTTACAGAGAACAATTCAAAACCAGCATCCGCTGTCTGGAAGAAAAATATAACGCAGAGGAATATACCACAGGGACATGAATATACCAGATACGGTTTTTTCTTTGATGGCAAGACGGTATTAATCAGATAGAGATTGTCGGTAAAGAAGAATGCAAAGAGACAGATGGAGATTCCACCTGTCTTTTTTGCTGTTTTATCTATACAGGTATGACGGCAACGGGAACCGGACAAAAAAGGCAGGAAGAATGGCTGCGGGAGCGGAAGGGCCTGGCCTGGACATCTCCTACCGTTATGACGTCCGGGGGCAGCTTTTAGAGGAAAGGCAGGGGGACGATGCCGTCCATTACGAGTACGATGCGTCAGGGAACCGCCTGAAAAAGACAGGGAGAGGCGGGGAATGCCGTTACAGCTACAACAGGAAGAACCAGCTTGTGCTCTTAGAAGGAGCCGGAGGGGAAAAGACGTTTACATACGACAGGCAGGGCGGTATAATAAGGGAAGAGGGCACATCCGGCATAAGGATATTTTCCTATGACAGCCTGCACCGCCAGACAAAAACGGAGACGGAGGAGGGCAGGATGCAGGAAAGCCGGTATGACGCCGAAGGCCTGCATTATGAACTGATTGAAAACGGGCGGGTAACCCGGTTCGTGTACCATGAGGGCGAACCCTTATATGAGGAAGGAGGGGATGGGAATGGCCAAGGAAATACAAAATCAAATTAATAATGCTTTGCTTATGGGAAATAGAGATGATGACTGTGCTACACATAGAGCTGAGATAAAATTAGAAATAAAAGATTATTATATATTACTAAATTTACATAAGGCATTATTGGAAGCAAAGTTTCATCTCGAACCGGATAATGTTTTGGTGTGTTCAAGCCCAATTATAGCAAATTTATGTGACGAAATAGTAGAAAAGCAACATAGAAAGAAGTAGAAGATTTTATAAAAGAAGTTGATGAAAAAGTTTGTTAATAATAAGGGAAAAATACTAGGAAGGAGTTTGCAAATGATTTATGCACCTAACCATATCAAAAAGTATGTAAAACAAATTCAAGGGGAAAATAGATTTTTTAACGATGGTATTTATGACGAGTTTACTTTTGCTTATGAAATTATTTGTAGTTGTGGATGTAAAGAATTTGTTGTGTATAAGAATTCGGAGCCTAAAGTGATAGCATCCTGCACATCATGTGGAACCCAAATAACATTATATGATTTAATTGAATATCCATGTGCAACGACTGTTAGAAACCCAGAAGAGCAATTAGTAAAAGTAATCAATAAAAGCAATGATAAATTCAATGCTGCTATTATTATCCAATACTCTGATGAATTTGCCTTTGATGACGAAGAATTTGATGAAAATGGAATATGTTGGTGTCAAATTTTTTTATATGATATTGCCCATTTACAGTCGATTATGATAGTGGACGATGAAACAGCGTAGATTGTAGAAAATTTGTTTAAAAAAAAGCAAAAGCGGATAATAAGTGTGGAGGTGGAAGTGTATATAGGACATCAAGAAAATTTTGTGCCTGAATCCTTTGTATTTTTGGATACGGTTTTCGTCCGAGACTGGTAAAGAGTACGCAGGGGAACTTTATGGCATCCACGTCAGTAGTAAACGTCGAAGCAGCACGTTCCTTTCGGAAGAAAGTCAGGGTAACAATAAGGAATGCAGTCATATAGCTCTTTGGAGGGCTAAAATCCCATTATCAGTTGAATCATAGGAGGGTACATTCCCCGATGCTTGCACCGGGGAAGTTTATTGGGTGGTTGAAGGTTTTGAGGAGGATTGAGTGGATAAACAAGATACTTTAAAGGTAAAATTAATAACTTTAATACATGAAATAGAAAATGCTAAGAATATGGTTGATGCAGAAACGCAAGAATTTTTAATAAATCTTGAAAGTTTAGTTAAGAAACATTTGATAAACGTTGAGCAGGGTACATTTCCTGCATCCCATGGAAATCTGTTGGGAACAACTAGAGCTATTTCCGAATTTAATAATTTACTTAAAATCGATGCTTTATGCGATGCAGCATATGATGCAGATGTATATTATAGCAATGAATGCTATGATTGGTCATAATTTATTGTATAGCCAAGAATTGAGGGACATAGCAAACAATTCATCTTTCGGTGGTTGAAAATTAAATATGGACATAACACCTGATTAGGTAATCGGAACAGCATTATCTTTGATGTAGATAATGAGAAAGTTATGGAAGCGGGAGAAAAAATATCTGCGGGAAATGAAGATGCCTATATGAATGGCTATAACTGGGATGCCATTTTTTCCTGTTATTTGAAAAAACATGAACCGGATATTTTGAAAGAAATGGAGACAGACCCAGAGGCAGATATGTATGCAGCATTTTATCCATTGACCCCTGAAAACGAATCACGGGCGGAACGGTTTGTAGAGATTATTCGTTCGTTAATAGAGCAGGAGGATAAGTTCTGCCAATTTGTAAAAGAGGAGAGTGACAACATAGAGTGGGATTAGTGTTATGATTTCTTATAATGAAAATAAAAGTATAAGCAGGTAGTATTTTTAAGTTTTCCACAAACATAGGTAGGAATATGTATACCACCGCTACAAAGATGTGTCAAATCTCTGTCCCGTCAAAATGAGTAAAGGAACAGGGGGATATACTGCATACCTTATTAGGAAAACCAGAGGATTTTACAGAAGAGGTGTGGATTCATGCTGAATTATTTATGAAATCATAAATGTATTTTATCAATGGTGGAAGCAGGATATTACCTGTTTTTTGGTGATTTTTTGTTTCAGGTGAAATCATCTTAAATTAATGGTTTTCATAAAGAATATAGTGACTTTTGCAGAAAAATGTAGTATTATGGTAAAAGATGATGGATAACTCTTTGTTATCCATTGGATTCTCAAGTAAGGGATGGGGGCGCATGATGTACATAGCTATGAAGTAAAAAAATATAACAACAAAAATTTCTGTCGGGCTTATTTGTCGTTTGTGTTCAGTGGTGGTATTCTATATTTAGATACGATTGGAGAAAATGCATGTGTCAACAAAATACATAAAAAAAGGATGGCAAGCTTTCCCCATTTTGGTAAAATAAAGAGCGGCAGTATATTGATGCATAATAATAAATACAGAAAAGAAACAAATAGGCAGGAAATGAATTTGTTAAAATGCAGTCCTCCGCTGCTGGAGCGTGCCAGGAATAAAACAAAAATTGCAATACAATATTCCGTGAATTTTCCCTGAAGCGTCCATATAATGGCAAATAGTGAGAGTTTACTTATTTCAGATGCCAGGGTGATGAAAAGATATTGGACTTGTGCTATTTCATAGTCAGAATATCCGTATTTATTTTGAGCAGAATCTAAAAATTTCATAATACATTTCTCCCAAATTGTTTTGATAGTATTGTACACTTTTGCGGAAGCATATAGATGATATTTGACTGAACTGTGTGTTTTGTGCACTGAATAGAAAACCATGAACTTTACACATACATAAAGTGATGTTATAATGCAGATAGTTATTTGTAAAAATATCTATTTGCATTTTTTGCTGTGAATCAGATAGGATGAGGAGGGAAGCAGATGAAACAGACCATTGGCATTGGCTATCAGGAATTTTCCGCCTTACGGGAAAAGAATTATTTTTATATAGATAAAACAGATTTTATCCGTGAATGGTGGGAAAATGGAGCTCAGGTAACTCTGATTACCCGTCCCAGACGTTTTGGGAAAACTTTAAACATGAGCATGACAGAGCAGTTTTTCTCAGTGGATTATGCCGGGCGTTCGGATTTGTTTGAAGGGCTTTCCATATGGGAAAAGGAAGAGTACAGGAAGCTGCAGGGGACATATCCGGTCATTGGCTTATCCTTTGCGGGGATAAAGGAAAACACCTATCAAAAAACCTACGAGAGAATGTGCCAGGTACTGTCAAAACTGTATATCAGGTTTGATTTTGTGAAGAACAGTGAAAAGCTTGCGGACAGTGAAAAAGTATATTTTGAGCGTGTAGAAAGCTGTGATATCCAGGAAACGGAAGCAGTAGTGGCACTGCACAATCTGTCGGATTTCCTCACCCGTTTTTATGGTAAAAAAACACTTATTTTATTGGATGAATATGATACCCCCATGCAGGAGGCGTATGTGTATGGTTACTGGGAAGAGTTGGTTTCCTTTACCAGAAGCCTGTTTAATTCCACGTTTAAAACCAATCCTTTTATAGAGAGAGGTTTGATGACAGGGATTACCAGAGTGAGCCGCGAATCAATGTTTTCCGATTTAAATAATCTAAACGTTGTGACAACCACTTCCGATGAATATGCCCAGGCATTTGGCTTTACGGAGCAGGAGGTTTTTGCGGCTATGGATGAATATGGCTTATCGGAGCAGAAAGAGAAAGCGAAATTCTGGTATGACGGTTTTACATTTGG
>CANRJF010000108.1 GCA_947630855.1 uncultured Lachnospiraceae bacterium
TCGCAAACCAGAAAGGCGGAGTGGGCAAGACCACCACAACAAGCAACTTAGGGATTGGGCTGGCAAAGCAGGGAGAGAAAGTCTTAGTTATTGATGCGGATGCGCAGGGCAGTCTGACCGCAAGCCTCGGCTTTACGGAGCCGGACAAGCTGGAAACCACCCTTGCGAATTCATTCAAAGAGTTTTTGAATCAGTTATACACAAAAGAATGGGTTGTTTATACGAAAGAGGCCTTTAATGGTGCGAATTCTGTAATCAAATATCTCGGCAGGTATACTCATCGGATTGCAATCAGTAACCGGCGCATTCTCAGTATGACCCCGGAAACTGTCACATATCTGGCTAAAGATTATAAAAATGGCGGCAGGATGGTTCCGTATACAGTGCAGGGCACTGAATTTCTGAGGATGTTCCTGATGCATGTGCTCCCCAAAGGGTTTGTGCGTATCCGGCATTATGGGATTCTGTCATGCCGCAGTAAGAAAGAGAAAATGCAGTTATGCCGAAAACTGTTAAACTGCATACAATATCAGTCACGGCTACGAAATAAAACAACTGCGGAGAAACTGCTGATCCTGTACCATAAAGATATCTGCAAATGTGAAGCATGTGGGGGCAGACTATCATCTTTCAGGCTGAGAGGAAGCTATTCACTTACGGGATAAACAGCATAACTGAATACAAGTGAAAAACCTTCTGAACAGGAAGGCTTATTTGTGTTGGAAAAAAGTCAAAAAAACAGCGGACGGTACAAGAAAGAGTATGCAATGACTCCTATTTCTGGTAAAATGAAGAAGATAGAAAACCAATGAAAATCCATAGCGTGTTGGCTACCCGGACGCGACATGGTTCAATTGGTGAAAATCAGTGTGCAGTCCAGAGGAATGGGCAGATACAGATAAATGTAGTCTGCTTTTTCCTCTGTCCTGACACCGATTGTTCACGTACTAATTTTACGAGGTAACTACATGGAAATATATAATGTAACTCTCATTGAATTGAGTTCAAAAAAAGAAATACCTTGTTCAGTTGAGGTTGATGAAGCTGAAATATCGGAAAATATCAAAATCAAAACTGTTATTGATGGAAATACAATCGAAGTTACTGATTTCAACTATCTCCCTGCCTATCAGCATTTCCGTGACCAGTTACTTCTTTTGGGATATGGTATGAAGTGCAATGGCTCTCGTATAAATGCTGTCCAGTCTGGTTTGATGGGAGCAACAGATAAGATGTATCTTGTCGAAATTGGCAAACAAGCCTTGATGAAAGATATTGTTCATATTTGGGATTATGCAGATATCGTGGAGTTCCCTGATATTGAACAGCAGAAAGTGTTCTTTGACCAATGGACGAAGTCATTGTCAAAGAGTTGAATGCAACAGAAGATTCCAGTTTGTTGAGCAGGAGAATTGAGATTTGGAGGTAATTAACTTATGCAGCATGAATGTAAAATAACAGTATTGGAAACGAAGGTGTTTCCTGAATATCAGGAAAAATATCTTGCTAATCCCAAATCGGGTGCCTGTCCATGTTTTAAGGCAGGGGATTCATTTTTGTTAAAAAGGACGAATACGCAAGATGATTTTTATCATTTAATGAATGGAAAATTTTGTGGTGAAGCTTGGGATGCAATCAGCAGATATGTATATACAGCACTTCAAGGCGGTTCTATTATGCACAAATGGACAAATGATGAACGAGTGATGATTGCCTGTTGTAATGATGGTACTCGACCGGTTATTTTCAAAATTGAGCGAATTGATATTCCAGAAACAGAAGAAGAAAAGATGTGGCTTGAAAAGCAAAATTTTCAAAATAGTGCAGATGTGGCTTATACGGGATAAATAAAATCCCTATTTTGGGGAAAAAGAAAAATCGGTATTTATGGAGATAAAAATACTATGATGAATGTAACAGAGTGCCTTGAAGCATATCAAAAAATAGAAGGCTGGAAGGTTATAGCTAATTTTTCTGTTGGAGGATTTGAGTGGCTAGGATTTTCTAAAGAAACTCCTAATAAAATGATATGTATTTCTTCTCAGAAAACAACTCTTGTGGATTGTGAAAATGGAAAAATAGAAGAGTGTGATATTGTCTATGACGAAGAAGAACTCTTTGCAATTTGTGAAAAATTACCGAATGAACAGATTGCAATAGCTGGACAATATGGCGGGAAATTGCCTACAACATCAGGTAAAGGAGAACAGGTATTTATACGAGAAAATGCGGAACATATAATGAAAGTTACTTTCATTTCTTCTCAAGGAAAAGAAATTGTCATTTTTTGGAATTATGGTGCATATATATACGGCTTTAGTTATGATGGGAATTATTTTGTACTTGCTGATGACGGTGGCATTACTATTATAAAAAGGTGCAAACAACTTCTGAATTAGTGAACAAGAGGGATTTGTATGATTAGGAAATGTAATAATTGTAATAAAGAGTTTGAACATGGGATTTCTGGAAATATGATTATATTTTGCCCATATTGTAAGAAATGCACAGGTTCTATTTCTGATTATGGTTTTGGTCCGATAGTACCTTGTGATATATATTTAGGTGATAAAATTATTGCATCGATGCCTTCAATGACCGAACTTATATCTAAAGAATTTGGGTTAAGAAGAACTTTATACGGAAAGTATGCGAATCTTGAAGTATACTATGAAGTAGAAAAAATTATTGGCGGATTACTTGATTAGCCAGTAAAATTGATATTGAACCAAGTCGCTGCGCGACGGCCTGCCAAGGCTGTGGCGCAGTTCCTTTTCCGTAATAAATAAAAAGCGGTGGAAACCAAGTCCTAAAAGTAGTATTGTTAAATCACCACAAAATAACAATCAACAGGAGCGACATTGCCACCGCTATGAAAATAATACTATTTACCTACTTGTTTTTCAAGCACTTTTATGATGCAAATGCACCTCCATGTAAGCAATGTTTCTGTTTAAACAACAATTGATTTTACATGGAGGATTTTTATGTACGAAAAATATTTTGAAAAACTTGAAGAAGAATGCTTTATTCGTAACCGCTCTGCCCGCACGGCAGAAGCTTATATCTCAAATATCAGACATTTTATGGACTGGACGGGCAATAAGCCTATGGAAGAACTTTCTCTCCGGGATGCAAGAGAATTTATCCTCTTTAAGCGCAGCAATGGTGTTACCCCGTCTACCTGTAACTTTTACAATTCCTCTCTCAGCTTTCTGTACAGGCATGTTCTTCACATACAATGGGATCAGGATATTGTTCCACGAATGAAACTTGACCAAAGGCTTCCAGAAGTCCTTTCACTGGAGGAAGTCGAACTGCTTATAAACACTGCCATTCATATCAGAAATAAGGCGATCATAGCGCTTCTTTATTCTTCAGGGCTCAGAGTCGGGGAACTTGTGCGGTTAAAAGCCACTGATATCTATATGAGCAAAATGCAGGTTTACGTGCCAAAAAGCAAAAACCACCGTGACCGTTGGACAATTCTTTCAAAACGGGCACTGGAGTTGCTGACAGCGTATTGGAAAAGCTATCCTGTTCCAAGAGAATATTTTTTTGTTGCTCTTGACGAGCCGCATCAGCCGTTAAAAGTCAGCGGGGTTGAGATTATGCTCAGAACAGTCGCGAAAGAAGCCGGCCTGGGTGTCCATCCACATATGCTCCGTCATTCCTTCGCAAGCCACCTGGTTGAGCAGGGTGTCCCTCTCAGTTATGTACAGTCCATTCATGACAATCGAACTGCTAATGTTCGATTGTATAATAGTAACTAAAAGTGCATGGAAAGTAAATATTATTTACAATTCATGCATTTTTTGTTTTGGGAGATACCGTCTTGTATATATTCAGGACGGTATTTTACTTTGGAAAAAGAAAGGAAAATCAAAAATGGCAGATTGTCCAACAGGATATCGGAAAGCTGCAGAACATGACAGATAAAGAATTTGAACAGCTTGAATTGATAGAAGCAGAATAAATTATAACGGAAACAGGCTTCCTTCTCATTTATTTATAGTGCGGACAAGGATAGCCTGTTTTTTTGTAAATCCTACCCTTATATTTTACAGAGATATGGTTTCTGCCTGCAACTTTTTTGTGAACTGCCCATCAGAGAGCTTGACAAAAGAGAATACTCTGAATATAATATAAACTGATTTATATAAAGCTGATTATGGAATTTGGAGGGGCTGGAATGGGAAGAAAAACACAGATTTCAAAGGAAGTTATATTGCAAAAAGCGTTGGAGATGCTTATCCGTGACGGCTATTCATCGGTCAATATAAAAACCCTGTCAAAAGAGATTGGCTGTTCTACGCAGCCGCTTGTGTGGCATTTTGGTAATATGGACGGATTAAGAGAAGAGTTGGTACAAAGAGCCTTGTATTATGCCAACCAAAAATTGAATCCACAATCTGAAAACTGTATAGAAGCGTTTTTACAAATAGGTTTCTCTTATGTCAACATGGCATTTGATGAACCAAATTTGTTTCGATTTATTTATATGGGAGAAAGCAAGCAGTATTGTAGGGGAGGTTTCAACTCAATCTTAACGGACAATGGAAATGCTGTTCTGATAGAGGAACTGTCACAGTATATTCATGTTGATAAAAATGATGTTGGAAAATTTGTACAAAGAATGGTTATTTATACACATGGAATAGCGTCACTGATTGCGGTAGGCGCTTTACAAGGGACAAAGAAAGAAGTATATAAGATGATTTTTGAAATGGGGATAGACTTACTATCTAAGTTAAACGCAGACATAGATTTACAGGAAACCTTATCAAATATTACTCTTCCGAAAGGTGATACTTAAATGAAAAAAGTCCGACTAAAGAAGGTGGTACGGATGGCAAAAATCATTTTTTTAGTTTTATGTATAGCAATTATATTGATACTTATAGTCGTTACAGCTTTACGGCTTATTAACGCAAACAAAAATCGTATATTACAGCCAAATGGAATACAAGAAAATACTTATGTTGAAATTGGCGGAATGAAACAATATCTGCAAATTCGTGGTGAAGATAAGGACAATCCTGTAATATTGTGGCTTCACGGCGGTCCCGGCTTTCCTCTCACTTATTTATCATGTTACTATCAAAAAGATTTGGAAGCGGATTATACAATCGTGTGCTGGGAACAGCGTGGTTGTGGGCGAACCTATTATCAAAATAATAATAATGAAGAACTGACAATAGACCGACTTATTGCTGATATGGACGAATTAGTTAATTATTTATGCGAGCGTTTTAATAAAGATAAGGTTATTATAATGGGTCAGTCATGGGGAACTGTTCTTGGAATGGAATACCTTAATGAGCATCCAGAAAAGGTAGTTTCCTATATCGGCATTGGACAGGTCACTGATTTCAAGCGAGGAAAAATATATGCTGCTCAAACAGCAATTCAAAGAAGCGGCGATAAAGATGCCCTGCTTCTTGATAGTTATATACAGTCGTTTCAAAAAACAGAATGTATTGATAAATTAAATGTTAAAGAGCTTGAGCAAATGATACTTCTTTCATTGAAGTATTTAAAAGGCAGCAGAGAGCTTTCTTCTATAAAGCAAATGCTTTTAGCCGTTACTTCGCCTGAATTTTCGTGGAATGACTTGAAGTGGTTTTTAACAGCAAGCAATTCTGAAAATATTATGAATTGCCAAAAAGAGCTTGTAGAATATATGTATTTTACCTTTAATGTAGAAAAAATGAGCTGCGGGTATTCTGTACCAATTTGCTTTATTCAGGGAGAAAACGATTGGATTACACCTACCGATATGGTAAAAAGTTATTATGATACTATTTCTGCAAGCTCTAAAGAATTTGTTGTAATTGATAATGCGGGGCATACGCCTTTTTTGGATAATCCAGAGCAATTTTGTGATGAAGTTCGGCGGTTCTTAGAAGAAAATTGAGCAGAAAGCAAGTTTTCTGAAATGTTAGATTCATTTGCAGATACGGGAAGATACGGAACTGAAAAACTTTCCTCTCTACTGTCCGAAGTGCAGGCAGGAAAGTTTGATTGACACTAAGGATTTACAGGTAACGGTTATTAAAGGTCTTGAAGCTAAAACGCAGAACTGATTATCAAAACGGCAAATTCGGTATTTGGTGTTCAAAACAATTATTAGAAATGTATCTATTTATGAAGAAAGAAATTTGCAGGATAAATGATGGAAAAATGGTTGAAGGTGTTTGTGGCGGGTTTGCGAAATACTTTATTTCTGATATTCCTTCCTGCATTTGGGCATAAAAACTGCTGTAAAATGTTCGATTTACAACAGTTTGGTTTCGTGTCTGTTCAGTTGCTTTTTGGATAGAATTATCCATGTGTCCGGACATGGGCAGTGCTTGCTATTCTGCCCTCGACACTCCCGGAGGGTGTGTCAGTTTTTAAGTTGTAAAATAAGGGTAAACCTATAATACGCTTGACTTTAAAATCTTACAGTGGTAATATTTAAACAAATCTTACATCAGTAAGAATTTATATGGATTTTTGCAGAAGTAATGTTATCATGGAGGTTAATGTGAGAGGAAAAGGCAAATATAAACGAAAAAGAAGAAAAAATATAATTTGGTGGGTAATGATAGCGCTTATAGTAACAATTGTGTTTGTTATAGGCATCATAAAGTCTTTAGACAGAAAAAAACAGTGGGAAACTCCAGAGGAAATTTTGCTGAAATATATGAATTGTATTCAAGAAAAAAGGTATGAAGATATGTATTCCATGTTGTCAGATAAAGTATTGGGGGATATGCAGCACACCGGGAAGATGTATTGCTGGCAGGAAAAACGGGAACAGCAGAAATTAAGGCTTCCAAAGATGATGCTTTTGGAACAGAGCTTGGCTGGTTTACGATTTTTACAGCAGATAAAACAACAGATAACCCAATACTGATTGTCAGTATGGTAGAAGATGTAAAGGGGAGAGGAGGAAGCGGATATGTTGTGGGAAAGGATAAACAGGTTTTGGAAAGCTGGTTTGATAGAAAAGAATAGAAAGTATCTCCTATTAACAATGATTGGTATGATGCTTGTTATGATGACAGGCTGTGGCGATAAATTACCTGAAGTATCAGATATGGAGATGACATTATCAGAGACATGGGCATGTCCTTCCAGTGAAAATGAATGTGTTGACGCAGAAAACATAGTGGAAATTTATCAGGACATTTATGATGATGCAATAGAAACGAATACGCTTGGCAGTTTAGAAATAAAGCGGCGCATTATCACAAGGCTTGGGGAGAATGGTTATGTGGCGGTTGACAGTGAAAATCAGATTGACATGGCAGGGGCAGAGCAGGCATTGGCGTTTTGCAAATCAGTGGATAAAAAGGAAAGTGATAAACTTACAATTATTGTGATTACAGATTTAGGATTTCGGAAGTTTGATATGGAAACAGAGGACGGTAATGTAAATATTGTCAGAGGATATTACCAATATGATCAAAACGGACATATCCAAAATAAAAGTACGGTAAGCTATCCGGCAGACATATGGCAATATACAGAGGAAGGATATTTATTCTTTAAAGGAAGTTATTTCTCGGATGAAAATTTTGTCCTTACGTTAAGTGATTCACAGGAGTACACTGCATTGCGGGTATTACCGTTAGATGAAACGTGCAGGGAATTAAACAGGAAGTATATTCTGCCAGTTGGTTATGAACAGAATAATATGTTCCTTACAGATTGGAATGAGGAGAATTATGGAGATTTGGATTTTTATGATATTTTTGATGTTTTCTATCCAAGTTTGTACAAGCAGCCTATTCCCTATGTTGCAGACGACAATTTAGGTGTAGGAGCAGTTTATCAGATACCGGAAGAAATATTTGAAAATGTCATTATGACATATTTTGATATGGACAGGGGAACACTTCGGCGGGAAACAACATATTTTCAGGAGGATGCAGCCTACGAATACAGACCACGAGGTTTTGAAGAGGCGGAATATCCTGATATTCCGTACCCGGAAGTAGTCAGTTACAAAGAAAATGAGGATGGAACGATAACACTTATTATCAATGCAGTATATTCAGATGAAAGTACCTCTAAGTCATTTTCACACAGAACAATCATTCGTCCAATCAGCGGGAATCGCTTTCAGTATGTATCGAATCAGACGATTTCAATCGAGGACGAAAATGATATTTGGTGGCATTCCGAACGTTTGTCAGAGGAAGAATGGAAAGAAATATATGGAGGAACGAGGTAGTGGAGGATGTGAAATGGCTGTTAAAAAAATGGGGAGTTATTTTTCTCATATTAACTCTGGCAGTGATTACAGGAGTTTTTTGGGGGAAAAGCAGGAATGAAAACAGAAAAAAAGTTTCAGAAGAAGTTTGGGAACCTCCTGTGGAAATATCAAGCAATAATGTTATGGAAGTAAACACAGGAGAAAGTGAAACGGAATCGGAAACAGAATCCCCTTTATGGTTTCTGCCGCAAGCAGAGTATTTTCTAATAAGTGAAGCAGAAAAAAATAAGTTAAAGGGTAATGCTTTGACAGCAGCAGAGCAGGTAAAGGGAGTGTATAAGGATATAGAGCTAATAGACGGAACATCTTACAGTTCCAATATCAAAGAGTTCACGAAAGAACAGTGCAGGGAAGTTGTTAGACTTTTGGGCAAGTCGGGGCTTGTCAGTGTAACGGAAGATACCAATATGGAGAATTATGAGGACATTGAAAATTTTTATGCTGCATATATGGAAAAACAGGATACGATGGTAACAGTATATGATGTAAACAGGGATGGTCTTATCGGAGCTGTAACCTTTATTTATAGGGACAATAGATTACAGACCTATTATGTGGGCGTTGGCTGGAAAGAAGGGGGCATACCGGAAATCAGGTCTACCTTAGTTAGTGATATAGCAGAAATCAAGTTGACGGAAAAAGGGTATTTTATCTATGCGTTTGAAAAAGTGATAGCCCATTCAAGTTTACGCCAATATTGGAGGATAAAGCCGCTTTCTGATAAATGCAGAGAATTAACATCAAAATATGTTTATGGGCTGAGCTATGTCAATTATAATGTTCTTGTGACAAATTGGGACAGTAGTAATGTAGAGGATATCTTAATGCCATGTATGTTTGAAGATATATATAGGATATATTCAGGGGAAAACCTTAAAGCGGAAAACTGGAGAATACCTGCGGATACATATGAAAAAATAATGACTACTTACTTTCCTGTGTCAATAGAACAATTGCGGAAAAGGTGCGGATATGATGAGAATAGTGATAGCTATGAGTATGAAATGATATTTGCAAGCCCATATCCGCCTTTTGGGGAAGTTGTTGATTATACAGAAAATTCCGATGGAACAATTACCCTTATTGTAGATGGGGTATGGGCAGATTACAATTCTGATCTTGCATTTACTAATACAATACTGGTACAGCCCTTTGATGATGGTACATTTAGGTATTTGTCCAATTCCATAGAGCAAAAGGAGTTAGAGCTGCCAGAGATAGCAGAAATAAAAAATTGAAAAAATATTGGGTTAAAAAGAAGGTGTCGAAAATGAAGAAACAATACATTCTATTTAGTATACTACTGATATTAAGTTGTTTCACATATTCTTGTGGAAAGAAAGATGAAAAACCGGATAAATTTTTTCCAGAAGATACAGGAAATCTCATTTCAGAGGAACAAATAGAAAAGGGGTATGACCTTCCGGTGGATGTCAGCCAAAGGGAAGAAGCAGAAAATGACTGTAAAAAAATGATGGAACTCATTCGAGATATTTATGAACAGGCAGCCAAAGGAGATGCTTCCAATGTTGTTCTTTCAGATAAAACCATATGCTCTATGCAGAATAAATTGAAGGAAACAAAAAATCCTCTTATTACAATAGGCATATATCCTATGATTGAAAATTTTGACAGTACAGATGATTTCCTCAAAAAATGTATAGAGGGTGTGAGTGGTTCGGTAATCGTTTATGAATTACATTCCGATGGCGGTATAGGAAGAATGAAATTTATCTTTGATGGTTCTGATATGTATGTGCTGAGTGCAACTGCTATATGGAATAAAGGAAATGAGCCGATAATTGCTTATGTTTCTTATACCAGAATAAAAGAATGGAAATATACAGATAAAGGCTGGTTCTGCTATGAATTGTGTGTACCGGAGTATCCCGAAGTGACGGAAATGGTTGACGGAAGCTGTCTGATCAGAGTGAAGCCTATGACAGAAGAAAACAGGAAAATGTCAGAGGAATGTGTGCTTGGGCTGGCTTATCAAGGCAATAATTTGCTATGCTCCAATTGGGATACAGAACATATGGAAGGTATAGATTATAATGGGTTGTATGAGTATTTATATGCGATGAAATATCAGGAGAGGTTTCAACCGGAGGATTATCCGAATGGAATACCAAAGGAAAATTTTGAAGAATTGATTATGGAATATCTCCCAATAACAGGGGAAGAAATACAAAAGTATGCTGTATTTGACAGGAAAAATCAGACTTATGTATGGGAAAGGTTAGGATGTTTCAATTATGCTCCTACTTTCTTTGGCACTTCTGTTCCAGAAGTTACACATATTAGGCAGAATGAGGACGGAACGGTTACTCTAACCGTAGATGCAGTGTGTCAAATGGTTCTGTGTGATGATGCAGTTATAACCCATGAACTTACGGTAAGGTTTGCAGAGGATGGCAGTTTTCAGTATTTGGGGAATGAAATCCTAAATGACGGAGTCATGCACATACCCGACTACCAATACCGAATTAGAGAATGATTTGATAATAGAGATGTTATTTCAATTCCACTTATAAATAACCATACTGCCTATAAGGTGGAAAAGGCATTATGTGAAATTCCGCTGCCAAAGGAAACAGAATTGATAGAGTCGTTGTCACAGGCGGGTAAGCTGACGGGTAACGGAAATGGAATGCAGTATTTCGGAGCAATTTTAGTTCGAAGTGATTTGCCTTTGGAAAAACTGGATATACATGGACATTAAAAAGATTGGAAGGGAGATGACGCCAATTATGAAGAAATTTTTAAAAGTGATATTATGTTTTACAGGTTTAATATGTGCAATAGTTTTAATTTTTTTGATATCCATTTCCTATATTACAAATTATAAGAAGGTAACTTTTGATACATCCAATTCACCGAATGGACAATATGAATTGGTACTTCAAGCTGTTGGAGAACCAGACTGGCCTTTTGGTTCAGCAAGTGGACGGTTAGTCCTTAAAGAAGGCAAAGATAAAGTGTCTGAAACGGATTTTGAATTGCGAAATGACGGGGGAAGCATCACTGGCAGTTGTTGGGAAGTTACATGGTATGAGGACTATGTAGAAGTGATCCTATCAGGCGAAGAACAATTTGATGAGCAAGTCATTTTATATTTTGATGGTACGAAAGAAATTCAGCAATTGACAGATACTGAGGCGGACTATATTTCAAGGGATGAATTAGATGAAAGCCGGGTTATAGCAGAGCAATCCTTTGATGTGGATTTGAATGATTGGGGCGAGGTACGTTTTGTATCTTATCTGCCGACTTATGATACGCTTTTTGAGGATGTTTCATTTGTGTTAGCAAAGGACAATCAAATCGTGTACCATTTTCCGGCATATTTTAAAAACAATAATACTGAGAATGATTGTGTAGGTATGTTTGACAGCGTAGAGGCAGTTGGTTTTCGGGATATAGATGGGGATAATGCAAAAGATGTTATTGTCATCATAAACTATGTCACCGGAGCAGGACCACAAGGAATGCTGCCACGTAAAACGGTTAGAATCTTTAGGGCATATGATAGCGGATTTATAGTTTTCGAAGATCTAATGAATGATGTAATGAAAAATATCAAAGAATCAGAATTGTCTATTTCTACAATATGTGATTATGTAACGCTAATGGAAACAGATGAAATATATGATGGATATCATACTATATATCAGCAATACTTTGCAGATGTGATATGTTGTGAACTGTAGATGTAAACATTTCCGTAAAACGCTGTATTTTAGCGGAAATATGCGTCTGCCAGTCAGATGCAAGCATCTGACTCTTGCGGCATTCGCCAAATTGACATACAAGTATGTCAGCTTGGCTCATTGCTCGCAGAAAATACAACATATGCGGCTGGCTCATTTGTGGTGAATGGAAAATTGCAGATGTTGTAATAGCAGGAAGAAGGTGAT
>CANRJF010000109.1 GCA_947630855.1 uncultured Lachnospiraceae bacterium
GTAGATTATGTACAATCCGTATGCGACGAGTTCCGTCTTCTTTATAAGAATGCAAAAGGCACAACGCCTTACTGTGTAAAAAATGTTGCCGTGTTAAACTGCTGGGGCAAAATGCGCTCCTGGGGCTGTCATATGCAGCACCATGCTATCTACCACAAGCAGAATTATTCCTATGCCGGAGTGATAGAAGCCCTTTCCGGGGCGGCATTTCAAGTGTCCTTTATCAGTTTTGAGGATATTTTAAATGATGTACACATTCTGGATGATTTGGATGTGATTATCAATGTGGGTGACATGGATACTGCCCAAAGCGGCGGCAGATACTGGATGAATCCCTGTATTTTGTCTGCCATTCGTGAGTTTGTGGCAAGGGGGGGCGGATTTATCGGCGTAGGGGAGCCTGCAGCCGTAATGTATCAGGGACGCCTGATTCAGTTAAGCGATATACTGGGCGTGGAAATAGAAAACGGGTTTACTCTTGGTTACGACAAATATAACTGGCAGGAACAGGAACATTTTATTCTTGCGGACGCCAAAGATTCCCCCATTGACTTTGGGGAAGGGAAAAATAATATATATGCTATGGAGGATGCAGCAGTCTTGTGTGTACAAGGCGGCAGTGTGCAGATGGCGGTAAAAGAATTTGGATTAGGCAGGGGAGTATATATTTCCGGTCTGCCATACAGTTTTAAAAACAGCAGGATTTTATACCGGGCAGTGCTTTGGAGCTGTCATGGGGAGGATAAGGTGAAATGCTGGTTTTCCACCAATTACAACGTGGATGTACATGCCTATGTGGTGAATGAAAAATACTGTGTGGTGAACAATACTTACGAGCCCCAGTCATCTGTCATATACACAGGGGACGGGTCTTCCTTTGAGATTTCCCTTAATGCCAATGAAATTCGCTGGTTTACCATAAAAAAATAAAAAAAGTGCTTGACTATTTTTTCATACTACTATATAATACCTATTGTTGGCAGGAAACAGACTGCCGGCAGCAGGTATTTAGGGCTATCGCCAAACGGTAAGGCAACGGACTCTGACTCCGTCATTTCAAGGTTCGAATCCTTGTAGCCCTGTTTTCAAACTCAGTAGAGCGATTCTACTGAGTTTTTTTCTTAAGGCAAAGTCAGTGAAAGGAGACATAACATGTATGGTTTTGAAAGTGTGGTAAGATACAGCGAAATTGATGCAAAAAGACATATGACATTAACAGCTTTGCTGGATTTATTACAGGATTGCTGTATTTTTCAGTCGGAGTATTTGGGAATCGGGTTTGACTACTTAGAGGAGATGAACCGTGTATGGGTATTGTCCTCCTGGCAGGTGATTATCAAACGGTATCCCATGTTAGGCGAGAAAGTGACCACATACACATGGGCGTATGAGTTCAAGGGTTTTTACGGATACCGTAATTTTAAAATCGTGGACGGGAATAATAATACAATTGCCTATGCCAATTCCATGTGGGTGTTTATGGACACAAAAAATATGCGTCCTGCAAGAATCCCGGATGAATTGGTGGAGGCATTTAATATGGAGGAGCCGTATCCTATGGAACGCTCCCCGCGGAAATTAAAACTCCCCCCAGACAGCAGGGCAGAGGAAAGGGTTCCGGTACACAAATTTTTTATTGACACAAATCAGCATGTGAATAACAGCAAATATGTATTAATTGCCAGGGAGTATTTACCAGAAGGTTTTAAAATAGGGGAACTTCGGGTAGAATATAGAAAAGCGGCGGTTTTAAAAGATGTTTTTTATCCCCGGGTATGCATAGAGGAAAAACGTGCCGTTGTCTCTCTGGAAAATGAGGAAGGCGTCCCTTATGCCATTGTAGAGTTTATAGAGGAGGACTGATATGAAATTAGGAGAAAAGCAGAAGCTTTTTGTGGTAAAAAAAGTGGAGTTTGGCATCTACCTGGCAGAAAATATGAAAGACGAGACCCGGGTTTTGCTTCCGGCAAAACAGGTGCCGGAGGGAACCGTGCCGGGAGATGAACTGGAAGTTTTCTTATACAAAGATTCTAAGGACAGGCTGATTGCCACTACAAATGAACCCTTTCTTATGCTGGGAGGCTTTGCGGTGCTTTCCGTAAAAGAAGTGGGAGAAATCGGGGCATTTTTAGACTGGGGTTTAGAGAAGGATTTGTTTCTTCCATATAAAGAGATGACATGCCGTCTTAAACCGGGGGATGAAATTTTAGTTACATTATATATTGATAAAAGCAGAAGGCTTTGTGCAAGTATGCAGGGGATTTATGATTTGTTGAAAAAAGATTCCCCATACAGGAAAGATGATATGGTTTTGGGAAGAGTCTATGAATTTTCCGACAATTTCGGCACATTTATTGCCGTGGACGATAAATACTCCGCCATGATTCCCAGGTTTGAGGATTGCAGCCATTTTCACATCGGAGATGTGATACAGGCAAAAGTGTCCGGTGTAAAACCTGACGGCAAGCTGGATTTAACACTGAGAGAAAAAGCATATATCCAGATGGACGCGGATGCAGAAAAGATATTGGGAGTTTTGGAGAAATACCATGGCGTGCTTCCCTTTAATGATAAGGCATCCCCGGAGGTAATTAAAAAGGAAATGCAGATGAGCAAGGCGGCTTTTAAACGGGGAGTGGGCCGTTTATATAAGCAGCGGAAAATAGAGATTACGGATACATGTATTAAAAAAGTATAATTTTTTCTTAAAAATGGATATAAATACAGCAACATTACTGTTGACGGGATATTACGGATTTGCTATAATTACCACGTAAATGTAACAATTTCGTAATACATATGTGAAAAGTCTCTTAGGACAGGGAATTGTCTCTTAGGACAGGGAATTTTCATGGGTAATGTACATAAATATTTGGAGGAAAGATTATCATGAATATGAATCGTAAGACTCTTAAGATGGCAGCATGTTGTATGGCGGCAACAGTGGTTTTATCAGGTTCCACTGTGTATGCCACGGAGGCGCCGGTAGCAGGAGTAAGTAATATTACGGCATCGGCATTGCAGGGAACAACCGACAGTGCAGGTACACAGGAGGGAACCGCTCAGCCAGGCAATGGAACGGCAGGAATCACCCAGCAGATTACATCCAGCATGACAACCGATGAAAGCAGTTTAGAGCCAATCGGCGATACGGCGTCGGCAGGAATTTCCCAGCAAATCACATCCAGCATAGCTGAGGATACAGGCAGTGCAGGTTCAAGCTTTATGGTAGCAGGAATTACCCAGCAGATTGCCGATAGTATGTTTAATGCAGAGCAGGAAGTGGCAAAGGAGCAGGCAGAAAAAAAATCTGTATATGAGGATATTGCCATTGCCCAGGTGGACAACTATGTGAATGTAAGAGATGCGGCTACCGAGGAAGGCGAGGTAGTAGGCAAGTTATATAATAATTCCGCAGCTACTGTGGAAGCAGAGGAAAACGGATGGTATAAGATTACTTCCGGCAATGTAACAGGTTATGTAAAAAGTGAATTTGTGGTATGCGGGGATGAGGAACTGGCAAAACAGGTAAGCCGCCGGGTAGCCACGGTAGATACGGAAACTTTGTTTGTGCGTACGGAGCCTACCACAGAGTCTGATGTGTTGGGAATGGTTCCGGATCAGGAACAGCTTACGGTAACGGATGAAAGCGTGGACGGATGGACAAAAGTTGCCATTGAAGAGGGAGACGGATATGTTTCCAACGATTATATAAAAATGTCCACGGAATTTGTAACGGCAGAGTCCAAAGCAGAGGAAGAGGCAAGGCTTGCCAAGGAAGAGGCGGAGAGAAAAGCCGCTGAAGAGGCAGCCAGGGCTAAGGCAAAGAAATCCTCGAAAGGAGGAGTACCCGCCAGCGCTCCGGGAAGCTCTTCAGGAAATGCAGTTGCCAATTATGCATGTCAGTTTGTGGGCAATCCTTATGTTTACGGTGGGACAAGCCTGACAAATGGTGCGGACTGTTCAGGATTCGTAATGTCAGTGTACGCAGCCTTTGGCGTAGGACTTCCCCACTCCTCATCTGCAATGCAGGGAGTAGGATACGGCGTCAGCGATATGCAGCCGGGAGATATTATATGTTACAGCGGCCATGTAGGAATTTATATCGGCAATAACACCATTGTACATGCAAGTACACCGGAAGGAGGCATTAAATATACCTCTCCTGTAAATTACAGGCCGATTATTGCAATCAGAAGAATTTTCTAGGAATTTTTATAATAATAGGGAAGGATTAATTATCCTGCCCCAGAGAGAGCATGCCAGACTGCATGCTCTTTTTTTAGCCTGCAAGGCTTAGTTAAAATAATTCATATTTTGTGAAAAGAATAGTTATACAAAGTGCACAAAAATAGATTGCCGTCAAAAAAAGTCGATAAATGGAGGTGGATAAGCTGAAAAAGTTATCCACAATGAAAATATTGGAAATATCGAAAAAAATGAGTTATACACGAAGTTATCCACTTTATCCACAAAATAATACATAAATGAGCAGGTATAATCCTGTTAAAATAGGAACATGCGTTTTGTTAGTTTGCAATAAAGTTGACATGATTTGAAAAAAATCGGGAAAAAATGTTGACATTTCAAAAATGAAAATATAAATGAAGTTGTGCGAAAATAGGCGATTTATGTAGAAAAAGTATGAAAAAAGAACTTACATGACAGTTCTGCGCACTTGCTGCGCAGAATGTACACGCGCCATGCCGCCTGCGGCATGTGTGCATCCTGTACTTGTGCCCTTTTTCATGGCCATTTGTGCCAAATGCGGCATGGGCACAAGTTTGAATTGTAGATTCATGTTGTCAAAGTCTGCCACAGGGTATACTGTGGAGTAACAAAAACATATTACTGCGTTTTGGGCAGGGTTGACAATTTTACCAAGTCATAGCATAATTAGATAAATGGTAACTGTTGGTATCCCCACACTGGCGGAAACGGGAATGGAGGCTGTTTGGTGTAAGGGGAGGGAAACAGGAAAGAAAAGGGAAATGAGTATGGTTAATGTATATATTACTGCAGGAGTGTTTGCAATGGGCATTATTTTTATTGCCATGGGGCTCCTGATTGTTGATGACAGCGGAGCCAGGGAGCAGAAACTAATGGGTTTTTTCCTGGCAGGGGTTTTGATTCAGAACACAGGCTATCTGTTGGAACTTACGGCAGCTAACATGGAGGTGGCGCTGGCAGCAACCAAGGTGCAGTATCTTGGTTCTGTTTTTGTACCCCTGTGTTACTGCTGGTTTATCTATGGTTACTGTAATGAAAAGGCGCCCTACTTTGTACTGAACCTTCTGGCGTGCGGGGATGTGTGTACGCTGGTTTCTGTTTTTCTTTTGGAGCATCACCGGTTTTATTACAGGAACATAGAATGGATTGCAGATGCAAACGGCCATTATTATCTGATGCTTACTTACGGGCCCTTATATTCTGTATTTATGATTTGCGGCTGTATCGTTCCATACTTCCTGTCCATTGTGGTTTTGGTGAAGGCGTTGTATACCAGGCCTGCCTATGCGGTGAGCAGAAAGTACAGGACGATTATGGCATTATCCCTGCTGCCTTTGGTGATGCTTATAGCCTATGTGGCGAAAATGACCGGCGGTTTTGACCCTACACCCGCCACTATTGGCCTTGTGCTTTCCCTTGTGGTGATCTTAATCTGGAGGCAGAGGACATATGATTTCCGCAGGCTTGCCTCGGAAACCCTCTTAGACAGCATGGGGGACGGTGTGATTGCATTGGATACCCAGAAAAGGATTTTAAGTTATAACCAGGCGGCAGTGAAGATTTTTCCGGCTCTGGCAGGGCGCAGTGCAGGAGACAGCGTGGGGGACATGAATGATTTTACGGAGGATATGCTTCAGGAAAATGCCATCGGGAATTTTCAGTTAAATGAAAGGTATTATGAGAGCCACACCCGGGAAATTGTAGATATGGAAATGGCAGTGACGGGGAAAGGTTATCGGGAAAGACGTGTGCGGGGATATGTTATCCTAATTTTAGACGTGACGGATACCAGGAATTATATAGAAGAAATTAAGCAGGTAAGGCAGGAGGCGGAAAAAGCCAACAAGGCAAAAAGCGAGTTTCTTGCCAATATGTCCCATGAGATTCGTACCCCCATGAATGCCATCATCGGTTTAAGCGATATTATCTTAGAGGAGAGCGAAGGGCGGAAAGTTGCTTCCTACGCCTGTGATATTAAGTCGGCGTCCCAGAATCTTTTGGCAATCATCAATGATATTCTGGATTTGTCAAAAGTGGAGGCAGGCAAGATGGAACTTGTGCTTTCGGATTATTACGTGAAATCTATGGTGGGGGAAATCACCCATATCATGGATATTGCAGCGTCCCAGAAGGGGCTGTTAATGAAGCATGAGTACGATTTGTCCATTCCCTGTCAGTATAACGGGGATGAAGGCAGGATTAAGCAGATTCTGATTAATATTTTAAATAACGCCATCAAGTTTACGAAACAGGGCTATATCAAAATCTCTGTGGGCGGCAGGCCGGGGGAAAATCCGGGGGAAGAACTTTTAATCTTTCGTATTCAGGACACAGGCTGCGGAATTAAAAAAGAAGACCAGGAAAAAATCTTTGAAAATTTCAGGCAGGTAGATGTCAGGAATAACCGCAGCGTGGAGGGCACGGGTCTTGGCCTTTCCATCACAAAGCATCTGGTGCAGCTTATGGGCGGCAGCATTGATTTGGAAAGCGTTTACGGGGAAGGGACTACATTTATCATTACAATTCCACAGAAAATTGTAGACAGCCGCCCAATATCGGAAATGCCGGATGTCCCCGTACAGAAAAAAGAAGAATTAAAAATTTTTACGGCGAAAGACTTTAAAGTGCTGGTGGTGGATGACAATCTTATCAACAGGAAAGTGGCAAGAGGCTTTTTAAACAGCTATCAGTTTGACCTGGACGAGGCAGCCAGCGGTTTGGAAGCCATAGACATGGTGAAAAAGAAGAAGTATGACATGATTCTCATGGATCATATGATGCCGGAAATGGATGGTATTGAAGCCGTACAGATTATCCGCAGTGAATGCGGGGAAAACGGGAAAACCCCTGTGGTGGTTGCACTTACCGCCAATACCATGGAAGGAGCCAGGGAAGAATTTTTAGCAAACGGATTCCAGGACTTTCTCTCAAAGCCCCTTGTTCGGGAACGGTTAAACGCATTGTTGTTACAGTGGGTGCCGGAACGGTTTCAAACGGCAAGAGAACCGGGAGACTTTAAAAAACAGAGGGAATTGAGCTATGGTCAAATCAGGATTCCGGGAATTGATATGGACGCTGCCCAACAGTATCAGTCCGGCTCCCTGGAAGATTACATGGAGCTTTTGCAGTTATTCTGCCTGGACGGAAAGCGGAAATCCGCCTTATTGCAGGAACTTTTAGAGAAAGAGGATTACGGGACATACGGAGTGGAAGTCCATGGTTTAAAAAGCACTTCCGCAAATATAGGGGCTATGGAGTTGTCGAGGGCCGCAAAAGAGCAGGAGACGGCAGCGGAAAACGGTGACAGGGAATTTATCACATCCCATTTTCCTGAATTTATGTCTTCCTATGAAGCACAGCTTGCGTCTATCCAGAAGTTTTTAAAGGAACAGAAACGGGATGGGGACAAAGATGAAAATCTGCCGGTTATGGAGGAAAAAGCTGTGGCAGAGGAAGTGGAGGCGGCATTGGAACAGCTTTTACAGTTCCGTTCCAGAGAATGCAGGGAAAAGGTGCAGAATCTGCTGAGCTGCCGCCTTAAAGAAGACACAAGGGCACAGTTGGAGCAGATACAGGAACAGCTTAATTTGTATGAAGACGACAGGGCAGAGGAGCTTTTGGGAGAACTTTTGGAAAAGTTGAAGAAGGAGGAACCACAACATGAAGGCAAAGATACTGGTGATTGATGACAGTGTAATCAGTCTGGCAAACGTGGAACAGAAATTAAAAGACAAATATGAAGTGATTACAGTTAATTCCGGTTCCAGGGCGCTGCGGTTTCTGCGGAGGGAAAAGCCGGATTTGATTCTTCTGGATATCCGCATGGCAGAGATGGACGGAATTGAGACTTTAAAAGAGATTAAAAAGCTTAAGGACTGTGGGGATATTCCTGTTATCATGCTTACTTCCAGGAATGACATGAGCAGCATTGTTGAATGCCAGAAACAGGGAATCAGCGATTATGTGCTAAAACCCTTCAACCCGGAAGAACTTCAGGGAAGGATAGAGAAGGCGATGGCTGGCAGGGGGTGAAGAATGGCAAAGCGAATAGAATTATTGGGGACATATATTGACAATTATACGGTGAGGGAAGCGCTGCTGCAATTAGATGTTTTTTTAAGCAGCACGGCTTTAAACATTATCGAGACGGTTACTTTAGAGAAAATTCTTATGGGGGAAGAAAACCCTAAAGTGCAGGAGTGCATAAACCAGGCAAACCTTACCTTAATAGGGGATAAAGAAATCCTGACCGAAAGCGGCCAGACCTCCCAGCAGCGGATGCGGGAGATTAAGGACAACGATTTTCTCTATGAGATGATACGCCGGGTGGTGAGGAACCAGAAGAAGGTATTTCTCCTGGCAATGACCCGGGGGGAAGCAGATAAAATGCAGGCATTTTTTCAGGGGGAAAATCCCAGATTTAAGATTGAGGGAAGTTATGCCGTGGAGGAATGCGGCACGGACCCGGATGCAATTGTTAATGAAATTAACAGTGCCACGCCGGACATGGTAATATCTTCCATGACATCCCCTTATGAGGAAGAATTTATTCTGGAAAATAAGGAAAAACTAAGTTTAAGCATCTGGTATGGCATAGGCGGAGATTATCATAAAAAATCCGACGGGTTTGCCATTGGGAAAAAAGTGAAAAGTTTGGCTTTACAGGGTAAGCTGCATCATACAATGCAGAAATATCAGAAAGAAAGTCAGGAAAAGAAAAAATGAAATTTTACAGTCATAAGCCGGTTTATGCGGAATATCTGCTGCTGTTTTGCGGGACGGCGCTTATTGCCCTGGGAATCCAGTGGCTCTATGACCCTGCGGGACTTGTCACAGGAGGATTTACCGGCGCTGCCATTATTGTAAAGAGCCTTTCAGGAAATAAGGTTCCCCTCTGGTTTACCAACTTTGCATTGAATGTTCCGGTGTTTGCCGTTGCATTAAAGGTAAAGGGGAAGCGGTTTATAGGAAAAACTCTTTTCGGTACGGTGATGCTGTCTGCGTGGCTGTATATCCTTCCTGCTCTTGATATGGCAAAGGGGGATTATATTCTTGCGGCAATTTTCGGAGGCGTTATCTCCGGTGCAGGGATGGGGCTGGTGCTCTTGGCCAGGGGCACGACAGGCGGTACGGACATGGTGGCTGTATTAATCCAGCATAAACTAAGGCATTATTCCGTGGTACAGATTATGGAGGTAATAGACGGGCTTGTGGTGCTTGCGGGAATGTATGTATTCGGGATAAAGGCAGGGCTTTATGCCATTGTTGCCATCTATATCACCTCCAAGGTGTCGGACGCCCTGTTAGAAGGATTAAAGTATACAAAGACGGCATTTATTATAACAAAATATTCCGACCGGGTGGCAGAGACTATTATGCAGCGTCTTGACAGGGGCGTTACGGGGCTGTATGCCAAAGGAATGTATTCCGGGGAAGAAAAATGTGTGCTCTACTGCGTGGTGGACAGGAAGCAAATCGTGGACATAAAAGATATTGTGGCGGAAATTGACAGGGATGCCTTTGTGATTGTTTCGGATGCCAGGGAAGTTTTGGGAGAGGGATTTGTGGAAGCTCTCACAAAAGGATAATATTTTCCTTGGAAAAAATACACAAAGGAAAATGAAGGAAAAAATTGTGAAAAATTGAGGAAATGCATAAAAAATATTGCATTTCCTCTTTATTTTTTTGTCATTTTGGCTTAAAATAGCAAATAGGTATTATTCGTAGTGGGGGATTTTTGGGGTATCCATTGTGAATGTTGCCAATATCTTTTGGATATTTAAAAGAAGTCCGTATGGGGGGCAAAAAGGAGAATTTTATATGATATCAAATCAAATACTGCAAAATACAATTGACGGTTTAAAAGGAATTACCAGGATTGATCTGTGTATCATAGATACGGAGGGGAAGGTATTAGCAGCCACTGTTCCCGACGGGGAACGTTATGTGGAACCGGCAGAGACATTTGCGGCATCACCGGCGGATTCCCAGGTGATTCAGGGATGCCAGTTTTTTAAAGTGTTTGATGAACACCAGTTGGAATATGTTCTTGTTGCAAAGGGAGACAGTGAAGATGTTTACATGGTGGGGAAAATTGCCAGTTTTCAGATTCAGAATCTTCTGGTAGCCTACAAGGAGCGGTTTGATAAGGATAATTTTATTAAAAATCTTTTGCTGGACAATTTGCTGCTTGTGGATATTTATAACCGGGCGAAAAAACTTCACATTAACACGGAAGTGCGCAGGGTTGTTTATATTGTGGAATTAAACCGTGATAAGGAAGGCAGCGAATTAGAAAAGATACGGGGAATTTACAGCGGAAAGTCCAAAGATTTTGTGACGGCGGTGGATGAAAAAAATATCATTGTGGTAAAGGAAATGTCAGAAGGGGAAAGTTATGAAGATTTGGAGAAAACTGCCGAGGTAATTTTAAACCTGTTTAAAGGGGATGTGGAACGGGATATTCATATTGCCTACGGTACCGTAATCGGGGAAATCAAAGATGTGTCCCGCTCCTATAAAGAGGCGAGGATGGCATTGGACGTAGGAAAGATTTTCTTTGAGGAAAAGAAAATTATTGCTTACTCCACATTGGGCATCGGCAGGCTTATTTACCAGCTTCCCATTCCTTTGTGTAAAATGTTTATCAAAGAGATTTTTGATTCTAAGTCCCCGGATGATTTTGACGAGGAGACTTTAGTTACCATTAACAAATTTTTTGAAAATAATCTGAACGTATCGGAGACATCCAGGCAATTATATATTCATAGAAATACACTTGTATACCGGTTAGACAAACTTCAGAAAAGCACCGGTTTAGACCTTCGGGTATTTGAGGATGCCATTACCTTTAAGATTGCCCTTATGGTGGTGAAATACATGAAATATATGGAGTCCATGGATTACTGATGATTAGGAGGCATACATGATTAAGCTAGAGCATGTGAGCAAAGCATATTCTGCCGGGGTTCCGGCGTTAAATGACGTGACGCTTGAGATAGAGGACGGGGAATTTGTTTTTATTGTTGGGGACAGCGGTTCCGGGAAATCCACGTTGATTAAGTTATTGTTAAAGGAACTTGAACCCACGGAGGGGGTTATTACCATTGACGGCAGGAGGTTAAATTCCATACGCCACAAACAGATTCCCAAGTTCAGAAGGAATTTAGGGGTGGTATTCCAGGATTTCAGGCTTTTGGAGGATAGGAATGTATATGACAACGTAGCCTTTGCCCAGAGGGCAATCGGGGCTTCCATGCGGGAATCCAGGCGGAGGGTTCCGGTTATGCTGTCCATGGTGGGATTGGCGGCAAAATACAAATCTTACCCCAGGCAGCTTTCCGGTGGAGAGCAGCAGAGGGTTGCCATCGCAAGGGCCCTTGTCAACCAGCCCAGGATTCTTTTGGCGGACGAGCCTACGGGTAACCTGGATTCCAATATGGCATGGGAGATTGTCAAGCTGCTGGAGGAAATTAACGAGCGGGGGACTACGGTTGTTGTGGTAACCCACAACATGGAAATCGTTAAGGTCATGAATAAGCGGGTGATTACCATGAAGAAAGGCGTCATCATTTCCGACGTAGACGGTGAGTTCAATGAGGATTAGTTCAATAGGATATACCATAAAACAGGGATTTGCCAATATCCTGAGGAATAAGATGTTTTCTTTGGCGTCCATAGCCACCATGTCGGCATGTATTTTTCTTTTTGGATTGTTTTATGCTATCGTAACCAATTTTCAGGCAATGGTAAAGGAAGCGGAATCCGGTATAGCGGTAACGGTTTTCTTTGACGAGGGCATTACCCAGGAGCAGATTGACGCCATCGGGAATGAGATAGGAAAACGGGTTGAAGTTTCCAACTATGAATTTAAATCCGCAGAGGAAGCCTGGGAGGAATTTCGGATAGATTATT
>CANRJF010000110.1 GCA_947630855.1 uncultured Lachnospiraceae bacterium
TTTTCTTTAAATACTCAATTTCCTCTGCCGTAAGCTCCCCACCCGCTTGAAGTTTCGTATCAATATCGGTAGATTTCCTGCCTTCCCGTATGCTGTCCGCCTGTTCTTGTAATCTTTGCAGCTCACGTTCCTCTGCCGTCAGATTTTCCTTACTGCCTTTTCTCATGTCCTGCTTCTTTTGCTGCCATTTGCTTTCTAATGACGCAAGGCTCACACTGTTTCTTATAGTTCCAGCAATAATCAATATCAACACCTCCTTGTTATAATTGTTTAAAATATGTAATTCCGTTTACCCTAATTAGATGCCACCTCCTTTACGTTCATAAGTCCGGGCAATTCATCTTTATTTCCTGTTCATGAAATCCCAATATGCCTGCATACTGTACTGGTAATATGCCGCAGCTTTTTTCTGGCTCAGCAGCTTCATATCGTTAATCTGCTTCTGGAACATATCCATGAAGTTTGTCCTGTCATGCAGCCCCATCATCCCTGTTCCCGGTGGAAGCGATGTAAGCCCTCCGTTCTTATCCACACCCATATAGGATTCCAATGCTGTCATTTCCACCAGTGACGCATTCCGGGGATTTATCTTGTTGATATGTATGGTCTGCTCAAATTCCTTCCCATTCTCGTCAACACCCTTTGCAATCACAGTCGGATCATCTTCCGTTGAACCTTCCGCATACTTGATGTAAAAGGATAACCCTGTGCCATTCCCTCCGGAATACAGCATATCATCTGTTTTCATATACACAATAGATGTATGCGGTTTTGTACCTGCCACATTGTTTACCTGGTCTGCAAAACTTTTTCCAGTTACATTCTGCTGTGTTCTTTTTGTTGTATACCCCGTCACCGGATATCCTGCTGTTTCTATTCCATTAATACCCATTTTCAAATCCTCCATTATTGTCAAATATTTTTAACGGCAGTTCCTCTGTCGGTCAGAGCCGCCCCTGCCCCCTTGCAGCCCGCAGGGGCAAAGGTTTATGCGCCTCTGCGGAATAGGGTGTAAAGATTATATCTGTATATCCAATGAACCGCCCGAAGAAGGTTTTTTCACAAGTTCGCTACCTGATTTCACAAGCGAACTGTCAATGGATTCTCTTGTAATGCCATCCAATGCACCGGACGGAATCGCCTTGCCAGGCTCCCATTTCGGATTGACCTTTTTTACTGCATCAACAAACGTCTGCCAATACTGTCTTTCATATTCCCCTAATGTATGCCCTGCTGCAAGTCTGTCATTCTTTGCTGTCTGTCGGTACAGATTCTGATATACTTCCGACCTGTTTGTCGTATCGCCATTATGAACACCATTCTCCTGAAGGAACTCCCTTTTCGTGTTTTCAAACATTTCATCCCGGCTGCTCTCCGGTATATCAATGATCCGGTTTTTGCTTGCCCGGTTCTTATCCGTAACAAGCAGTCCGGCTAATCCCGTGCGTGGATTGATCCAGTCACCATCCGCATCATACCTGCTCATCCGTTTCTTGATTGCCGAAATGGTAGTATATCCTCCGCCGCCATCCCTGGTCATTTCTCTCATTACCGCCTGATACTGCTTGCTGTTCGTGTCAATGCCCGCCGCCTTTAACTTTTTCTTCATAGCGTCACTATTGATAGGCATTCCCGATATTTCCTGAAATCTGTTGCTAAAATCTCTTACTATGAGCATATCCCATACCTCCTTTACGCTTCGTTATTAATGCCAAACATTCCGTTCAACATGGATAAGACCTTCTCCATACCGCCCTCTTTGGAGCCGTAAACTTTATAGGCATCCTTCCAAGCCTGCGCCAGTGTCACCAGCTTCTGGCTTACATTCTCCTGCACTGCCTTTGCTTTATCCGCATCCGCAGATAGTTTCTGCCCGCTTTTCAACTTGGACAGCTTTTCCTTATACCCATCCAGAATCCTTGATGCCTTTGCATCCACCTCTGCCTTGTCAGCCAAACCCTGGAACGCCTTATCCAGATCGGCCAGTTCCTCTTCCATCGTCATCCTGCGAAAACCTGTCTCGGAAGCTGCATCCTCTACATAGCGCTCTATTGTACCATCCTTATAGCCCTGCACGATCTCATCGTAAAGGTTCCCATATGCCTTTACATAATCCACCGCCCTGTCCGAAAGGCTGTATGCGGCACTGCTATCCCTCTGTGCTTTCAGCTTCCCGGTTTCCCCGGACAGACGGTATCCATAACTTGCCCCTATGGACTTTGATGCCTGCATTATGGACTCTTTCTGCTTCACCACGCCCTCATAGGTTTTTGCCTTGCCGCCGTTTTGCAGGCTTTCAAGTCCCTCCCTTGAGATTGTGACGTTCACCGCCCTGTCAGCCTGTGGCAGCTGCACCTGTGCTGCCTTCCCATCGGGCTTTTGTGTCTTCATATTCTGGAACCATTCGGTTCCCGTCTGCTGTGTACTTCCATTCACATTCATAGACATACCATCATCCTCCTTGATAAAATCGTATTTGCGACTCTTCCATCATTCCAAGCCGCCATGCCCCCTTATGGCAAGTCCGGGCATCATGCCTGCATTCAGCCAAGCAGCGAACCGCCGCCTGCCGCATTATACACCGACTGTACGGATTGCATTCCCATCAACAGCATATCTTGCGTGGAATCCTCCCAGCAGACTGCCCCCCTGCACCCTTTCATAATTCTTGATTGCAAGTATGTCTGCCCTATAATCAAGGTATGTCTGGTTCTGCCCCGGATTATTGAACAGTTTATCAAGGGGCGCATCCAGCCCTTTTATCCTGCCGTTCTCCACTGTGATATCTGACAGTGCCACATTGCCGCCCGTTGCTTTCTGCAAAAATGCCTCAATCCCCATTGCCGCTTTCAATATGTGCTGCTCCTGCCTGGTCTTCACCTGCATACTGGCATTTATGGAGATATAAGTATCCATCAGCTCACTGGAAAAACCGTTCAGGATATCCTCCAATTTTTCCTCCACAGCCGCATCCTCAATGCCCTCCACCTCTGCCTTTCCGTCTATGCCAATACTGACTTCAAAAGAAGGTATGGGGGAAATGCCGGACTGCTCCATCTGCCGGAAAATTTCTTCACTGATATCTGTTTTCAGTTTTGCGGAAGCTGTGGCGCTGTCAATTTCCTGTGCAGATGCAAAGATACCAACCAGCCCTTTCTCCTGCTCCGTCAGTTCCTCACCCGCCGCCATTTTGGAAAGAAGTTCCTCTTTCCTTCTCTCATCAAAAACTTCCCCTTCCGGCAGATATTCCGCCGCCTGTGTTTTATGCAGCTCATCCACCTGCTGTGTATAATATGCCCCGTACTTCTCCCTGATCTGCTGGAGTGCCTGCTTTTCTTCTGCTGCATCCTGCCCGTCATGCAGTTTCCGGCGCAGCGCACCGGCATATTTCTGCATTTCCTCTGCCTGCTGCCTGAGTATATTGTCCCCTGCCGCCTGCTTCGTCTGGAAGGAAAGGTGGTAAT
The DNA here is from genome assembly GCA_947630855.1 of uncultured Lachnospiraceae bacterium. Taxonomy (GTDB): domain Bacteria; phylum Bacillota; class Clostridia; order Lachnospirales; family Lachnospiraceae; genus Roseburia_B. Next base: position 3,465 of record CANRJF010000110.1, read on the forward strand.
ATTCCTCCCAATTTACCGGGGAGCCATCCTTTGCCAGCACCTTCGCCGTATACTCCCGGTTCTCCAGATTCCAGTCCGGCACGGTCACACTCTTGCCGCCATTTCCATTATCCCTGCCAATCCCCACCTGATTCCCGTCACCGTCATACAGGACAAGGTTATAATCACAGCCTTCCGGGATGTGGTCAAGGGTCACGGTTATGTCAAGGTTATGCTTGTCGGACACAGCGCCTAACATCCTGTACTCTGCTATGCTGAACCGATAATAATCGGCATCGCCCTTATCCGACAGCCTCCCCTGCAGGTAGCCGTCTGGTTTGTTGATAAGTGCGGTCAGGTCAAGCGCCCTCCCAAAGCAGTCCATGCCTTCAGGTTTATTGCTCTTCCAGTAATAATCATTGGAAACCTTCTCATTCTCCCTGATGACCTTGTTGAAGTTTTGGCTCACGGCAAATTCCTTCGGATTCCAATGGATTACTTTTTCTGATAATGAAACGCCATTCATATTACTCAATCTCCATTTTCTTTGTTATGTCAGCTCCTCTGTCGTTCAGAGCCACCTCTGCTCCCTTGTAATAAGTCCGAGCAGTTCTTTTCTTCATGCAAACACACCGCCAAACTTCATGACTAACACCTTCTCTCCCTGCTCCCCGATTCCCCGATCTGCCGGAAACTGGGCTTGCCTGCCCACGCCCTGTGGGGTATTGGCGATAGGGAACCACATACTTATAAAACCTTCTTGAACTGATACTTGTACATATCGGAATACATATTACCGGAGTATTGAGGTGTCAGACGGCCATCAAGTGCGCCCATATCCACCGCAAAACCGCTGTCCGCCACGGAGAGCGCACCGTTATTGAACTGGAACTGTGAAGTGAAATCGGGAATCCCCAAGTCACCGCTTATCCTAATATTCCCTATGATATCAACCAGCGCATCCCTCATACGTTCTATCTTGGCATTATCCTTTGTCTTGTTGATCAGATTAGCCGCCTTGTCCGGCAGACCTCCGATCTTCCCGTCGGGCGTCAGATAAAGACTTTCCAAGGAAATATCCTCCCCCGTAACCCCTTTCAGGTAGCGCCGGACTTCCTGTATGTCCGTGACATATTGGTATGTGTTAGAGGACAGATTTCCCACACTGTCTGCAATCCCTATGTAATACCGGTACATCCAGTTATCGTACTTTTCATCTATCAGTTTCTGCACCTGCTCCCGGACGGCTCTATCCTCTATCCCGTCCACGTCCACATCCCCGCCGCTCCCAATCCTTACACGTATACCCTCGATGTCATCACGAGAGATGCCCATGCCTTCCAAGTCCTTTACGAAATCATCTGAAAAACTGTTTTTCAGCTCCGCTTTCTGCCACGCCTTTTCCATGTCTTTCAGGTTGGCAAAAATCTTCACATATTCCAGTTCCGCATCGCTTAAATCTTTTCCCTCCGCCATGTCCTGCAGCAGTTCATCCACGGTGCGCCCGCCCTTATACTTCTTTTCTTCCGGCAGACTGTCAAACTGCTTCTGGTGGAGCCTCTCCATCTCTTTTATATAATTCTGCTCCGTCTCCTTTAAGACGGCATTATATTTATCAAGATATTCCCGCCAGTTTTCATCCTTCCGGCTGTATGCGTTCTGTAAATCTCCAAACGCTTCCCTGACGGCGTCAGTCTTTTCATGCTCCTTATTTTCGGAAACACGGAAACTTATCTTATAATAGTCATCCGGGGAAACTTCCTCCCCGTTTCCGTTTTCTACCTTGATGCAATATTTGTTGGTCTGGATATCCCAAGTAGGGATGTTCAGCTTCTTCCGGCCTTCCCCGTCCCACTCTGCCCTCCCTACCTGATTGCCATATTCATCATACAAGGTGAGATCGTAATCACAGCCCTCCGGCATATCTATATAAACCCCAACACCAAAGTAATTCCGTTGAAAGTTCATAAATGGGATGGAAAAGTTATAGAAATCCACATCCTTTTCATCACTGAGACTTCCTTTCAGGCTGCTGGTCTCGTCCTTGATCAGAAAGTTCAAATCCAGAAATGTACTGCCTTTATCCTTATCGGAAACCTCATAAGTAGTATGCTGCCTGCGGTAAGTATCATTGCTGCTGAGTGTGCAGGTATCCTCCTGCAATACCATATTCTTCCGCATTTTCCCTTCAAAAAAAGCTCTTGATTCTTTTATTGTCATTAAATATATAGGCTTATCACGAAAAGCCGCTCCCCATGCGGAACCTGCATCATTTACTGAATTAATTCCCATTTCAAATCCTCCATTATTTTTTAGTATTGCGGCCCCTCTGTCGGTCAGAACCGCCCCTGCTCCCCAATTCCCCAATCTGCCGGGAACCGGGGAAGCCTGCCTATCCGGCGTGACCAAAGAAGCATCTATCTTCCATCATTCAAAAAATTCTTTCCAGAAATCCCATCCCTCCATTTTTCCTGCGTTTCTTCCACTGTCAAATTCTTCTTTCACCTGTTTCCAATTTGCAGGGTTGAAAATGCTTACCCACCGATTTTCCCCGTCTTTATCCTTGAATGAAATACTATTAGGGCTGATCATTGAAATCCCATTGGGAGTCCGCTTTAATAAGCCTCTCACTTCAAATGTCGCATAAAACCATGCTTCGTCATATTTTTTCGCTAAATTAGGATACTGCTCTAAATATTCTTTTGCCATTGAATCTAATTTTTGCATGGCTTCTTTATCCAAAACCAGCAGCCCGCCACGGCTCTCATAACCATTCGCTGTAATATACTGTATCCCTGACTTTTGGTCTGTATGGACTGTAAAGCCCGTCAGCTCCTTTTCATCTAACTCATCTACGCCTAATGCTTCCTTTAACCCCGCTTCCAGTTCGTCATCCACTGTCATCATAGTAAAGAAACCAACACCCAAATCATTGATTATGAATTTAGTGCCTGTTTCCTTATCTACCTGAACCTGCTCTTTATTTAACTTCAAATCAACAGCTTCGTTGTTATGCTCTTTATCGTAAATTCGCACAACTCCGCTTTCTCTCTCTACAATTTTATATCTTTCGGTCTCTACTGTCTTAATGGAGTCTGTAAAATGCTTACTGGTTGCATTCAAAAACAAATCATTATAATTCTCACACAGATAATCAGATTTTCGTTTTGTTTCCACATATGAATCTTTTTCGCCGCCCATCCTGTTTAATAAGGCATTTGCAAAATTACCGGACTCACTTTTATCTGTCCTTCCCTTTACATTTGCTGTAAATAAATAGGAATTTGCACTATCAACTTTCATCTTATTCTCCCTCCATCAACCAGACGGTAAAATATCACCGCCCTAATATTTATACGGCAGCCCCTCTGTCGGTCAGAACCACCCCTGCTCCCTTGATAAGTCCGAGCAGATTATTACTTCATACAAAAACACTCTATCTACGTCCCACGGCAACATTTCTTCTCCCAGATCCCCGATTCCCCGTTCTGCCGAAAACCGGAGAAGGCTGCCCTGTTCGACTGTGGCTTATTGGTGCTTATTGGCGATACGCGACTGTGGGATTCTATTTCCTGTTCATGAAATCCCAATATGCCTGCATACTATACTGGTAATATGCCGCAGTCCTTTTCTGGAGCAGCAGTTTCATGTCGCCAATCTGCTTCTGGAACATATCCATGAAATCTGTCCTGTCATTTAATTCCATAGCCCCGGCTTCCATCGGAAGGGAAGTAAATCCTCCCAGCTTTTTTACCCCCATATGCGCTTCCAAAGCACGCATTTCCACAACAGTCGCAGACTTTGGATTTACCTTATTGATATGTATGGTTTTTTCAAATTCATCCCCATTCTCATCAACTCCTTTTGCAATCACTATCGGATCGTCCTCTGTTGAATTTTCCGCATACTTAAGATAATAGGACAGTCCTGTACCATTCCCGCCAGTCCACAGCATATCTTCATCTGTAAAAATATTATAGACTTTTGGCGTGCCTGCCACGTTGTTTACCGACTCCGCAAAACTCTTTCCTGCCACATTCTGCTGTGCTTTTCTTGCTCCCTGCCATGCTGGGTAGCCTGTTGTTCCTATTCCATTTACATTCATTTTCTTAATCTCCTCCATTATTTTTTAGTATTGCGGCTCTTCTGTCGGTCAGAACCGCCCCTGCTCCCCTTGATAAGTCCAGGCAGTTTATTGCATCATAAAAACATATTTCTTAACTTCCTCTGTCATCATGACTTACTTTTGCAGAAAGTCATAATATCATTGATCCATTTGCCGTACCGCAGATACCCGTCCCAATTCCCAAGTGTTTTCATATCATCCATAAGCGCATATGCCGCCGAGAGCCAATCGGCTTTCTCATGGTAGGAAGCAGTACCTGCTTTATCTTTCATGATAGCCATGCTAAGGAAATTGCTGTCTGATTTATTCCCGGTATGTGCATTTAGCGCAAGCATCTCCGTATAAGAACAGCTATTAGGGTTCACCTTGCTTACATCTACTGTCTGCTCATATTCATTTCCGTTTTTGTCCGTGCCTTTTATGAGATAAAGCGGATTTTCCTCTGAGTAATCATCTGCCCTGTATACGTTTGCGCTTTCCCCTGTCTGCGCATCATAGATGGAAAATAATGCATCCGGGGCAATATGTACTACATTTCCTGTTGATTTCACGTTCGCCCCGAAATCTGCTTTTGTACTGCTTTCCGCCCTTTTTGTTTCATGCCATGCCGGATATCCTGCTGTTCCTATTCCGTTAATACCCATTTTCAATTCCTCCATTGTTTTCAATATTTTTTATTGGCAGTTCTTCTGTCATTCAGAACCGCCTTTGCCCCCTTATATGATAAGTCCGGGCATTTTACTTATCCAAAAGCCCTAAAAACTTCTGCCATTCCATATAGCCTTTCAAGTCCCCATAACTATACTCTGACTGCATAATATCTTTGACAATATCCACCCAATTCATCTTTGTAGAAAAACTCCAAGAGCCGGAATTTCTCTGCTCCGCATTTTTTACGGCTTTTGCAACTGCAGCTTTCAGCACTGTATCTTCAAAACTGCCTTTCCCGCTTTCTTTCAAATGGGAAGTGTACGCATACATTTCAGCCGTATCACAATTTTTCGGGTCTACCTTAGAAACATCTATTATTCGTTCTGTTACATTCCCGTCCTTATCCCATGTTTTCACTTTATAAACTGGATTACCCGGATCAAAATCCTGCGTTTTATATACAGTAATAGATGAATTGTTTGCTATATCAACATTAGAACAAATTGCAATATCTCCCGTTTCTTCATTAGAGCCATGCAATATAGCTGTTGAAGTCTGTCCTGTTGCCTGCGCCGCTTGTTTCTCAAAGCTCCCGTCTGTCACATTTCTTTCTGTCTTTCTTGTTTCATATCCCGCCACCGGGTAGCCTGCTGTTCCTATTCCGTTAATACTCATTTTTAAATCCTCCATTATCGTCAAATATTTTAATGGCAGTTCCTCTGTCGGTCAGAACCGCCCCCTGCTCCCCGATTCCCCTATCTGCCGGAAACCGGGGAAGCCTGCCCTGCCCGGCGGCTTATTGGGGATAGGGGGGTGTATTTTTCACCCCCACTTACACTGTACCAATCTGATGCTGCCACTCAATTCCCGTCTCAGAAGTATGTAAAGCATCTCTATTCGGCAGAAAACATAGCTTTCTGGATATTCTTCTGCCAATAAGCGCTGTCAAAGTAATTCCCGCTTTTAGGCAGATTCTTGAACATATTCATAATCATATCGTAGGATAAAGACGAAGTATCAACAAACAGCTCCTTGCCATCTTTCGATTTGATCGCTGTACCGTTTGTTCCCACAAAAGCAGTCGTGTTGTCATTAAGGTGCTGAATTGTTCCTGTCATTTCCGCAAACTTTTTCAGCCATGACTCTCCCGTCTCCTTACACATTTGCTTAAATTTCTCAGCATCCTCCCCCGTCATATAAGGATGTTTCCCATCCCTGATATACCATGAAAAACCTGTTTCTTTGTCCGTATATTTCGGGTCTGTTGCTGCCCATTCCTCTAAAGGCTTACCCTTATACCATACCTGCAGCCCGCTGTCATCTGATACAGTGCTGTCTTCCTGCCCCATTAACGGGTTTGTTGTTTTAAGTGCTTCGTATATATCCTGCACATTGGCATTCTGCCTTGCGCCTTCGGGAACGGATGCCTCTGCCGCCTGCTTCTGCTGATAGAACCATCCTGCTCTGCTTTTGTTGTAGTTATTTGTCATTACATTGTTCTGATAATAATTCTGTCCTATTCCATTAACACTCATTTTTAAATCCTCCATTATCGTCAAATATTTTTAATGACAGTTCCTCTGTCGTTCAGAGCCGCCCCTGCCCCCAGCAGTCCGCAGAGGCAAAGTTTTATGCGCCTCTGCGGAATAATTTTTACGCAAAAAAATCTACAAATTTCTTGTAATCAAGATACCCCTTTAAATTCCCTGCGTCATACTGCATTTGCATAAAGCTCTTTGCAAGTTCCAGCCAGTTATATTTCCCGGCCTTAAAAGAGCCTGGCAAATTTTCCGGCTGTTCATTAGAAATCGGTATGCGGCAGAATGTACTTTGTACTTCCGGGTATTGCCCGCTGTCCGTTAAATAGCAGGCATACGCTAACATATCCGCTCTGTCACTTCTTTTTGCATCTACCTTTGACACGTCCACCATCCGTTCCGTCACATTGCCCTCTGCGTCCCACATTTTAACCTTATATACTGGATTTTCCGGGTCAAAATCCTTCGGCTTATATACCGTTATACTGCTGTTTCCTTTATCCCCAAGTGCCCCTAATGGCTTATCGCCCTCCGGTGTATAGAACCAATACTTGATGTAAAAGGATAACCCTGTGCCGTTCCCTCCAGAATACAGCATATCGTCTGTTTTCATTTACACAATAGATGTATGCGGTTTTGTACCTGCCACATTGTTTACCTGGTCTGCAAAACTTTTTCCAGTTACATTCTGCTGTGTTCTTTTTGTTGTATACCCCGTCACCGGATATCCTGCTGTTCCTATTCCATTAATACCCATTTTCAAATCCTCCAATATTGTCAAATATTTTTATACTCGCGAACGAAATTAATTGCCGTTTCAAATTTTTCACCGCGGTATATGCAGTTACACTAAACATTTGCCCGTGGCAAATATTAAGTGTAACTTGTATAACGGCAGCCCCTCTGTCGGTCAGAACCGCCCCTGCTCCCCTTGATAAGTCCAAGCAGTTTATTGCTACATAAATTGCAAAAACACGTTTCCTAACTTCCTTTGTCACCAATGCCCATGACCAGCACCTCCCTTCACTAATAATACGAGACAGCCCTCAAAAAAGTTTCATTTTTCTTATCTGTGGCGGCTGCTCTGCCGGTCAGAGCCGCCCTGCCCCCTTGCAATAAGTCCGGGCAGCCCGCAGGGGCAAAGGTTTATGCGCCTCTGCGGAATAGGGTGTAAAGATTATATCTGTATATCCAATGAACTTCCTGAAACAGACGACCTTTTCACAAGTTTGCCTCCCGATTTCACAAGTGAGCTTTCAATGGACTCTCTTGTGATTCCATCTAATGCTCCAGACGGAATCGCCTTGCCAGGCTCCCACGTAGGATCAGCAGCTTTCACTGCATCAACAAATGCCTGTGTGTATGCCCGCTCATATTGGCTTAATGTGTTGCCTGCCGCCAACCGGTCATTTTTTGTTATTTGTGGGTACATCTTACGGTATATATCACTCCGCCTTGTTGTCTCCCCATTTGCAGCACCGTTTTCCTGCAAGAACTCTTTCTTTGTAAGCCCAAACATATCATCCTTAATGCTGTCTGGTATAGAAATAATCCTGTGCTTACTTGCAATGTTCTTATCAGTTACTGTAAGACCGGATACTCCAAATGCCTGATTGATATGATCCCCATCCGCATCATAGTATTGCATCCGGTTTTTAATCCCTTGAATGGTAAAGTACCCACCGCCACGGCCAGCGGTCATCATGCTTTTCACAACCGTCTGGTACTGCTTGCTGTTTGTATCAATTCCCGCCGCTTTTAACTGTGACTGTACGGAGGGGCTTGACAGGTCTGACATCTTAACCATCTTTCCCCCTAATGCTACATTCTTTGCAGCGTTTGACACTCCAAACATCTGCTCAAATAAATAGCTGTAATCCATGTTCATTGACATACTATCATCCTCCTTGATAAAAAAATTTTTCGCCAACCTTGGCCTGCATATAAAATATACCTCTTCATAAAATCTGTCGGCAGGTGCATCCTGTTTTCCAACTGGGATTGCACCAAATGACTATAAATTGCACGAAATCACCATAAAGTTTATAACATCACCACCGCCTGGAACTTTTCTTCATCACAGGAGACAGCAAAGTCACCGCCGTATTTATCCACCACTGCCTTTACGTTCATAAGACCCACACCATGCATCCCTCCACTGGAATCCAGCACGATTCCGTCCGTGACCTGCACTTTTTCCACTACGGGATTCTTTACGGAAAAGATCAGTTTTCCATCCTCCTGCACCAGCTTGATGTGGATAACGGCATTCCTCCCCGCCCGCACAACCTTCACGCACTCATGGATGGCATTGTCCAGCAGGTTGGAAAG
>CANRJF010000111.1 GCA_947630855.1 uncultured Lachnospiraceae bacterium
TAGATTTGTTAGATTGGACTTTGTAACTATTAACTTAGTAGTCGTTCTTGACTACACCATTATTATACTAGGAGGAAGTACCCTGCGGGTATACCTGTATGCCCAAAAAACAGGGCAAAAAAGGAGGAAAAGTGTATGAACACATCGTTAATCTGCATACTGATTGTTATTGTGGTTTATCTGGCAGCAGTACTGCTTGTAGGATTTTGCTTTGCAAAGAAAAATGAATCTGTTTCGGATTTTTATTTAGGGGGGCGGAAATTAGGGCCTCTGGTAACTGCTATGAGTGCAGAAGCATCGGACATGTCCAGTTATCTTTTAATGGGACTGCCGGGATTAGCGTATTTGTCGGGTACGGCGGATGTGGGCTGGACAGTTATCGGCCTTACAGTGGGGACATATTTAAACTGGCTTTTTGTGGCAAAACGCCTGCGGCGTTACACCCAGGTTACCAATTCTTTTACCCTGCCCCAGTTCTTTTCTAACCGGTACAGGGATGAAAAATGCATTTTGTCAACGATTGCCGCCTTTATAATCATAATATTTTTTATTCCCTACACGGCGTCGGGATTTTCTGCCTGCGGGAAGTTATTTGGAGCATTGTTTGGGGCAGATTATATGGTAACCATGATTATTTCTGCGATTGTAATTGTAGGTTATACTGCGGCGGGGGGATTTCTGGCGGCTTCCACCACGGATTTTATCCAGAGCATTATTATGAGTCTGGCTTTAATTTTCGTTCTTGGATTTGCCACTGCAAATGCGGGAGGCGTGTCTGCGGTGCTGGAAAATGCCAGGGAATTGCCGGGGTATTTGTCCATGACATCTACCTATGCGGCAGATACAGGCACGGCAAGCCCTTATTCCCTGCTTAAGATTGTTTCCACCTGTGCGTGGGGGCTGGGATACTTTGGAATGCCGCACATTTTACTGCGTTTTATGGCAATCGAAGATGAAAATAAATTAAAACTTTCCCGCCGTGTAGCATCTGTGTGGGTGGTTATTGCCATGGGGATTGCCGTTGCAATCGGCGTTGTGGGCAATGCACTTTCCCATGCCGGCTTAATTACGGAACTTAGCGGCTCCAATACGGAAACAATTATTATCCAGATAGCAAATTTACTTTCCGGTTTTGGTATCTTTCCGGCATTGATTGCAGGGCTGGTTCTGGCAGGAATACTTGCAAGTACCATGTCCACCGCGGATTCTCAGCTTCTTGCGGCTTCTTCCAGCGTATCCCAGAATATTTTCCAGGAAGCGCTGCATATGAATCTGCCAAAGAAAACAAATATGCTGATTTCCCGTCTTACGGTAATCGCCATTGCCGTTTTAGGAATTTTTATTGCAAGAAACCCGGACAGTTCTATTTTTGGCATTGTATCTTTTGCCTGGGCGGGATTTGGGGCGGCTTTTGGCCCGATTGTACTGTTTTCCCTGTTTTGGAGACGCACCACCTTTGCAGGAGCTTTGGCAGGCATGGTATCCGGGGGAGCCATGGTATTTATCTGGAAATTTGTGGTGGCGCCTTTCGGGGGAGTTTTTGCAATTTATGAGTTGCTTCCGGCATTTTTGGCAGGAGCAGTTGTGCTTATTGTGGTAAGCCTTTGTACGAAAGAGCCGGCAGGAGTTTGATTCGGTAAACGGATAAAACAGGAGTTCCCAACGGTTGCTGCCGGAATATTTTGCATCAGACAGGAGAAAAAAGATGAACGGACAAAATTTCAGGGAATTAGTAGAAAAACAGCCTCTTATTTTAGACGGTGCCACCGGCACAAACCTTCAGGAGGCGGGGATGAAAATGGGTGTGTGCCCGGAACAGTGGATTCTGGATAATCCCCAGGTGATTTTAGATTTACAGAGCGCCTATGTGGAGGCGGGAACTAACATACTCTATGCCCCCACATTTACCGCCAACCCCGTAAAACTGGGGGAGTACGGACTGTCAGAGCGGCTTAGGGAGATAAATCTTAAGCTGGTGGAACTTTCCAGGAAGGCAGCGGCAGGAGGGGCTTACGTGGCAGGGGATATTTCCATGACAGGGCAGCAGCTTTATCCCATTGGGGATTTGATGTTTGAGGATTTGGTGGACATATATAAAGAACAGGTATCTGCCTTAGAGGAGGCAGGAGTGGATCTTTATGTGGTGGAAACCATGATGAGTTTACAGGAGTGCCGGGCGGCAGTGTTTGCCATTAAGGAGTGCAGCGACAAAGCCATTATGGTGAGCCTTACTTTAGAGGAAAACGGGAGAACCCTCTTTGGCACGGATGCGGCCACGGCAGTGATTGTGCTGCAAAGCCTTGGGGTGGATGCAGTGGGCCTTAATTGTTCCACGGGGCCGGATAAAATGGCAGAGCAGGTTGGGGCCATGTATGAAGTTTCCCATGTGCCCATTCTCGTAAAGCCAAATGCAGGACTGCCCAGACTTCGGGAAGGCAGGACTTATTATGACATGCAGCCGGAAGAGTTTGCTTTAGGAATTAAAAAACTGGCAGAGGCAGGGGCAAGAATCTTTGGGGGATGCTGCGGTACTACCCCCGCCCATATTAAAGCCCTGACGGAGGCTCTTTCCCATGTGGATTTGTGCCCGGTAAAAACAGGACAGAGGAGATTTTTAGCATCGGAGCGGATGTACACGGAGATTACCTTAGACGGGCCTTTCACCGTTGTGGGAGAGCGTATCAATCCTACCGGAAAGAAAAAACTTCAAGCCGAACTTCGGGAGGGAAATCTTTCTTTGGTCTGTGAGATGGCGGAGCAGCAGCAGAAAAACGGGGCTGCGGTTCTTGACATTAATATGGGGATGAACGGGATTGACGAAAAACAGATGATGTTAAACACCATATATGAAGTTACTTCCGCCGTGGATTTGCCTTTGTGCATTGATTCCAGCCATGTGGATGTAATAGAGGCTGCCCTGCGGATTTATCCCGGCAGGGCGCTAATCAATTCTATTTCCTTAGAGAAAGTGAAATTTGAAAACCTGATTCCCGTTGCAAAAAAATACGGGGCAATGTTTATCCTCCTGCCCTTATCCGATGAGGGTATTCCAAAGACAAAAGAGGAAAAGCATAAAATAATTGAAACCATAAAAGATGCAGCCATTGCCCAGGGCATGGCAAAAGAGGATATTGTGGTGGACGGTCTTGTGGCAACGGTGGGGGCAAATCCCAATGCTGCGCTGGAGTGTTTGGATACCATTGCTTATTGCAAAGAACAGGGGCTTGCCACTATCTGCGGGCTTTCTAATATTTCCTTTGGCCTGCCGGAGCGAAGCTGTATTAACACCGCATTTTTAACAGCCGCGATTACAAGGGGGCTTACCATGGCAATTGCAAATCCTGCCCAGGATGCGCTTATGAATGCGGCCTGTGCCGCAGACCTTCTGATGAATAAAGAGGGGGCGGATTTGCGTTATATCCACAGGATGAACAGGGAAAAGGAAGAAAGTGAAGGGGCAAAAACTGTCGGAGAAACCCTGGGAACAGGGAGTGAATGCAGCCCGAAACAGAAAGTATTTGACTGTGTGGTAAACGGCAGTAAGGGAAAAATTTTAGAGGAGACTGACCGGCTATTAGCCACAGGGGAGACACCTTCGGATATTATTGGCAATGTGTTGATTCCTGCCATAAATAAAGTGGGAGAATTATTTGAAAAACAGGTGTATTTTCTGCCTCAGCTTATTTCTTCCGCCAGCGCCATGCAGACGGCCATCGGTTATTTGGAGCCGATGATAGAAAAATCGGGGAACGGGCCGGAGGCGGCAACCATTGTTATGGCAACCGTGGAGGGGGATATCCACGATATCGGCAAAAACCTGGTGGTGATGATGCTTAAAAACTATGGTTACCATGTGATTGACCTGGGAAAAGATGTGGCGGCAGACATCATTGTGGAACGTGCCATAAAAGAGAAGGCAGAAGTCATCGGCCTTTCTGCTTTAATGACCACCACTATGATGCGGATGAAAGACGTGGTAAATCTGGTAAAAGAAAAGGGATGTAAAAGCAAAGTAATCATAGGCGGGGCTGCCACTACGGAAAGCTTTGCAGAGGAAATCGGGGCAGACGGGTATTCCAAAGATGCGGCGGAGTGTGTGAAGCTGGTGGAGAAATTGTTATACCCGTGAGCCAAATGTGTATACGCTGGAATATGGACGGATGAAAAACGGAATATCAAGGACAATTTATGGTTTTTTTTAGATACAGGCCATTTCCCATCTTGCATTTTAAAAAAAAGTGTATACAATATAAAACAGTAGTTAGTCCCTTCTTTCGGAGGAGGCAAATATAAGAAAAGGAGAAAGGTAAAATGTTTGGATTTCGTGATTTGATAGCTATTTTAAAGAAAGATCCTAAGAAAATTGTATTTACAGAGGGAACGGACCCCAGAATTTTAGAGGCGGCTTCCCGTCTTCTGGCAAGCAGTTTTCTGCATCCAATCTTAGTGGGGAATGAGGATGAGATTCTTGAGGCTGCAGAGGACAGCGGTTTCAATATCCGGGGAGCGCAGATTATTGACCCGAATAATTTTGACCAAATGGATAAAATGATTGAAATGTTCTGCGAACTTAGAAAGGGGAAAGGCGTTACTCCGGAACAGGCAAAAAAGACATTGGCCCAGGGCAATTATTTTGGAACTATGCTTGTAAAAATGGGGATTGCAGATGCCCTGCTTGGCGGCGCTACTTATTCTACCGCAGATACTGTGCGTCCCGCGCTTCAGTTGATTAAGACAAAACCCCAGAATAATATTGTTTCTTCCGTATATATCCTGGTTCGTGAAAGAGCTACCGGAGAAAATGAAGTTTTGGCCATGGCTGACTGTGCCATTAACATTAAACCAAGCGAGGACGAATTGGTGGAGATTGCAATGGAAGCGGCAGAGTGTGCGAAAATATTCGGTGTAGATCCTAAGGTGGGATTTTTAAGTTATTCCACCTTTGGTTCCGGCGCAGGGGAAGATGTGGATAAGATGCGCAATGCGGCACAGAAGGCAAAATTGAAAGCACCGGATTTGGAAATCGAAGGAGAAATTCAGTTTGATGCGGCAGTATCTCCCCGTGTGGCACGTACAAAATGCCCGGATTCAAAACTGGCAGGACATATCAATACCTTTATTTTCCCCGATATCAATGCGGGAAATATCGGTTACAAGATTGCCCAGCGTTTAGGCGGATTTGACGCATACGGCCCTATTCTTCTGGGATTGAATGCTCCGGTAAATGATTTGTCCCGCGGCTGTAATGCTTCCGAGGTTTACTCTATGGCAATTATTACAGCGGCTTTGGCATAATTCTTTGCTTTTGTGAAAAGGCATTGCAAAGATGCCTGAAAGTTATACTCCAGAGCATACACATTTGGCTCATGGGTAAAAAATGATAGGATTTTCTCTCTGCTGCAAGGTGATTTTAGGTCAGTTGGGAGATTAAGAAACGCCGGAAACTCACATAAATACTGTTTTGTGGGTTTTCGGCGTTTACTTGTCCATAATGTCAGCTATCGCTGCAAAAGAATCTAAAGGAAATGGGGAAAAAAGAAAAAAGCCGGAATATCCCTTGTAGCGTCCGACATTTTCTGATAATATATTCATATGGGGTACTGTCATAACGGGTAGGCGGTCAGTCTTTCGATGCAAACGCAGAGGGGACTGCCCCTCTGACTACGGGTAAAACCGGGAAAGGGGGGATTGCTTATGAGTGACTATGAACTGCTGACGGTTGTTCTGATGATTCTCGGAATCATCGTGTCAATCTTGATAGCATACATAAACCACACAAAAAAGTAACCGCCCTCAGCCAAAGGAATGCGGTTACTTTTTTTGTAACTAATCTTCGAGGCTGACCGTCTATCGGCAGTACCTCTTTATGTGCTTTTATTGTAACAGATTTTCCTGTGTCTGTCAAACGCTGCGGAGCGTTCCGAAGGGCTATTCAATGGCTCTTTTATTCTGCAAATTAGTATGTTATAATATATTTTGTATGCGAAAACAAATACAAGGAGGTATCATGGAACAGGTTTCATTGAAGATAGGAGAGCGGCTGAAAGAAATCCGAAATACAAGACAGCTCACGCTGGATGACGTTGCAGAGCTGACAGGCGTGAGCAAGCCCATGTTAGGACAGATTGAGCGGGGCCAGTCCTCGCCAACCATCAATATATTGTGGAAGATTTCAACAGGGCTGAAAATACCGCTGTCATTTTTCTGTAAACAGGAGGAAGCGGAATATACGGTTGCCGGTCTTGATGAAGAAAATGTGATTACGGAAGAAAACGGTGGAATGAGGGCATACCCGCTGTTCCCCTTTGACCCGGTAAGGAATGTGGAAGTATTTTATATTGAGTTTGATGCAGGTGTACAGCACAGCTCACTTCCCCATGTGGCAGGCGTGGAGGAATATGTCTTTCTGGTGCAGGGGACGCTGAAAATGGTGATAGGCAGGGAAGAGGTGCTTTTGCAGGAAAAACAGTCCATACGGTTTGAAGCAGATATTTCCCATGCATACCACAATATTTCAGATAGTGCCTGTGCAGCTTATAATGTGATATTTTATCCCAACAATTAAAGGAGGAATCGGAAATGTACGAATTAGTTCAAGTGAGTGAAAAGTGCTATTACATAAACTGTCCGGCAAAGATAGGCGTTTATGTTCCGGACAGAGATAATGTCTATCTGGTTGACAGCGGGAATGACAAGGATGCGGGGAAGAAGGTCAGGCAGATACTGGATAAGAACGGCTGGCATCTGACTGCCATCTTAAATACCCATTCCAATGCAGACCATATCGGCGGCAACCGTTACCTGCAGGGGCAGACGGGATGTAAGGCTTATTCCGGCGGCATAGAGGCGGCTTTTACAAAATACCCGGTGCTGGAGCCGTCCTTCCTTTATGGCGGCTATCCGTGTAAGGTCTTGCGGCATAAGTTCCTGATGGCGCAGGAGAGCAATGTGACGGATTTTTCAGATGAAAGTTTTCCGAAGGAGATTGAGATAATACCCTTGCCGGGGCATTTCTTTGACATGGTTGGATTCCGTATGCCGGACGGGGTGGTATTCCTTGCGGACTGCATCAGCAGCAGGGAGACGCTGGAAAAGTATGCGGTATCTTTTATTTATGATGTGGGAGCCTATCTGGAAACGCTGGATAAGGTGGAGGGGATGGAGGCTGCCATGTTTGTCCCCGCCCATGCAGAGGCGGCTGCGGATATTAGGGAACTTGTCTGTTACAACAGGGATAAGGTGCATGAGGTGGCAGACAGGATTTTATCCATCTGTGAGACGCCGATTTATTTTGAAAGAATTTTGCAGGAAGTGTTCAAAGGATACGGGCTTTCCATGAATTTTGAGCAGTATGTGTTGGTGGGCAGCACGGTACGTTCCTATCTTTCATGGCTGAAAGACACAGGAAAGCTGACGGCTTCGTTTCAGGACAATATGCTGCTGTGGCAGAGGGTATAGTTTTGATACAAGAATTGTGGAAATGTGCATAACAGGCTATGGAATCCCTCTCATTCATACATTTTTCAAAACACTTTTTTTCTCAGAAAATATTCCCTATAATGTGACGGCTGATTTATTTTTAAGATTATCTCTTGACTTTCACGTTACGTCATAGTTTATAATATTGGAAAACAGGAAAGGAGCAAAAAGATATGAAAGTATCTGCTGTACGTTCAGATGGTATTTATTCAAAAATTATGAGCGCACCTCTGGACAAGAAGAATGACATATATCGGTATGAATTGATGATGCCATTTGAAAGAAAATGGGCTTGTTATAATGTTCCCATGAAAGCAAAAACGCCTAATGGTTATGATGTTATTATGGCAAGCAGATTGCTTGGACACATTGAACCAACTAAAGTAGACGAAACACAAAAACAAAATATTCAGCTAATTTCAGACAGCGCACTCTGGGAAAAATGTGAGATGGCAATTAGGAAATCGTTAAAATGCTTTACCCAGCATGGAATTGATTTACCTGTTAGGGAGTATCTGTTTACTATATTGCTTGCAAATGCTGAAAGTCCCTATATCATATTGAATGAGGGCTATTGTGGTGACGGTGGTATACCGGGATATATTTTTTCCTGGCTAATTCCAAACGAATATACACTGGAACATCTTCCAGTAGCTTTGGCACATGAAACAAATCACAATATCCGCTTTCAATTTATTGAATGGAAGAACGACATCACACTTGGAGAGATGATGATTAGCGAAGGGCTGGCAGAAAACTTTGCCACTTTCTTATATGGTGAAGATAAGGCGGGGCCCTGGGTGACAAAAACGGATATGACAACTTTGAATGAATATATCAAACCTATTATTCAAGACGGATTAAATGTTCAAGGATTTGAAAATCTCAATGCTTATCTTTATGGTGACGAACTGGCTAAATTACAAAATTTTCCGCAAGTAGGTTTACCTTATTGCGCCGGATATGCTTGCGGTTATCATTTAGTAAAGCATTACTTGCAAAAAACTGGTAAAAGTATAATTGAAGCGACACTTTTACCCGCAAAAGAAATTTTAGACGCCGCGGAGGACTTTTGGAATGACTAAAAAAACCATGTCTGTCCATGAAGTTGCTGAATTGACTGGTATCACCGCCCGCACACTTCATTATTATGATGAAATTGGGCTTTTGAAACCTACGGAAGTAACAGAAGCAGGCTATCGAATGTATGACGATGCAGCACTTAGCCGTCTGCAAAGTATTTTATTGTTCCGTGAATTGGAGTTTCCCTTAAAGGAAATCAAAGCAATTCTTGACAGCCCAAATTTTGACTCATCAGAAGCAATTTCTCAACAAATTGAGCTTTTAGAATTAAAATATAAACACATAGAGGAACTTATTACCTTTGCCCGTGAAATTCAAAACAAAGGAGTAACAGCAATGAATTTTGAGGTTTTCGGCAAAAGCGAAATTGAAATGTATAAGGCAGAAATCAAAGCAAAATGGGGCAATACGAAAGCGTATCAAGAGTACAAGCAAAAGGATATTGCCCGAAATGGAGGTAGTTATAGCAAGATTGCAAATGAACTGTTGACAATGTTTTCTGAATTAGGTGAATTGAAACATTTAACTCCTAATGCTGATAAAGTACAAAACAAAATCGCTGCATTACAAAAATTTATAACAGATAACTATTATGTATGTACTAATAAAATCCTTAGTGGATTGGGTGAAATGTATGTAGGTGATGAACGCTTTAAGAACAACATTGACAAAGCAGGAGGAGATGGAACGGCTGATTTTGTCAAACAAGCTATTGCGGTATATTGCAATAAAAAGCAGATGTAATAAATGTAACTGTTAATTATGCAACGCCCCATGTGGGAGAAAGGGGGAATTTTCTATGCCTTGCACAGAAGCATTCTCCGTACTGACTTTTAAGCGTTAGTAGATAGGTGGTGTCTGCTTTCCTCATTCTCTGCTCCTTTACATGAAAAAAAGCGCATAGATTAGCTTTCTATACGCTCTGACGCTGTGTTGCTATTTTGTTGTGGTTGTGGTAATGATTGTTTAGATAACTGGAAATTATATCAATATTTTAGTCATGAAGAAATGAGTGTTTCCAATTCACAAAATCTCTCTCGTTCTATTCCCTTGGCAAATTTTAATGGGCTTGTTAATCCTGAAATTTCTCCATGTAAAATTCGGGAAAGCATATTCCGTATGGAATCATCAGCCACGGCTATCGCTTCTTTCAAATATGGAAATGTTATGTCGTCCACTACCAAATAGCGCAAACTGTCACATAGTCCATATTCCTTTCCTTGTTCGGGAATATCTGATAAATGCGATAATAAATATATTGCGCCGTCTTTTCCGTGAAAACGAATGATGCTGCGTATAACCTTTAATGTATCGTCCATGAATGAAGACTGATCGCAATCATCGTCTAACATATCAATAAATTTTGAAATATCTGTAACAGAAAACATCTCCGGGCACTGGATAAATTCGTTGCATATTTCTTCGTAATTCCACACTGTCCATAATGTATCGTCCCCATTTTCATCAAACATGGGTACATGACCCGTATGGATACCGTCAAAGAAATCTATCTTTTCTTCTAGCGACATTGATTGCCATGTATCCTTTGTAATTTCTTTAGTTTCTCTGTAATGTTCAAGAATCTTTAAATATTCTTCATGTGATTCCACTGGTTTATATGCCATCATGCCATCCTCCCACAAATTTTTATCACTAACATAATACCACAATCACATTCCTATTTCTATCTCATTTTCATTGAATTTCTTCCTCTCTCCGCTTAGTCCTGCCAACTGTCCTGCTGACAGTCTGCCGTCTGTCCATACCCATGTCATGCAAAAACGTCAATAGCTCTTAACAATCAATAACAATTGACCGATATATAAAGTGATGAAATCAAACGAAAGGAAGGATATGATTATGGCAATTACAGGAGTGAGCAATTATAGCAGTGTTTATGAAAACATATATGCTTCATCAAGAAAGGAAGCGGCAAAGAAAGAGGAAACAAAAGAAACAGCAGGTACGCAAAAAAGCACTGAAACAAAAAAGAAAAGCAGCAATGAGGAATACCTTAATAATTTGCAGAAGCAGGTACCGTATATCAAATTGCAGACCGGATATGGGCTTAACGCAAATAATGACGGCAAAGTGAATATTGTTGATGTCAGTCCGAAGCTCTTGGAGAAAATGCAGAATGATCCGAAGGCAGCAAAGGAATATACACAGCGATTGAAGGATGTGGAAGCAGCTCTCAAATTAAGTGATAATTTTTCAAGATCAATGGGGCATACAGTAGTGACCAGCCATGCCTATGTGGACGAAAATGGCCATATGTCACATTTTGCTTATGTTGTAAAAAAGGATGCATTAAATGAAAAACTCCGCAAAGAAGCGCAGGAAAACGCCGAAAAGCGGATTGAGAAGTCAAGAGAAAAAGCCCGTGAAAATGCGGAGCAGCTTTTAGAAGAAAAAATTGCCGATTCCAAAGACGGAACGATTTATCTGAATGACACAGATATGAAAACAATCATCGAATCTGCCCAGGAAGAGAATGCGGGTAAAACCACTGTGAAAGATCAGCCACAGGTTGGTGTGAATCTGGATTTGAAGACATAGAGAAGCAGGATTATTGGTGAAGGAGGTCACGAAATGAATATCAGTAGCAACAATATGAAATGGCTTTCGGGGTATTCCCTGATGAACAGGCTGTTTTCCCAGAAGAACGGGAACGGTATATCCAAACAGACGGGCGCTTCTATTAGCGGGGGAGTTAAATATAAGCATAGCAATCAGTATTATAATGAAGATGGCGTGCCATTCCATTCAAAAGAAGAAGCCGACAGATGCATCAAGGGGACAAATGGAAATTGGAAAAAGATTGTGTCTGTGTCAGATGAAGTAAAAGCGGAACTGGCGGAAGTTGTGAAACAGGATTTTATTACTACAAATGGGCGGGGCAAGCCGGATGGGAGCAAGAAACCGGATGTAATCAATAAATATTTGAACACGATTCCGTCTGAACAGCGTAATTCCGCTGCATGGACTTTACAGCGAATGGCGGGTGACTATGCCACAAGAATGGAAAAATTAGTAAGAGAAAATAATCAGGGCTGGAAGCCGGGGGATGCTTTTGACACAAGCATTTTAGACCAGCTTGACGGGACGCTCGGCGGGGTGGATTTCAGAGCATAAAATCGGAAACGGAGGATTTAACACTAAAGAAAGCAGCATGGAAAAAGTGTTATCCATGCTGAATGGTATGTTTGACATTAGTAAAGAGGCGTAATTATTATACATTGGATATTCTCTTGTGAAAACTGATTTTTTGTTTTTTATAAAACTTGATAAAACTGATTTTTTGTTTTTTATAAAACGGTCAATTTTTAAAGTAAATTCCACTTTCCCAAAGTAAATTCCATCAAAAGCTACTGATTTTGAAAATATTATCAA
>CANRJF010000112.1 GCA_947630855.1 uncultured Lachnospiraceae bacterium
TAAATGCATTATATCCTATGCTAGTGACACTGCCTGGTATCGTTACGCTCGTTAAACTGCTGCAGCCATTAAATGCACCATCTCCTATGCTGGTTACACTGTCTGGTATTGTTATGCTCGTTATGCCACAACCACTAAATGCGCAGCCTCCTATGCTGGTGACGCTGTCTGGTATCGTTATGCTTTCTAAATTGCTACAATCACAAAATGCACGTTCTCCTATACTGGTTACACTGTCCGGTATCGTTATGCTCGTTAAACCACAATTATAAAATGCAGAATCCCCTATACTGGTTACACTGCCTGGTATTGTTATGCTCGTTAAACTGCTGCAGCCAGCTAACCCGTCTATACTGGTTGCACTGTCTGGTATCGTTACGCTCGTTACGTTGCTGCAACCACCAAATCCGTCTATACTGGTTATACCGTCTTCAAATGTTATACTAGTCAAACCTGTGCAGTCAAGAAATGCACCATCCATGTCGGTTACACTGCCTGGTATTGTTATGCTCCTTAAGTTTTTACACCCAATAAATGCTTCCTCACCTATCAGTGTAACACCGTCTTCAATCGTTATGCTGGTCGCTTCACACTCCTGAAATGACCACGAACATATAATTTTTACACTGCCTGGTATCGTTATGCTTTCTGCTTTACACTGCTTAAATACGTTCACCGCTATCTCGATTACTTTAGTTTTTCCATCCTGCAAAGTACCAGGAATTATTACTGGCTTCGTGTCAAATTTGTTCTCATATCCAATTAGGTATGCTCCGTTTGATGATATACGATATTTGATACCATTTTCTACTTTGATATTATCTTCTACATCGGTAGTAGAATCTTCTGCATATACATTACCCCCCCCCACTATCGGGCAGAGAACCGTGCTTGCGCATACGCATACTGCAAGCAAAATTGTTAATAATTTTTTCTTCATATTTTTTCCCTTTCCTTTTGTAATTTTAATATTTTATGTTTATGTTTTTCGTGAATTGCTTCAACAGCCCTCCTTCCTTTTTTATCTTCACATAAACATCCTTACATTTTAATAGAGCATTCTTTTTCCTAAAAGGTTGCAGTTTTTGTAAATTATTTTATTTTTTGTTATTTTTTCTGACCATCAGTTGTATTATACATCCTGCTGTATTGTTTTGCAACCAAATGTTTTACCCTAAAAGTATGCATATTACAAAATGTTACAATTCACGGTTTAACCGCAAGCGGTTATCCCATGAATTGCAACTTCGCGAGCCAATTTTAAGAATTTGCTGCGCAAATTGGGGCTCGCTCACACTTGAATCATGTTCTGGGCCTACCGCTCAACAAGTGAGCGGTTAGGCCATGAATGGTAACTACAAAATTCCGGTATTGAAAGTGCAGGAGTATGATTTGAAATCAATTTATGAGAAAAAACTATATTTTCTGCTTCCGTTTTATATCTTCCGTTTTGAAAAAACGTTCGCAGACATGGGAAAGACCATAGAGCCAAAGGCGGCTTTACCCCTCTTGTTTTTCGGAGAGTTCAAGCAGCCCTCCAGACGAAAGAAAGGAGGGCGATACAATGTATGTTACATATCAAGATTTAATTCAGATAGGTATACTCATTGTTGCCCTTGCAAATTTGATTTATCAGATAGTCAAGGGAAAAAAGAAATAGCCGCCACTACTCACAATAGTGACGGCTTATATCTGCATAAAGCAGACGCAAGCATAACTGTGTAAAGGGTAGAGCCGCTTCTATGGCTTTCCCCTGTCTTGTTTTGCATGATATTCCTGTTCCAATTCTTCTGCAAGATACGCATCACTCATACAGTGCATATCAGAAACGCCGTCCCGGACCAACTGATAAACCTCAGAATGGTAGAAGAAGTCCAACGCCCCATCCAACGAGATGCCCTGGCGTTCTGCAAAACACGCAATTACACGGCTATATTTTTTCTGAAGTAAAATCGGATTTGCCTTCATACTATTTCACTCCCTTCAAAATACAGTAGTTTCAATGCCTTCTCTGTGCGAAAGCAGATTTGCCGATTCGGCTTTTCATAACGCAAACGGTTAATTGCTTCTGCCTTATCTATCAATCCCTCAAAAAACAATTCAACTGTATTAAACACATTATCGTTGGCTACACCGCCAACCACAAGGTCATAATCTGTTGTATCTTTCCCACTGCGACAGCACAGGATAAAATCCAGCCAATCCTCGGAATAGGAATCAAATTCCAGAACTTTCAAAACAGATTCCTGGCTTTTTTCAAAAGAGTAGCGTGATATAATACCGCTTTTTCCTCTGCGTTTAAATTTACCACACCATTTTGCTGCCTGCTCATACAGAGATGTGACATAGAAGCCGCGCCCAAAATCTACATTAGGTCGGGAATGTGTCAAATCTGGCTTTGGAACTTCCAGATAAGAACCATGATATAAAATCATACTTTCACGCCCCTTTCTTTCATCACATCAAGAAGGTCATTGACAATATATTCCCTGCTCTGCGTGTGCAAGACCTCATATTCCGGCACGATATAACCGCTTAGAATGTTGCTCTTCTCTGTAAACGCCTGATAAACCAGTTCCGCACCTACTCCCAGCTTTACGGCAACATTCTCAATGCAAAATACGGCAAATTCCAGTTCTCTGGAGTTTTTGATTGTTTCATCCTGCATCCCGATTCCTCCCCCCTTTACTTTTTATATAAGTTCTTTATCCAAAAGGAAATCCGTCACACCGATATGCAGAATGCCTTTTTCGTCATACCAGCGTTTTCCAATGTCTTTCCTAACCACAATCTTTGGGAAAAAGTCTCCCGTAAGAGCAAACGGCCGCAATTCTGCCTCCATCTTTTCCTCCGTAGGAATAGCATAAGCGGACTGAATATAAGTTTTTTTACTGCCACTGGTAACGACAAAATCAATCTCTCTGGGAGTGCGGACAGAATTACCGTTCTTATTCACTGTCCTTGCATAAACCACACCCACATCCACCGAAAACTGACGGTTAATCAGCTCATTGTAGATGATATTTTCCATTATATGAGTCATTTCCTGCTGGCGGAAGCCGATACGGGCATTTCTAAGGCCAATATCCTCGCTGTAAAACTTGTTTGGAAAATCAAAATAAGATTTCCCCTTCACATCATATCTTTTGCTCTCAGAGAATAAAAAAGCATCCTCTAAATGTCCGATATATGCACGAATAGTATTTGCAGACACAAAAGCTCCCTGCCTGGATTTCAGAGTATCCGCTATTTTAGCCGGGTTCGTCAGCGAACCAATCGATGAGCAAAGCAAGTCCAAAATCTGCTCTAACACATCCTGCCTTTCTATCTTCTTCCGCTCAACAATATCTTTAATATATACCTCAGTAAAAAGTGACTTGAGATAATTCATCTTGGCAGCGTCATCCGGCCTTGATAAAACAAGAGGCATACCGCCATAAAAGGCATAATCGTCAAATGCTTCATTTTTATCTCCGCCGGCAGCAGAAAAATATTCGGCAAAACTTAAGGGATGAACACGGATTTCATCGCTTCTTCCCCTGAACTCAGTTAAAATATCACTGGAAAGCATTTTTGAATTGCTTCCGGTTACATACACATCTAAATTCGGCAGACTGCGCAAATCATTTAATGCATCATAAAAAGTGATTTTCTTTCCATCTGAATTGTAAGGATTAGCCGCCTCGTCCGACATCTGAATTTCATCAACAAAGAGATAATGGTCTTCTTTGCTTCCTTCAACTTTTTCTCTCACGTAAGAAGAAAGAATCAATGGATTGCGAAACTTAATATCTTTTGCAAGGTCAAGTTCAATCATGATAATCTGCTCATCCTTTACGCCATTTTCAAGCAGATAATCTCTGTATATATTTTTGAGCAGATAGGATTTTCCACAGCGGCGAATGCCCGTAATGACCTTTACCAATCCGTCAAAGCGATACGAAATCAACTGCTGCAAATAGCTGTTACGCTTAATTTCCATGTATCCTGCTCCCCTTTCAATCAAAATTTCAGCCCATAAAGGCTTTTCTGTTCAATCATTATATACTTATTATTTTTTATTTTCAAGTTATGATTAAAAGTAAAAAAATAAAAGACTTTAAGTTTTACCTTAAAATCTCTTATCTCTTGCTTTCGCAAATTTATATTTTAGCCAAATACTCACAAATCCATCAGATACCTTTGTACATTTTAAGCATCGGTATCATCTTCCTGCAGATAACCAAAATACCTGCAATCTGTATCACAGTCATAGCAAGGGACTGGTAAATCCTGGTGGCAAACAGCGGCCCAAAAGGACTTCCATATAATATGGAAATAAAAAATGTATTCATAATCTGGCCGATTACCATCTGCACAATCAACACGGATGCCGTCACATTCCATATGGTCTGTTTCTTTTTCAGGAAAAGGCCGAACACAACACCTGTCAAAAATGCTGTCAGGGTGAATCCGGGGAAAAATGCCCCTACCGGAAACAGAATGGCACTCACCACATCACCAATAGCTCCCACCAATCCTGCCGCCACCGGCCCATAAACAATAGCCGCCACAACAACAGGAATAAAACTAAATCCAATCTTCAAATTCCAGGTATGTATGGTAAAACGACCCAACACAACTTCTATGGCAACTAAAACGCCAATCATCGATATGCACCTGGCATCCACCTTTGTGTACATTGCTGTCCTCCTCATTCTCAAATGGATAATTCATTTTACCACACCTTCATATAATAATGCAAGTCTAAGCTACAAAATTTCTTTCATCTGTGTCTCAAAAGGCTGGAGCGTAAAATCCATCCTGCCCTTTACTGTCATAATCGAAGTGCTCTGCACTTCATTGGAATTATTGATAACTACCATCTGGCCGCTGGAAGGATAATAAGCACATTCCGTATCCACATTGTCCGTAAGGTAATTCTGGTCTAATTCCTGCCCTGCCCCAAAGAGAATTAAATTCAAAAGCAGCCTTGTGTTGGCATTGGTAATCTCAAAGCCGGAGAGATAAATTCCCTTTCCTTTTCCGAAATCCCGGACTGTAAGCGCAGGCATCCCCGAATCCTCCGCCAGCACTTTCGTGTTCTCGTCGCTTACCATACGGTTTTCTTTTCCCTTTATATTTGCTCCTTTGGGAATCAAATCCCCAATCTCTTCTGTTTCGTACTTAAAGCGCCCATGACACACTTTCGCTCCCGTATCCTCATCCACGCCCAGCACCGGCGCCATACGGAAAAAGTTCTGATAGCCTTCCACGGCAGAGGGCTCGTTGATTCCGATAAAAGCCCCTCCTCCTGCCACAAAACTATAAAGGGCGCTTAAAACTTTATCGTCCCGCCATGCGTCTCCGCCGCTCCATGCCGTACCTGCCCTTCCGGCATTGATTACCACATCCACATCCTGTAACCTGCCCGCTTTTACATCCTCAAAATTAATAAACTGCACATTTACCGGAAGCCCAGCCAAAGCCTCATTTACATGAATCAGGTCATGCATGTATGTTTCATGGAAATGTCCCGACAGAGTCCAGGAACGGATATATCCCCAGCTATGAAGTACCGCCACCCTGCAGGGAAGGGTATACACATCCCCCGCCTTATGAAAATCCTTGATTTTACGGAACTCATCTGCAACTTCTTCTATATAATCACAAAAATCAGGGAAATCTTCCACAAGATGAAGATATCCTCCCAGACCGATTCTATCCACCGGCTGTCTGAGAAGCGCCCTTCTTATTCTGTTCCAGTACACCTTAGCGTCCGCCGTGGGATTACCGCCTTCCATAAATGTGGGAGTCCCTCCAAGCCCCACCGGGAAAAGATAAGGATGAAGACGCAGTTCATGGGTACCCACCCGCGCCCCGGCGCAAAGCCGTGCTTCATAACCATTAAATACACATTTAATTAATCCGTCAAACCCAAATTCTCCAAACAAATCACTGTAAGGTTCTACGCCAACCCAACTGTCATCGTAAAATACATATGCCTTCTTGCCGTATTCATGTACCAGATTCACCAGCTTTTTGCCGAACTCCACCACAAACTTGTTGGTAAACCTCATATAATCCAACTGCTTCTCCCCGGGAGGCATATGGGTCACATGAAATTTACCCTGATTAATAAAATCTTCGGAGGTAAGCATATACCGGTATTCCTCCTCAAAAGCAAGCAACGCCTCAGGGCTCACCGTAAAATCATAGGAACCCCAATCGGAAAACCGGCTGCGGTTCCGCTCATCATCCCCCCAAATCCACACAAAATTGTAAAACATGGAGGTAAACCGCACCACCGTAGTAGCGGGATGCTCCCTGCACCAGGTATCCAGCCACTGATACAGATAATCCTGCGCTTCCTTCGTCCTTGGGTCTATGGGCATCAGATGTTCCTTATCCCAGTTGTTTGTCACATGATTATACATGGAAATCTCTTCCCATATCCTGTATGCAAAAAAGTTTACCGTATATTCATGGTAGGGAATCACATTCCTCACCGTCACATTGCCGGTTTCCTTCTCATAATTCCATATTTCAGAAATCTCCGTCTCCGTAGTCCTGTCATAAATCTGCCAGAATTTCCTGGAAAGTTCACTGTCATTTACCACAAACTGCTCCGTAAAATACCCGTCCAGCAAATGTATGGTAACTTCACTCCCCTGAGCCATAACAGGCTTTGACATTAAAAATGTCTGCTGCAGCTTGTCCATATGCTCCTTTGCCCATTCATTGTGTTCCCGGATAATACAAATAGTAGAATAAATATCATATCCTGCTTCAACAATTTCATCGGAAAGTACTGTACCGTCACTGTCACGGATTACATCTGCTCCCCATTTCTCCGCCATCTGTAATGTCAGTTTTTCATACCCGGATTCACCCGGCAAAGTAAAACTTCCTTTTGATTTTTCTCCCATCCTGTTTCTCCTATTATTATATTAACATTTAATTTTTCTTTTCACTGGTTTTTAAGGCTATATATGTAATTTGCGGCAAATGTCCGCCCCTTCTCTCCGGCTGATTTTCTTTTTTTCCAAAAAACCTTCCGGCAGAAGTTCCTGTGGATTTAATGTGTCCGACTTTCTTCCCCCATACCCGTTGACGAGAAACTCAAAAAATTCTGCCCCTGTTACCGGCTCTAACGGACGAAATACCCCGGAATCTATGACTTCCCTGGGAATAATCCCATTCTGCACACCGCACTCCACTGTCCCTGCATATGTCTCATGGCCGATAACATCCGAAAACATATCGTTGTATACATTGGTAGGAAAAAAATGCATACAGGATATAACAAACTCCAGGCTCTCCGTTCTGGTCAGAATGTCCTCCTGTCTTTCCACATTGGCAAACAAATCTTCCTCCATCGGGTTTTTTACATCCTTTAATTCCTCCGGCGGTTTTGGCATCTCCTGGTCCTGGGGCAGCCATTCCGGTAAAACATGATGTTCTTTTAAAAGCCCCATTTTACACATTTTATCATAAACCATTCCCGCAAAGAGATATGCCCCATAATCATTGCTGTGGGTATAATCCGACGGGAAAAAGTAGGGTCTTGCCCCCTCCCTTCCCATTTTAAGAATAAAATCCTTACTGCTCTCATGCAAATCAACCACAGGGACATCTAAGGCTTTTCCTGTTTCTATTACAACTTCCTGATATTCCGTTAAAAGGTCATTGTAACAATCTTCCCCGCCCTTCCACGTATTTCTGGCAAGAGGCGTCACAAGAACAGGTTTTCCCCCTTTTTCCCTGAGCTTATGAATGTAGCGCTCCAGATTCCTGCGGTAACCTTCCCTTGCCTTTAAATGGGCTAACTTCTGGTCATTGTGGCCAAATTGAATCAGACAGTAATCCCCTTTTCCAATACGGTTTAAAAGAATATCATAATGCCCCTCCATGCGGAAACTTTCCGTGGTAAGGCCGGAGTGGGAGTGGTTGGACACTGCCATCTCCTCCCCCACGTAAGCTCCTAACATCTGTCCCCAGCCGCAATAGCTGCAAGAAGGCACATAGGGATATTCACCGCTCTGGTCAGTGACGGTAGAATCCCCTGCAATATATATAGTGGGACATTGTACCGGTTCCACTTCAATCTCACAGAAACATAAGCCCCTGCCTGTAATTGTTACATCCAGGGAAGTATCCTCCATTACATCTTCATAATTCCTGGGAATAATGGGACAAATGTTGGTAAGAAATGTGCCCTTAAAGCACTCCCCCTTAAAAAACTTCTTCCTTACCCCCATTCTCCGGCGTCCTAAAAACAAAATTCCCTCATCCACGTCACACTCTGCCTTTAAAGTAACCGTAACCCGGTAATTCCCTTCTGCCTCCACATTACACTTAAAACAGCAGGGAATCACACCCTCATAAGGGGAAACGGCTTTGCACCCGCAAGCGCCTTTTTCGATTTTTGTAATCTCCATCCCGTAAAACCAGTAATACACGTCAAACCCGCTGTTTAACTCGGGTATCGATAAGCGTTTCTCCTGTTTCCGGTTTGCCTCGGTAAGAAATCCGTAACCCTTATCGCTTTCATATAAATCTGATGGCAAAACTGCCACTTCCCCGTTCTTACATTCCCCTTCATCAAATATATACTTCATTCTATACCCTTACTCCTTACAGCGCTCCGTCATTTCTCACATTCTCATAATCTAAAACACTGGCAAAAAACGCCAATGCCAAGCCCTGGCCCCAGCCTTGAATCCAGTCCTTGGAAATATTCCTGTATCCGTCCCGGTCCTTCATCACCGCCGTGCCGCCGGATACATTAAGCACTCTTCCGTCCGGGCTTATATTTTTCTTTAACCCTTCAATTGCCTTGTTAATATATTTTAAATGAAGGGGATTTCCCTTGGAAATCATGGCTGCCGCAATCCCGGCGGAAGCAGAAATCTCCTCGTAAGATTCCTCGTCATCTAAAATCGTCCTCCAAAGCCCGTTTTCTGTCTGAAGCATTTTTAAGGCGGACAACTGCTCATTTAAGGAACCCACAATTTCAAGAAACTTCGGATAGAGATATGCCTCCGGCAGAATCAGCCCCACCTGTGACATGGTATAAGCTGCCCAGGCATTAGCACGTCCCCAGTAAAAGCCGGACATATGGTCTTTTGTAATATTATTATATCCATGGTAATAAAGCCCGGAATCTGGATTCTGCAAGTACTTTATATGCCAGTAATATTGATTTAAGGCATCCTCAATGATGGCTTCGTCTTTTAACTTTACCCCCACACGAAGAAGGAAAAATGCTGCCATAAATAAGGTATCTGCCCATGCCTGTTCCGGGAAATCATTTTTTACGGATACGGTATGCTGAAGAACGCTGTCCCCGAAACGAAGGGCTTTATTCCTAAGATAATCCACTTTGCTCATGGCAATCTCCCGATACCGCTCGTCCTCCGTAGCCTCAAAAAGAGTAATCATGCAATGCCCCATTGCACAGGTATTTACCGTCCAGGAGGGAAGGCCAAGTTCTATATATTCATCTACCCGCTCCTTCATCAGATTTAAGTATTTTTCATTCTTTGTCACTTCATAAGCACGGCTGATTCCGTAATAAGCCACGCCGCAGGGCCAGTCCCATGTCATATCCATGCGCATAGTCCGAGTGACCATCTTGTCGATTAACTCTTCCACTTCTTTTTTATCATATTCTAATCCTGCCATAAATTACCCCATCTTTCTTCTATTATACTATATTTCTGCCAAAATAAAACAATTTTTTGTGCTGTTTCTCCTATTCCGGTAACAAAATGGCAGATACAAACTGCATCTGCCATATCTGTTACTATTCCATACAGGCGTTCCCGTTTCCGGTTTTCCTGCAGATGTTATTCTTTAATACATTTGCCCTCATCAATCAGAGACTGTTTCTCATCTAAGATTTCCTGATAGCCTGCCTCTAAGTACTCTTTGCTGTACTCTTCATACTTGGAGTCAAACTCATCCGGTTTGCAGGTTGCAAGGTCTACATAAGCCTCTAACCACAATGCCGTCAAATCTGCAGCATACTCAGCAGAAGATTCTACGGTAGTAGTAAAGATTGGAGAAACTACACCGTTGTCATTTGCCTTGTAATAATCGTAGTTATCCTGAATCAACTGCTCATAGCCTGCGGGAGCAAGAGTCTTTAAGTTAGCCTTGAAGTTCTTCTCCTCGTCACCGTAATCAGCAACTTCCTGTACTAAGCACCAGTAGTCCTTGTTGTTGTTCTGGGAAAGTTTGGACTCTCCTGCAAAATCAGCAACCGGCTCTGCAATACCGTCAGCAGATAATGTGTAGTTCTCTCCCTCAACACCGTTCTGGAGATAGAACAGGTTATCCGGCTGAATCATCCAGTCAAGGAGCATCCATACTGCTGCCCTTTCCTCAGGAGTAGAATTGGAGTTGATTCCCATTACCATACCGTAAGGAGGATATTCATAATAGTAGTTCTTGCCGTCCGGTGAGCCTGCGCCCGGGTTCATGGCAGCTACCTTTGCATCCGGGTCATTAGCCAACAGAGAAGAAATGGCATCTGTGGAGCTGTTAATATAGAAGCTGTATGTACCGCATTTGCCGGATACGAAATCTGCTTTCCATGCCGCATCATCTTCATTTAAGTAAAATTCCGGATCCATCAGTCCTTCATTTACCTGTTTGTTTAAGTTCTTTAAGTAATCCTTGGAAGCAGCCCATGTCAGAGGAGCTACATTTAAATCTAAGTACAAATCAGATTCATCCAGGCAGGATGTCATAAAAGGATACTCAAAGGTAAAACTCTTATTCTTTAACTGGTCGCCTAATGTTCCAAGACCTGCCTCTTTCCACTTAGCTGCAACTGCATTCAGTTCGTCTAAGTTGGTAGGCATCTCTGCACCCACTTTATCCAGCCAGTCCTGACGGATTAATGTAATCCAGTTGTAATAGATGGCTTCTCTCTCTGCAAAGAAGAATGCATTGCTGCCGTCCAACTGACCGTACTTTGCAATAGTATCTTTCAATTTCTCATAGTAGGTGGGAGCATAATATGCAATTTCATCCAAATCCAATTCCTGCATTGCGCCCTCATTCCAGTAGTTTACAGCCTGAGGCATATCATAGTGCATAATAATGTCGGGAGCCGTGCCTGCTGCGATAAGCTGCATGTAATCCTGCACTTCATTGGTACGGTTGATAGCCACATATTCTACCTTAATATTGTACTTGTCGCCAAATTCACTCTGTACCCAGTTGGTGTAGTAGTTGTTTGTCACGTCCCATCCCTCAAAAGAACGGTCATAAACCGGAATCTGGATGGTTACCTGCTCCGGGAATCCGCCGGAATAATCGGTGTAGCTTCCTGAAGATTCTGCTCCTGCTCCTGCGTCTGCCGCCTCGGTTGCCTCCCCTGCGTCATCAGCCACAGCTTCGGATTCTTTTTCTTCCGCTGCATCTCCTTTGTCGCTTGCCGCATCAGAGCTGGTGTCTGCAGTATCTTTGCTTCCGCCGCATCCTGCAAAAGATGTCACAACCATAGCGGATGCCAGCAATGCTGCCAATAATTTCCTTTTCATGTTTTTTCCTCCTTCAATCTTATGATTTCTTTATAATAGTATTGGTATCCCAATAGACTATCCTTTCACTGCCCCAACCATCATTCCCTGAACGAAATACTTCTGCAGGAAGGGGTAAACAACAACAATAGGTACTGTTGCAAAAATAACACAGGATGCCTTAAGTACTTCCGGGTTTGTAAGCACTGCCGCACTGGAAGCTCCCTCTGCCTGGAAGGATTCGGAAGCAGCCACCACCAGATAATACAGTTTTAACTGCAGGGGCCTTAAATCCGTCCTCTGTTTAATATAGTAGAGAGCATCCTGGTAAGCATTCCAACGCCCAACTGCATAAAACAGGGCAATGGTTGCTAAGATAGGCTTTGTAAGCGGCAGGATGATTTTTGCTATAATG
>CANRJF010000113.1 GCA_947630855.1 uncultured Lachnospiraceae bacterium
TTGCTATACGGCAATGCCCTTTTTCAATTGTATAATAACAAAGAAAATGTCTTATGTCAATTAAAATAAATTTTCAAGCAGCATTTCCTGAAATAATTGAGTCCAATGCTTGACAATCCCTGCCGTCAGCCTTTATCTTTCCCATGGATAATGGATTTTGTAAAAAATATGGTTTTCTTGTTGAATCTTATGTGGCCAGATGCTAAAATTAATCTGGGCGTTGCCAAAACGGCTATGCGGTTCGCCTTTTGCCAAATGATTCATTTGAGAACTTCCGGTATCTTGGGAGGTGGTACATAATGGAAAATAAAGTGGAAGGTAAAGAAATGGTGTCCATCATAATCGGCATTGTTGGAATTGTTGTGACAGTCATAAGCATTATCGTGACTGTAATCAGCATAGTACAGAATGTCAGAAAAGATAAACATCAAAAAAGCAGCCGCTCTTCTCGCTAAAGTGACCGGTTGCTTTTTTAAGTAACTAATAAACAAGGCGAACCGTTGCTATACGGCAATGCCCTTTTTCAATTGTATAATAACAAAGAAAATGTCTTATGTCAATTAAAATAAATTTTCAAACAGCATTTCCTGAACTTTCCTGAAATAATTGAGTCCAATGCTTGACAATCCCTGCCGTCATGCTATAATAAATCCTTGGAAAAGCCCATAAAATCAAGGCTTTTACTAAATAAAACGGTGAGTTCGAGACCTTCCTCACCTAAAACAAAACTAAAGGAGAAAATTGAATATGAGAGACAAGAAAGTACTATTTATCACCCAGGCGGCGATGATTGCCGCTCTTTATGTTGTGCTGACATTGATTGCCAATGCTTTAGGGCTGGCAAATTATGCAGTTCAAGTCCGCTTTTCCGAAGCGCTGACCATTCTGCCCTACTTTACGCCGGCGGCAATACCTGGACTGTGGGTAGGCTGTGTGCTGGCAAATCTGTTGACAGGCTGTGCCCCGTTGGATATTCTTTTTGGCGGCATGGCTACGTTATTGGGAGCTTTTGGAACCTATGCATTGAAAAAATATAAGTGGGCGGCACCTTTACCCCCCATTGCAGCCAATACTGTGATTGTTCCCTTTATTCTGGCATATGTATACCAGTTCCCCGGCTCTATTCCATATTTTATGCTTACAGTAGGTGCAGGGGAGATAATTTCATGCGGAATCTTAGGAATGATTTTACTTACGGTACTGAATAAATATAGAAATGTTATTTTCAGGACAGATAATTCCATGATAATGAAATAACAGATTTTATAAAAAAAGAAACGAGGATTTTATATCGTTTCTTTTTTTTTCTAAATCATTGCAACAAAATCAGTTATTTTTTAGACTATATATATGATACAAGTAACTGTGCTGAACAGATACTGGTACAAAATATCAGATTTCTGCAGAATTTGATAGGGAGGAATACAGTATGGAAAAGGAAAAGCAACTGGTTAAAAAGGCAAAAAAGGGAGATTCGGAAGCTTTTGCCGGTTTATATGAAGAAATATATAAGGATATGTACCGGTTTGCGCTATATACACTGGGGAATCCGGAAGATGCAAAAGATGCTGTCAGCGAAGCTGTGTTAAGCGCTTTTTCTTCAATTAAGAATCTGAAAAAAGAAGAAGCATTTCGAAGCTGGATTTTCCGTATTCTGTTTTTCAAGTGCAAAGACAGGCGCAGGGAATATATAGACAAACCTTTAGAGTTAAAGGAGGGTATGCCGGAAACCGGATTTTTGGAAGGCCCGGAGGAATATACCCTGGTGCGCAGAGCCTTTTTTGAATTAGAGCAGGAGGAGCGGCTGATTATCGGTATGCATTTGTTTTGCGGATATAAAAGCAGAGAAATTGCAGAATTATTGCATATAAATGAGAATACCGTGCGCTCCAAAGAGAGCCGTGCCTTAAAGAAAATGGCCGTAAAATTAAATGGACAGGAGGATTAATGGTATGGGTGAAGAAGAATTATTAAATAAAATAAAAGAATCTTCGGAATATGTAAAAATTCCGGAAGAATTAGAGCCGAAAGAGCTGGAAAAAAAGTTAAAAAGCAGAAGTAGAAAGACTGTAAGGCTGTTTGGGGCATTAGGTACAGCGGCGGCGGCAGTACTGCTTGTATGCTGTATCGGAGCGGTATACAGAGTAAATCATGTGGAAAGAGGAGAGGGACAGGAAGATTTTTATGATACCGCATCAGCAGATATGGCAGGGGAAAATCAGGAGGAATCGGCAGAGGAAATCGGGGAAAATCAGGAGGAATCGGCGGAGGAATCCGGGAGTACCGCAAAACCCAGGACGCCTAAAAATAATGCGGGAGATTTATATCAGGTGGCCGGGGATTACAGCCAGGTGTACCAGGCATTAGCGCCTGATACAGACGATTATGATACAGGGATGGCTACAGGAGCAGGGTTTGTAGAGGAATTGGCAGAGGACGTAAGTTCACTGGCTAATTCTTATGGAGAAAGCGGGGAGGCAGCAAGGGAAGAAATGGAATCGGCCGATACCGCAGAAGGGACAGCAGCCCAGAAGCAGGAAGCCTCTTATTCCAAAACAAATGTGCAGACTAAAGGAGTGGATGAGAGCGATATTATAAAGACAGACGGAAATTACATTTATACCGTTTCAGGAAATGAAGTAACCATTACCGATATTCGGGAACGGGATATGAAAGCAGCAGGAAAGATTACAGTAGAAGATAATTCGGCAAATGTCAGTGTGGTGGAAATGTATGTTGACGGCGACCAGTTAAATGTAATCGTGCAGCAGGAGGAAACTGCATTGCAGGAAGGAAATGCCATGATTAATTCTCCCGACCCCAAGTATGATACAGTAGAAGAGGAAGATGTGGATATTACCCAGGGTACGGAAGTGAAGGATTATGCCAAACCTTTGGATAAAGAGGGTGCCACATACAGGCTTGTGTACAAAAATGTTACAAAATTGCAGACATACGATATCAGCGACAGAAAAAATCCCAGGCTTTTGGGAACAGTTACCCAGGATGGTTTTTACGAAGATTCCCGGAAAATAGGGAGTATGGTTTATCTTTTTACGCAAAAAAGTATGGAGCAGACCGGCGTAGAAAATGAGCAGGTGATTAGCAGGGAGGAAGCGGGTGGATTTATTCCCCTGGTAAACGGAGAAGTCATTGATGCAAAATGTATTTATATCCCCGAACAGGGAAACAGCGGCCTGGTAATATCCTCAACGGACACAAAAGAACCGGGCAAGGTAGTGGATAATGTATTGATATTAAATGATTATGCTAAAATATATGTAAGCAAACAGGCAATTTATCTCTATCACAGCGATTACCAGGGAAGCGTAAAAACCAGAGTTGCCAAGTTTTCCTTAAAAAACGGAGAGATTAATGCGGTAAATGCCGCATCTGTTACAGGGGAAGTATATGATACTTTTGCAGTATCGGAAGACAACGGAAAACTCCGAATTTTAACCACAGACTGGACCAGCAGCGAGGACAGCAATAACCTTTATCTTTTTGATGAAAAGCTGAATATGACCGGTAAGCTGGAAGGAATAGCAAAAGGAGAGCAGGTGTATGCTGCCAGGTTTTTCGGGGACATTGCATATTTTGTTACTTACAGAAATACGGACCCTCTGTTTGCGGTGGATATGTCTGACCCCAAAAATCCGAAAATACTCTCAGAAGTTAAACTCAGCGGATTTTCCGAATACCTTCATTTCTGGGGGGAAGATAAACTGGTAGGGATTGGTTATGAGACAGACGAAGACACAGGAAGCCAGGAGGGGCTAAAACTTGTTTTGTTTGATATTTCAGACCCTGCCCACATTACCATACAAAAAGAATCTGTCATTGAAAACGGGGATTACAGCCCTGCATTGTATGATTATAAAACGGTTTTGGCAGATGCACAGGAAAATCTGCTGGGATTTGGGATGGCCTCTTATCAGGATGGAAAAGACAATAATAGTTATCTGTTGTTTTCCATAGAAGAAGGAACATTTAAAAATCTTCTGACAGCAGATTTAGACCAGAGTGCCAGCCTGGAAGAGTACCGGGGAATGTATGCAGGGAATACTTTTTATATAGCAAGCCCCCAAAGTATAATTTCTTATGACAGAAATAAAAATTACAGCCGGATACAAAAACTGGAATTATAAACTATGTAACAAGCTGCTTATGGTTTACCTTGCTGTTTTTCCAGAAATGTTAAAAAGTCATTGCATGGAAGAGGCCTTGAGAAATAGTACCCTTGAATATATGCAATATTCAATCGTTCCATGGTCTTATAGGCATCTTCCGTTTCAATGCCTTCTGATACAATCTCTAATTTCATGCCCTGAATCATATGCATGGCTGCTTCCATAACGTATCTGGCTTTTTCATTTTCAAAGTAAG
Source organism: uncultured Lachnospiraceae bacterium (assembly GCA_947630855.1). Taxonomy (GTDB): domain Bacteria; phylum Bacillota; class Clostridia; order Lachnospirales; family Lachnospiraceae; genus Roseburia_B. Next base: position 4,387 of record CANRJF010000113.1, read on the forward strand.
ACAGTATCATGGTTCTGTCAAATTTTACAATGGAAACAGGCATATCTACAATATAATTTAAATTAGATTGTCCGGTGCCAAAGTCATCTAAGGAAAAGGAAATGCCGTAATTTAATAAAATATTCATGTTTTCCAATAATGTTTTTTTGGCGTTAGAAGAAGCAGATTCCGTAATCTCTAAGTTAATCTGTCCGGGGTCTATATGGTAAGTGTCCATAATTCTGATATAGTCTGCCGCCAGGTGTTCGTAAGCACACTGCACCACAGATAGGTTTACTTCTATGTAATGAAGGCCGTATTGCCGGATATCCGTTTCCTTTATAAACTTACAGACCTTTTCAAATACAATTTTCCCCAGCTTTAAAATCATGCCGTTTTTTTCCGCCACAGGAATAAATTTGCCCGGAGGTACCAGATTTCCTTCTTCATCCCGAATGCGCACTAATGCTTCTGCGGAAGTAAAGCAGTGTTCTTTTGTAGAGTAAATAGGCTGATAAAATACTTCCACCGCATCCCGGTTGATTGCGCTAATCATTAATTCCTTCATGGCCTTTTCCTGAAGCACTTTATCCACAATGCTTTTATCCATAAGGCAGAAAGATTGGTCTTTCATAAGATTCTGCTTTACATAGCGCAAGGTAGATAACAATTCTTCTTCTGACGGTACAATGGAAGAATCGGGAACATAAATCCAGGAACCTAAAAAGATATTGGAATTATCTTTTCCAAAGCCCTGCTTTAACCGTTGGTTAATCATTTCCCTGGCAGCTTCGGCTTCCGAATTATTTTTAAAAATTAGAATAATTTCATCGTTTGTATGTTTAAACACAAATGCATTTTTTATGGATTCCAGATAGTAAACCAGCTCTAAGCGGGAGGATTCCTGAAAATCTGTATTTAAATTCTGGGTGTAAGTATATTCCAGTGTCAGGGACAGCAAAGAAAAGCTTATCTGGTCTCCATACTGCTGTTTCAGATATTGAATCAGTGCATTCTGGTTAAACAGTCCGGTTTGCCGGTCAATATTGGTTTCCGGGTTTTCCAGGGACAGATAAATAATCATGATTCCCAGGGAACCTGCATATCCTACAATCAGTAATTCGTTATGAAGCAATTGAATGAAGGCGGCTGCAGTCCATAGGAACAGCCATACCCACACGGCATAAATACGTTTTTTGTTAAGAAGATGTCGGTTTCTTACGGTATGGTATACCAGAAATAGCATATAGACAGCCACAGATATATAAGTGAGGATTACACTTGGGCCTTCCGTATACAGAACTACGCCTGCTTCATTTTCATGATACCGGATTGGAGCAAGAAAGATAACGGCAGAATCAATAAAACCCATAACAGTGTAAATGTGCTGGAATTTTTTAATGGAAAGATTTTTGGAATAAAAATCGGAGTAAACATAAATTGTGGCAAACGCCACGGTAAGCGGCAGTGTGACAATATAAGATTTTGCAACCAATTCTACAAACCAGGGAGGCAGAATATATCTGCGGTCAATTACAATAATAGATGAAATATCCAGACACAGGCATAAGAGTACCCAGCAGACAAGACGAAAAAATGCCTGCTCCGCATGTAAATGCAATTGTTTCTGCCGTTTGAAGAAAAACAGCAAAATTATTACCATAACGATTCCGCAGGTTTGGGCAAGAACACTCATATTGTTTGTCTCCTTGATGTAGTTTTATTCCCGCAAACAAAGAGCCAAGTGACTGCTTGCAGGCATTTGATTGTGAATAATGTCATTATACAATATTAAATCTTTGGAAACAAGGTTAATCAAGATTTCATACTTGCAAAAGAAAATAATTTTGTGTATAGTGTTTATATAAGGCTCGGCGAGGCGGAAAAATCCGTTCTCGCTTTTTGTACGTGGTAGTTTGGTAAAGGGATGATATTATGAAAAATAGTAAATTTTTAGTGGGAATTATTGGAATATTGCTTTTAGTAATTTTGGTCTTAAGTGTTTTGCTGTTGAAAAAACCATCTGCTGTAAGTCAGGAGAATGAAACAGAGGAAGTGATAATAAAGGAACAGAACCTTGAGATGGAGAAGACAGAAGAACAGGAAAGTGATGTTTGGGCTAAGGATTTCGATGAGGCTGTATCTCAGTTAGAAAAGTTTGATTTAGAGGGTTATATTTTCTCCTATATATTTGATTCGAAAATGAATTGTTTTTATTCTAATGGAATTACGGATAATGAGGGATGTATTTATAGCCGGATTTTGGATTTGGATGGCGATGGGAAAGAAGAGCTTCTTACCTTTTGGATACATAATTTAGGCAGCTATGAGGAGGGAGGCAACAGTCTGGATGTCATTGTTTATGAAAAAACAGAAAATGGAGTAGATATAGGGGATATGGGAACTTTGGCAAAAGGGGTACTGGCAAGAGGTACAGATACAGCTTGTTATCGCATAATGTTAAAAAATGATAAATATATATGCGGAAGCTGCATGGATAATACATTTGTTTTTGCAGATGGAGCGGAATATCAGAATAAGGTATTTCGGTATGATGGAAGGGAATTGATAGAAGAAACAGGATATTCTGTGGCGGGTTCTGATTTTACAGATGCAGGAAAAGGCGCAGTGGATTTTGTGGAGGATTTAAAAAGGATTGGTTTGGTAAAAACAGCCCAGGCAGTTTATGAGAGGGATACATTTGAGTTATGTGCGGCGGATGAGGGTCTGGAGCCGTTATTTCGGATTACGGTGGAGAATACTTGGGAACAGGGTTTTGGGGAAGGGACTCCTGAGGCTGTATGCCATGTTACTTTACCTAAAGAGAATGATTTTATCCTAAAGGACAGTGCTGTAAGAAAACTTACAGAAGCAGATTTTCAAGGACTTGATAAAGAACAGCTTCGCCTTGCCAGAAATGAAATTTATGCAAGGTATGGGTGGATGTTTGAAGATGAGAAGTTGGAAGAATATTTTTCACAAAAATGTTGGTATCAAAAATCCTGGAATATTGAAGATAAAGATTTGTCCGATATAGAACGGGAAAACCGAGATTATATTATAAAAATGGAACAGAGATGATGAACAATGGAAAATAATCTTACAGAAGGGAATATAGGAAAAAATCTTATTAGATTTGCATTGCCGTATCTTTTGTCTTGTTTTATGCAGACTTTTTACGGTATGGCAGATTTGTTTGTGGTAGGGCTTTACAATGGCTCTAAAACTACTACGGCAGTGTCTGTGGGAAGCCAGGTGATTCATATGCTGACGGTGATTATTGTAGGGCTAGCCATGGGGACAACTGTGGGGATTGGGCGCAGTGTAGGGGCTAAGGATAAGAAGATGACATCTTCTATGGTGGGAACTTCGGTGGTGTTGTTTACAGGTTTTGCGGTTATTCTTACATTGGCGCTTATGTTGCTGACTGGGCCAATCACCCGGATTATGATGACTCCAAAAGAGGCACTGGGGGAAACGGAGACCTATCTTAGGATTTGTTTTGCGGGGATTCCCTTTATTACTGCATACAATATTATCAGCAGTATTTTCCGGGGGGCGGGAGATTCTAAACATCCCATGTATTTTGTGGGAATTGCCTGTGTGGTAAATATTGCTTTGGATGTATTGTTTATTGGCGGTTTTAACATGGGAGCTGCCGGGGCAGCTTTGGGAACCGTTTTGGGACAGGCAGTGAGTGTGGCAGCCGCTCTTTTTATGATAAAAAAATATGATTTTGGTTTCCGGGTAACAAGAGAAGATTTTGGTTTTCATAAGGAAAGGGTATTGCAGATATTAAAGGTAGGAGGCCCCATTGCCTTGCAGGATGGGTTGATTCAGGTGGCATTTATTGTGATTACGGTTATTGCCAACAGCCGGGGGCTTGTTGTCTCTGCCAGTGTGGGGATTGTGGAAAAGATAATCAGTTTTATGTTTTTAGTGCCTTCTGCTTTTCTTTCTGCCATTTCTGCTATTACTGCTCAGAATATGGGGGCAGGAAAGCCAAAACGGGCAAGGATGGCTTTAAAATATGGTTTGTGTATTACTTTAGGGTGGGGACTTTTTTGTTTTCTTTACAATCAGTTTCTGCCTTATACATTGGTGGGGCTTTTTACCAGAGATGAGATGGTGCTTGCAGCAGGATGTGATTATCTGCGTTCCTATTCTATGGATTGTTTTTTTGCGGGGATTCATTTTTGTTTTAGCGGGTATTTCTGTGGGGATCAGAAATCCGGGGTTTCTTTTATCCATAATATTGCATCTATTATTTTGGTGCGGATTCCCGGGGCTTATCTGGCAAGTGTGTATTTTCCAGATAGTTTGTATCCCATGGGACTGGCTGCCCCGGCGGGCTCATTTTTGTCAGCCCTGATTTGTATTGGGGTTTATGGGTATTATCGGAAAAAAGATTCAATTTAAATAATACAGATTGTAAGAATATGCATCAGAATTATAGTTATTAATGCCCAAATCACCCTCATTGCATATGATATATTAATTCAAAATATAAATTAAGAATGATGATAATATGATACAATGCCAATGTGGGTTAAACCAGGAAACGGAAAAATATTTGAATAAATATTGCCATATTTTAAACGACATGATAAAAGGTATGGAAGAAGCAAGATTAAAGGACAGTATATCTTATAATTTTATTGTTCAAATGATACCCCATCACCTAGCCGCTATTGAAATGTCGGAAAATCTTTTGCCCTACTGCCCCATTCCGGCGTTAGGGGATATTGCAGAGGGGATTATCACGGAACAGACAAAGAGCATAGCAGATATGCTGGCAATCGAAGACAATTGTGAAATGTGTAAAAATGCGCCTTGTGAGTTAAATCAGTTTCAGGGTAAGATAAATCAGATTAAAAGGCTGATGTTCTGTCAGATGCGGCAGGCTTGTGCCGATAACGATATTTCCTGCAATTTTATGCGGGAAATGATACCCCATCATATGGGGGCAGTGCGAATGTCTAAGACAACGCTGCAGTACCGGATTTGTCCGGGGCTGGTGTCTATATTGGAAGACATTATAACATCACAGGAAAAAGGCATCCACCAGATGCGGAAATTGATTTTACAAAATTGTTAGCATGGCACAAGCAGACATCATACTTTTAACAGGTAACCGCGTCTCTCTTTGGCGCGGTATCTTTTTCGTAAGCAGAATAACAATTTAAAAGTACTTAAAAGGCATAAATCGAATAAAATATTTAGAAACAAAGCGGGAAAAAAGCAAGGTTTCCAGGGGAATGAAATACCGGTTAATATGGAAAACTATAAAGACAGACAATTGAATTCCGGTTTAAGATATTAGAAAAAGATATTGCGAAACTTATGAAAAAATAATAAAATAGCAGAAAAAGGAGAATAAAGCTATGGTTAAAAAAATTTCAGAAAAAGAATATCAGGAAATGGATAAAAAAGGTGTTGTATTGATTGATTTTTCCGCAGGCTGGTGCGGCCCCTGTCAGATGTTAGCTCCGGTATTGGAGGAGGTTTCCAGCGAGTATGAGGGGAAGATTTCTTTTTACAATGTGGACATAGATGCAAATCAACAGCTTGCAGCATCATTTGGGGTACAGAGCATTCCGGCCCTGGCAATTGTAAAAGACGGGAAAAAGGTGGATATGCAGGTTGGTTTTGCACCAAAAGAAGTTTTAAAAGAATTTATAGATAAATTTGTATAGACTTTATGACAATCTTTTGTTATAATATGAAAAAATTTAGGAAATGAGGTAAAAGGATGTATTATTTTTCTTGCAAATAATTTTTAATTTAGCGGTTTTACTGTTTCAGCGGTATAACTGTGCCTTTTGCAAGAAAGTAATCATTATTTTTACACTCCATAACAGGTATGCTTATTATCATTAGGATAATAATAGTATAGCTTTCAGGGCTGCAGGAAAATGCTTTCTTGCAGCTTTTCTTTGTGTGTATATATGATAAAAAGGGGGGTATTTATGTCGCTTATCAATGTAAAAAATTTATCATTTGCCTATGAAGGCAGCAGCCATATGATTTTTGAAAACGTAAGTTTCCAGATGGATACAGACTGGAAGCTGGGCTTTATCGGAAGAAACGGCAGGGGAAAGACCACATTTTTAAATCTGCTTTTGGGAAATTATGAATATGCCGGGGAGATACATGCTTCGGTGGAGTTTGATTATTTTCCCTATAAGGTGGAAAATGAGGAAGCGGATACCATAGAAGTTTTGCAGGAAATTGCTCCCGAATGCATGGATTGGGAATTTTGCCGGGAAATTTCCCTGTTAAAAGTGGATGCGGAAGTAATGTATCGACCCTTTTCTACCTTATCTAAGGGGGAGCAGACAAAAATTCTTCTGGCGGCTCTGTTTTTAAGACAGAATCACTTTCTTTTGATAGATGAGCCTACAAATCATCTGGATGAAAATGCCCGCCGGATTGTAGGGGAGTATTTAAGGAAAAAGAAAGGATTCATTCTTGTATCCCATGACAGGAGGCTTTTAGATGACTGCATAGACCATGTGCTGTCCATTAACAGAGCAGATATTGAAGTACAAAAAGGAAATTTTTCCACATGGTATGAAAACAAACAGATGCAGGATGAGTTTGAGTTAAGCCAAAATGAAAAACTGCAAAAAGATATTAACCGTCTTTCGGTTGCGGCAAGGCGCACCCTGGGCTGGTCGGATAAGGTGGAAAAAAGTAAATACGGCACAAAAAGTTCCGGTTCTAAAATCGACAGGGGTTATGTGGGCCATAAGTCTGCAAAAATGATGAAACGGGCAAAATCCATTGAGGCAAGGCAGCAGTCGACAATTGTGGAAAAATCGGAACTGCTTCACAATATAGACTGGGAGGAAGACCTGACAATTCTGCCCTTGAAATTCCACAGCAGCAGGCTTGTGGAGTTGAAGGATGTTTCTTTATTTTATGGCAGCCAAATAGTGTGTGAAAATATTAACCTGTCCGTAAATTCCGGTGACAGGATACATTTATGTGGGGAAAACGGCTGTGGTAAATCCAGTATATTAAAACTGATATTAGGGGAAGATGTTTCCTACCGGGGAGAGCTCTATAAGGCCGGTGGCTTAAAAATTTCTTATATATCCCAGAATACCTCCCATCTTAAGGGAAGCCTTACGGATTACGGAAAAACCCTTGGGATAGAAGAAAGTGTTTTTAAAGCAGTGCTGCGGAAGATGGGGTTTGAGAGAAATCAGTTTGAAAAGGATATCAGTGATTTTAGTGAGGGACAGAAAAAGAAGGTATTGATTGCAGGAAGCCTCTGCGAGAAGGCCCATTTGTACATTTGGGACGAGCCTTTGAATTTTATTGATGTAATGTCTCATATGCAGATGGAGGAAATGATTTTAAAGTACCAGCCTACATTGCTGTTTGTAGAACATGACGCTGCCTTTAGCAGAAAGATAAGAACAAAGCAAATCCGGCTGTAAGACGCAGGGAAATGCATGAAAGGATAAAAAAGGGAATAAATCATTTCTGATTCATTCCCCTTTG